>JBBRDN010000028.1:0-31899 GCA_038203875.1 Verrucomicrobiota bacterium
CCCGAGACGCGCGAACGCGAGGCCGTAGGGAAGGTTTCCAGCATCTTCAGCGATTCGGGTGGTTACGCGTGGGGCTTCAACGCACCGACCTCGGGGCGCTATCGCATTCGCCTCAAAGGCTACAGCGTCTGGGTCAGCGGCGGTGGGATCGGGCGGTGGATGTTTGACGGGCAAGGGGCGGAAAAGGCCGCGACCTACTGGCTGCCCGTCTGGCACCGGCCCAACGCCGACGAGATCTGGCAGGGCCGCAACCGTGAGCCCATCGGTTTCTACGCCACGAACTCCGGGCAGACGCGTCCTATCGGGGTGGGAGACTTTTCGCCCGATCCGTCGATCGTCGAAATCGAGGCACAGCTCGCGGGCGGTGAGAGCGTCCGCACCGACGCCATGCGCTTCTTCCGCACCCGGGTCAACGGCACCGACGAACAATACGTCAACCCGCTGGCGACAGCGGAAGGGATGCCGGGCTACGCGGTCCAATGGCTGGAAGTGGAAGGACCGCTGGAAGACCCTGCGGCAACAACGGGCTACAAGCTCCTCTTCGGTGATCTGCCCATGCGCCGCATGGAGGCGGGAAAGGCTGGCGGAGTTTTGTTGGAGGGTATTCCGTCAGGTGCGCCCGGTGGCGGACGCGGTGGAATTGGCGGCTTCGGTCCCGGTGGTCCGGGCGGCGGGCGCGGCGGCCGCGGTGGTGGGGGAGGCAGTGGACTGATGGTCGATGTCTTCTCCGAAAGCCCGGAGCTGGACGCGGCTCGACTGCTGCGCGGCTTCATGCGGACGGCCTACCGGCGGCCGGTGCGCGAAGTGGACGAGCAGCGCTTCCTCGGGTTGTTCCAAAAGGAGTTCGCGCAAGGTTCGGGCTTCGCGCGTTCGATGCTGACGGCCTACACCGGCGTGCTGGCCTCGCCGGGCTTCGTGTTTATCGATGAGTCGCCGGGCCGGCTGAACGACATGGCGTTGGCCACGCGTCTCGCGCTCTTCCTGTGGAACTCCACGCCCGATGCGGCGCTCCGCGCACGAGCCGAGAAGGGCGAGCTGCGCCGGCCCGAGATGTTGCGCGCCGAGACGGAGCGGCTCCTCAACGACTCGCGCTCCAGCCGCTTTGTCGAGGCGTTCACCGACTACTGGCTGGACCTGCGGAAGATCGACGACACCTCGCCCTCCTCGACGATCTACAACGACTACGAGATGGACGATCCGCTCAAGCTCGCGGCGCTCGACGAGACCCGCCTGTTCTTCGCCGAACTTGTGCGCGCCGACCTGCCCGCGCGCCATGTCGTGAACTCCGATTTCACGTTCCTCAACGGCCGCCTCGCCGCGCACTACGCGATTCCGGGCGTCGAAGGCGCGGCCATGCGCCGGGTGACGCTTCCTGCGGGCAGCGACCGTGGCGGCCTGATGACGATGGCCAGCGTGCTGAAGGTCACGGCCAACGGCACGACGACTTCGCCCGTGCTGCGCGGCCACTGGATCACCGAGCGTGTGCTGGGGGTCGAAATCCAGCCGCCGCCGGCCGGCGTGAAGGCCGTCGAGCCCGACATTCGTGGCGCGGTCACGATCCGCCAGCAGCTCGCGAAGCACCGCGAGGATCCGAGCTGCGCCTCATGCCACATCAAGATGGATCCGCCCGGCTTCGCGCTGGAAAACTACGACGTGATGGGCGGCCGCCGCGACCGCTACCGGGCGGTGGCGGACACTGTTCCACCCGTGCGCGGCTTTGGCATGAGCGGGCAGGCCTTCGCCTTTCATTACGGCCTCCCGGTGGACCCGGCCGGCGAACTGCCCGACGGCCGCCCGTTCAAGAACGTGATCGAGTTCAAGGATCTCGTGCTCAAGGACGAGCTCGCCGTCGCCCGCAACCTAGGCAAGCAGCTCCTGGCTTTTGCCACCGGCGCTCCCGTGGGTTTCGCCGACCGCCCGGAGTTGGAGAAAATTCTTCAAAACGCCGCCCCCAGCCACTTCGGCGTCCGCACGCTCGTCCACGAAATTGTGCAGAGCGGTTTGTTCCAGAACAAATGATCCTGCCATGATCAAGAATTTCCCAACGTCCCAGGCCCCGTTCATCGTCACCCGTCGTGCCATGTCACGCCGACGCTTCCTCCAGGGCGCGGGCGTCGCGCTCTCGCTGCCGATGCTCGATGCGATGCTGCCGCCGTTCGCCCGCGCTGCCAAAGCCTCGTCGCCGCTCCTGCCGGGCGCGAAGCCGCGCCGGATGTTTGGCATCTGCAACAATCTCGGCCTGCGACCCGACCTGTTTTTCCCGAAGGACAGCGGACCGGACTACACGGCCTCGCCTTACTTGAAGCTCCTTCAGGAGCACCGCCAGGAGTTCACGGTGTTCAGCGGTGCGTCCCACCCGAACGTCGATGGTGGGCACCCGGCCGACATCGCATTCCTTACCGCCGCACCACACCCGGCGAGCAGTTCGTTCCGCAACACGATCTCGCTCGATCAACAGATCGCCGAACGCATCGGCACGCTCACGCGCTTTCCCTCGCTCACGCTCGCGGTCAACGGCGGCGGGCGCGGTCTCTCGTGGACCGGAACCGGGGTCGCCATCCCGCCCGAGCAGAGCGCCGCCGAGGTGTTCAACCAGCTTTTCCTCCAGGGCACGCCCGAACAGGTGCAGGCGCAGATCCGCAAGCTCGACACCGGTCGCAGCATCCTCGACGCGGTGGGCGAGCAGGCCAAAGACTTCCAGCGCGGTCTAGGCGCGCGGGACCGGAGCCGGCTCGAACAATACTTCACCAGCGTGCGCGACCTGGAGCACCGGTTGCAGGAGTCGAAGGGCTGGGAAAACAAACCGAAGCCCGTCGTCAAGGTCGCGCCACCCGTCGACCCGACAAACCCCGCCCAATACATGGCGAAGATGAAGGCGATGTATGACCTCGTGCGCCTGTCATTCGAGACCGACTCGACGCGCGCAGTCACCCTGATGCTCAACAGCGTCGGCACGCCGGTCATCTCCGACACGGGCGAGACCCTGACCGACAGCTACCACAACCTCTCGCACCACGGAAAAGCCGACGAGAAACTCTCCCAGCTCAGGATCATCGACGAGGGCCACATGAAGCTGCTCGCGGGCCTGTTCCACGGCCTCAAGTCCGTCCGCGAAGGCGAGGACACGCTGCTGGACCGCACCATGATTCTTTACGGCTCCAACCTCGGCGACGCCAACGCGCACTCGACTATCAACATGCCCACGCTCTTCGCCGGCGGTGGTTTCCGCCACGGCCAGCATCTGTCGCTTGATCCGGGCGGAATCTATCCGCTGCCCAATCTCTTTGTCTCGATGCTCCAGCGCATGGGTTTCGAGGATGAGAAGTTCGCGTCCTCGACCGGCACGATGCGGGGCCTCGCAGCGAAGGGCTCCGCATGAGGCCGATGCTTCCACGGAGGACTCCCTTCGGCGCCGCCATGTGTTCCCGCTTCGCAATTGCTCTCGGTGCCCTGGTGTCCGTTGTCTGCCTCGCCGGCACCACCTTCACCCCTGCACCCGGCCCGCTCGCCTCGCCTGCGGCCATTGCGGCGGTTCTTGCCGCCGTGCCGCCTGCAGCCGCCGGCGAGACTGTGGTGGACTTTGAGAAGGCGGAGATCGGGATGCCTGTGGCGAAATGGGAGGAAAAAGGCGTGACCTTCGAAGTCGCCGGCCCGCTCAAGCGCACGCCGGCGGCGAAACCGCGCCTGATATTTTTTCCGCACCTCGCCACCGGGCACAAGGGCATCCTCAATGCGATGGCCACCGATCAGGCCGTGCCGCTCAAAATGACCTTGCCGGGTGTCGGCGCGTCTGCGGTCACGCTGGTGCTCTGGGGTTCGACCGGCTGCCCGGCCGTCGTCGAGGCCTTTGATCAGGACGGAAAACTCGTGGATAAAAAGTCCGTCGAAGCCATCCCCGGTCGCAAGGCTCCCGACGCGCCCGTTCCTTTCACCACGCTCACGATTCAAGGCTCGTCGATCGCCTACGTCAATCTCAGCGGCCCGCGCAACGGCGAGTTTTTGGCGGCAGACGAAGTGCGGTTCGTGCCGTTAGCGGAGAGCCAGAAATGAGTTCTACTGAGGGAACAGACTGGTCGAACCGATGGAGCCCCCTCACTCGCCCTACGGGCTGATGAGACTGACTCGATATCGTGGACGGATACGGGGCACGGGGGCGAGAAAGAGACCACGAGAGCCTCGCGACGGGCGGCGGCCCTACCTGGATGAATGCCCGTCACTGTCTGACAGAGACACTCCAACTCTAGTTCAAGTAGCCGCAGTCGAACGGCCACTTCCCAGAAATCTACGCCGCCTGTTCGGCTCAGGCAGCCTTGGCCACGGACTTCGCTTGAAGGGCGGCGATCATGCTCTCGAAGATAAAGCGGCCGTCGGTCGTGCCGAGCAGGGCTTCGCTGGCGCGGTCGGGATGCGGCATGAGGCCAGCCACGTTGAAGCGGTCGTTGGCGATGCCGGCGATGTTGAGCACGGACCCGTTCGGATTCGCGGCCTCCGTCACCGCGCCATTCGCATCGCAGTATTGCCAGAGGATCTGCCGGTTGGCCTTGAGCTTGGCCAGCGTTTCGGCGTCGGCGAAGTAGCAGCCTTCGCCGTGCGCAATGGGGATCATCAGGGGTTTGGCTGCGGGAATCTTCGAGGTGAAGGCCGTGCAGAAGTTGTCGGTCTTAAGGAAGACCTGCTCGCAGCGGAACTGGAGGTCGCGGTTGCGGATGAGGGCACCAGGAAGCAGGCCGGCTTCGCAGAGGATCTGGAAGCCATTGCAGATGCCGAGGACCATTCCGCCATTGTCGGCGAATTGCTTCACGGCCTGCATCACCGGGCTAAACCGCGCGATGGCGCCGCAGCGCAGGTGGTCGCCGTAGCTGAAGCCGCCGGGAACGATGACGGCGTCGACGACACCAAGGCTTGTGTCCTTGTGCCAGACGAGCCGGGCCTCGTGGCCGAGGACACGGACGGCGTGGACGCAGTCCTGGTCGCAGTTGGAGGCGGGAAATTGGAGGACGGCGAAGTTCATGGTCAGTCGACGATCTCGAGCCGGTAGTCCTCGATGACGGGGTTGCTCAGGAACTTATGGGCCGCATCGTTCAGAGCCTTGTGCGCGGCGGCCTTGTCGGTGCCCGCAGCCAAGTCGATCTCGATATATTTGCCGACGTGGACGCCGGTGACGCCCTTGTAGCCCATGTGGTCGAGGGCGTTCTGGACGGTTTTCCCCTGGGGATCGAGGACGGCTTTCTTCGGAGTAATGATGATCTTCGCTTTCATGGTCGTCGGGCGGAGCCCGGATTCGGAAGCCACGATGTTGGGAAACGCGGCCCGAACTCGCGAGCGAATTTTCCCTGCATCCAGTCGCATCCAGCCGGCGTAGACATTGGAGACAGCCGTAAATCACTCCCATCCAACTGCCATGAAGAACCAAAACCCACTTCTCAGGACCCCAATTCGTCTGGGCCTCGCCGCCCTCGCCACGTTGCCGGCGCTTGCTTCCAGCCATCGTGAAGCGCCGTTGATCACGTCGACGCCGAAGATCGACTGCGCCGACTTCTACGCCTTCAACAGCTACGAAGCCGGCCGCACGAACTACGTCACCATGGTCGCCAACTACATCCCGCTGCAGGACGCCTACGGCGGGCCGAACTATTTCCAGCTCGACACCAACGCGCTCTACGAGATCCACGTCGACAACACCGGCGACGCCCGCGAAGACCTGACCTTCCAGTTCCGCTTCCAGAACACTCCGAGGAACATCGCCCTCGAGATCGGCAGCGGATCCAGCAAGCGCACAAACTCCGTCCCCGTCCTCGCCGTCGGCCCGATCACGGCCGGCAACAACGCGTCGCTCAACGTCGACCAGACCTACACGCTCTCGGTCATCCAGGGCCTGCGCCGGTCAGGGACCGCCACACCGCTCACCAATTCGGTCTCGGGCGTGTTCACCAAGCCCCAGGACTACGTCGGCACGAAGACCTTCCCCGACTACAACGCCTACGCCGACCAATACATCTACTCGATCAACCTCCCGGGCACGACCAACAAGGCCAAGATCTTCGTCGCGCAGCGCAAGGACCCGTTCGTCGTGAACCTCGGCGAAACCTTCGACCTCATCAACATCTCCACCAGTCCGCTAGGGCCCGAGGACGCCAACCGCGACAGCCTCGCGGACAAGAACGTCACCAGCATCATGCTTGAGCTGCCGAAGGAATTCCTGCGCGGTGCCGGCCCCAACGGCGGCATCATCGGCGCGTGGAGCACGGCCAGCCTCATCCAGAACGGCCAGACCAACCAGATGTCGCGCCTGGGAATGCCCCTCGTGAACGAAGTGGTCATCGGCATCAGGGACAAGGACAAGTTCAACACCAGCGAACCCAAGGACGACCTTGCCAACTTCGCCGACTACGTCACCCACCCCACGTTGCCCGCGATCATCGAGCTTCTCTACGGCCCGGCTGGAGCCATCGCGCCCACCCTGTTCCCGCGCACCGACCTCGTCGCCGCCTTCGTCACCGGTGTCACCGGCCTGAACGCCGACGGCGGCGCGGGCGAGATGCAGCGCCTCAACATGGACATCCCGGCCATCGCCGCCGCGTCGCAGAACCGGCTCGGCGTGATCGCCGGAGACAACGCCGGCTTCCCCAACGGCCGCCGGCCCGGTGACGACGTCGTCGACATCGAGCTCCGTGTCGCCATGGGCAAGCTCATCTCCCTCGGCCTCTTCGGCACTCCCGGCCAGGCTCCCGCCGGCAACGCGGCCTTCACCGACGGCGCCATGGTCAACGCGTCGTTCTTCCTCAGCCGCTTCCCCTACCTGCAGACGCCGATCCCGGGATCGCCGAACAGCGCGCAGTTCACCGTGACCGCCCAGACCTCGGGCAACGTGAACGGACCGTTCGTCGACACCTTCGGGGCCTATGACCCGTCGACCCGCACTCTCAAGGTGGCGAAGCCGTCGCCGAACACCGGATTCCTCCGGCTTAAGAGCGAGGCTCCGGTCACCATGGAAAAGCCCGCAGTCACCAGCACCAACTTCACGGTGAAGATCAAGTAACCGCGTCAGATTCCTCGTCGTGTGACAGGAAGGCGGATCCCGGGAAAATAAATCCGTGTGCCCCGGGATCCGCCTCAACCTTTCCAAAGTTCCGTCCAGGAAGGCCACGAAGTTCACCAGGTTCCAAGGCCAACGCCTCCCCTTCGTGTGCTTCGTGCCCTTCGTGGACGAACTCTTTTCCAAACCCATCCAATGAAGCCGATTCTCAGCATGGCGGCCGGACTGATCCTCGCGCTGTCGGCCGCGGCCGACACCCGCGGTTTCATCCCTCCCTCGGACGATACCATCATCGAGCGCCTGCCCGCTGGATCCGGAACTCCCGAGATGCGCCATGCGCGCGAACTGTCCCGCCGGCTCCGAGAAACGCCGGACGATCTGGTGTTGGCTGCCCGAGCCGCCCGCGAACACATCCAGAATGCCCGCGCCACGGCGGACCCACGCCACCTCGGCTACGCGGAAGCCGCCCTCCGTCCTTGGTGGACCGACAACAACGCTCCCGCCGAAGCCCTCGTTCTCCGCGCGACCATCAAGCAGAGCCTGCATGACTTCTCCGCCGCCCGCCGCGATCTGGAACTCGCCTTGGCCAAAGATCCGGCGAACGCCCAGGCCTGGCTCACGCTCACCACCATCGACACGGTCCAAGGCCGCTACGACGAAGCCCGCCGCGCGTGCATCCAGCTGGCCCGACTCGGCGAATCCTTTTCCGCCACCGTCGCGGCCGCCGCCATCGCCGGCTTGAACGGGCAGTCGGCATCCGCCGTTCGCCAACTCGAAAGCCTTCTGGACCGCAGCGCCGCCGCACCCGCGGATCAACGTCTCTGGGCGACGACCCAACTGGCGGAACTTCTCGCCAGAACCGGCCACATCACCGAAGCGGATGCGCGTTTCCACGAAGCATTGAAACTTTCCGGATCCGATCCCTACCTCCTCGGCGCCTACTCTGATTTCCTCCTCGACCAGAAACGCGGCAATGAAGCGACCCGCCTTCTGGCCAACCACGATCGACAAGACGGATCGCTCCTGCGCCTCGCCGAGGCCCGCCTACAACTCGCCGATAGATCCGGAACGTCCGAGCTGGATCGAATGACGACCGAGCTCCGCTCCCGCTTTGACGCAGCGCGGCAACGCGGGGATTCCGTGCATCAACGGGAGGAGGCCCGCTTTCTCTTGCGCCTCGGCAACGATCAGACCCGCGCGTTGTCGCTTGCACTGGAGAACTGGCAACTCCAGCGCGAACCCGCCGATGCGCGGCTGCTGCTGGAATGCGCCCTAGCCGCGGGCCGACCTTCGGAAGCCCAAGCAGCACTTGATTGGATGGCCAAGAGCAGGATCGAGGACAAAGTCCTCTCGACGCTTAGGGATCAGTTGACGACCATGACAGCAGCCACGTCCGCCAAGCCATGAGTCGCCGCTTCCAATCGATCATAGCAGCCCTCCTGTTCACCCTGTGCGCGGCTGGGCCGGCACAAGCCCACAAGCTCAGCGACGCCTATCTCACGGTCGCGGTCGCCGACGGCCAGGTGATGGGCACCTGCGAAGTGGCTCTTCGCGACCTCGAAATCGTCCTCGCGCTCGACTCCAATCTCGACGGCGCAATCACGTGGGCCGAGCTGAAGGCCAAACAGACCAACGTCGTCGGCTACCTCTCATCGCGCGTGCGGGTCGAAGCGGACGGGCAAGCGGTTCCGCTGAGCTGGGACGGCCTCAAAGTCAGCCTGCACCTCGACGGCAGCTACGCCGTGCTGAGCCTTAAGGGGGACATTTTCCCGACCGTATCCATGCTGAAGCTGATCTACGGCCTGCTGTGGGAAGAAGATCCGCTGCATCGCGGACTGTTGAAACTGACCGTGGGCTCCACCACGACGGCAGCCGTGTTCAGCCAGACATCGCCGAGCGTCACGGTGGACCTTGAGAAGCCGGTCAGCCTGACACGCTTCGACCAGTTCCTCGTGGAAGGCGTGCTGCATATCTGGAAGGGCTACGACCATATCCTCTTCCTCGTGGCCCTGCTGCTCCCGGCCGTGATGATCCTCCAGCTCCAGACTTGGCGACCTACGGAAGCCTTCAAGCCGGCCGCCATGAACGTGCTCAAGGTCGTGACCGCATTCACGCTGGCGCACTCGATCACGCTCAGCCTCGCGGCGCTCGACGTCGTGCGACTGCCCTCGCGCCTCGTGGAATCCACCATCGCCCTCAGCGTGATCATCGCCGCGGCGAACAACCTGAAACCGTTTTTTCGCGAACGCGGCTGGATGGTGGCCTTCGGCTTCGGGCTGATCCACGGATTCGGCTTCGCGACCGTTCTCGGAGAACTTGGCCTGCCCACCGGTTCGTTGGCCAAGGCGCTGGTCGGCTTCAACCTCGGCGTGGAAGTGGGCCAGCTCGCGATCGTGGCCGTGTTCTTGCCCGTCGCGTTCCTCATGCGCTCGACGGTGTTCTACCGTCGCGTGGCATTGCAGACCGGTTCGCTGGCGATCGCCTTGATCGCAGGCCTCTGGCTCATCGAACGTGCCTTCAACATCGGCTTCATGCCGTTCTGATCCGGCGCGTGGATTTCCACATTGCGAGTCCGGGTGGAAACGGGCTCTGCTCCATAGCAACCCTCCGAACTCCTCCCTCGCCATGACCCTCTTTCAACTTTTCTTGGTCGCAGCCTTGGCCCCTGCCCTGTCGGTGGTCGCAGCCGGCGGTCCGCGTGAGGTTTCGTTCACGAAGCAGCCGCTCACCGCCGAATACTGGTGCGACGGCGTCAACGCCGCCGACATCAATGGCGACGGGAAGATGGACGTGGTGTCGGGACCCTTCTGGTATGCCGGGCCGGACTTCAAGACACGCCACACGTTCTACGAACCGAAGCAGCAGGAACTGGAGAAGAACCCGTCCGACTCGATGTTCTCGTTCATCGCCGACTTCAACAGCGACGGCCTGCCGGATGTCCTCGTGCTTGGCCGAGTGCTGTTCCATCAGGCGTTCTGGTATGAGAATCCAGGCGCAGCCGCCGCAACCAAACCGGACGCCCGTTGGAGGAAACACTTCGTCGCGCACCGCGTCTTCGGCGAATCGCCGCTCTTCACGGACATCGATGGCGACGGCAGCCCGGAATTGATCTCGATCTCCGGCAATGCCGCGACCGACACGATCAAGCAGTGGGGCTGGTATGCGCCCAACCGGTCCGAGCCGACCGCGCCGTGGAAATTCACCGCGATCACCGAGAAGGGAGACTTCAACCATTACTACCACGGCGAAGGCACCGGGGACATCAACGGCGACGGCCTGACGGACCTGGTCCTGAACGAAGGCTGGTGGGAACAACCGGCCAAAGGCGCTCCGGTCGCAACACTGTGGAAGAAACACCCGTTCATCTTCAGCTCCGACAAGGGCGGTGCGCAGATCCTGGTCTATGACGTGAACGGCGACGGGAAGAACGACGTCGTGACGGCCATGAACGCCCACGGATTCGGACTATCATGGTTCGAGCAGACGCGCGGCGCGGACGGCGCGGTTTCCTTTATCGAGCACAAGATGATGGGAACGCGGGCCGACGAAAAAACCTACGGGGTCGCCTTCTCGCAGCCCCACGCGCTCGCGATGTCCGACCTCGACGGCGACGGACTGCCCGATGTCATCACCGGCAAACGTTGCTGGGCCCACGGTCCGACCGGCGACGTGGAACCGATGGCCGCGCCGGTCAACTATGCCTTCATCCTCCGCCGTGATCCGAAGGCGGCAGGGGGTGCCGTCTTCGTCCCAAGATTGATCGACGACGCTTCAGGCCTCGGCACCCAGATCGTCTCGGTCGACATGAACGGCGACGGTGTGCCGGACGTGCTCACCGCATCGAAACTGGGGACCTTCCTGTTCATCACGAAACGGAAGTGACGTGGCGGGTGCAAGAGGTCATAGGCCGCTCGGGTGGTCGACGAAGCTCCAGGGAACTCTGAACTTGCGACTGAGTTGGGCCGCGAGAGCCTTCACCCCAAACGTCTCGGTCGCGTAGTGGCCGGCATAGAACGCGTTCACGCCAAGCTCTTCGGCCAGGGAGAAAGTCCAGTGCGGTCCCTCACCGGTGATGAACGCATCCACACCATCGGCGGCAACCTGGACCAACTCACTCCCGGCCCCACCAGTGCAGATGCCGAGCGTGCGGATGATGTCGGATCCGCCGGGCAACAAGTTCACCGGCCCAGCAACGGCCTTCTCCAATCGCTGCTTCAATTCGGCCCGGCGCCATTTTCCAGAAAACTTGAGACCGATCGGCTGGCCTTTGCTGACGAGGAACGGCAGACCCTTCCTCAGGCCAAGTGCCGCGGCAAGGCACGCGTTGTTTCCAAGTTTTGGATGCGCGTCGAGCGGAAGATGAGAGCTGTAGACGGCGAGGTTGCTCTTCACCAGCAATCCGAGAAGTTCACGCCTCTTGCCGGTCCAGGGAACAGTCGCGCACCAGAACAATCCGTGATGCACGACGAGCAGATCAGCCCCGGCTTCGACGGCTTTCTTCACGGTCGCCGACGAGGCGTCGACGGCCGCCACGATCCGGGTCACGCGCCCGTCGTTCCCGACCTGAAGGCCGTTGTGCGCGCCGTCGTAGTCGCGGATCTCCGACGTGCGGAGCGCGGTGTCGCAATGACGGACAATGTCGGCGAGTGATGCGGCGGCCATGCGACGAGTTAAGCGAAGCCGCGAAGGCCTGCAAGAAACGTGACGAGTGGACGGGAAGAACTTCGCGTTGACGTGACCGACGAGGAAACGGATTTTCGCCCCTCTTATGGCCAGAATCCAACGCGCGCTGCTTTCCGTTTCCGACAAGTCCGGCCTGATCGACTTTGCCAAGGTCCTCGTCGCCGCCGGGGTTGAACTCGTCTCCACCGGAGGCACCGCCAAGGCGCTGCGCGAAGCGGGACTACCAACGATCGAGCTCAGCGACTACACGGGCTTCCCGGAGATGTTAGACGGGCGCGTGAAGACGCTGCATCCGAAGATCCACGGCGGGCTTCTCTACCTGCGCGGCAACGCCGCGCATGAGGCCACGGTAGCGCAGCACTCGATCCGCCCGATCGATCTGGTCGTGGTGAACCTCTATCCATTCGAGCAGACAGTCGCCAAACCGGGAGTGGAACTGCACGACGCGATCGAGAACATCGACATCGGCGGACCATCCATGCTCCGCAGCGCGGCGAAAAACCACGAGAGCGTCACGGTGATCGTCGATCCGGCGGACTATGCCGAGGTGGCTAACCTAGTCAGGAACTCGGGTGAGACGACGCTGGAATTGCGCCGCAAGCTGGCCGCCAAGGTCTACGCACGGACTGCGGCATATGATTCGGCCATCGCCACCCACTTGGAGAAGACCTTCGGCATCGCGCAGAACAACCTTCCATCGACCTTGCGAGTCCATTCGCCGATCGCGCAGCCGTTGCGCTACGGTGAGAATCCCCACCAGAAAGCCGCGCTCTACGGAGGATTCCAGAAACACTTCACGCAACTGCACGGCAAGGAGCTTTCGTATAACAACATTCTCGATCTGACCGCCGCGGCTCAACTGATCAACGAGTTCGGCCATGACGGACCGACGTTGGCCATCCTCAAGCACACAAACCCCTGCGGCATCGGCCAAGGCATGAACCTACGCGAAGCGTGGGACCGGGCCTACGCGACGGATCGCCAAGCGCCGTTCGGCGGAATCATCACGGTGAACAAGCCGCTCGACGCCGCCTGTGCCGAAGCGATCGCGGAGATCTTCAGCGAGGTGATCGTCGCGCCCGAATTCACGCCGGAGGCATTGGCGGTGCTTCAGAAGAAGAAGAACCTGCGGCTGCTGAAGATGGCCCGGTTCCCGATGGTCAACGCTGGAATGGACGTCCGCAGCGTAGGCGTTGAGTCGTTCCTTGTTCAGGAGCGTGACACCCGGATCACGACGGCCTCGGATCTGAAGATCGTGACCAAACGACAACCGACCGCGACGGAGATCGAAGCGATGCTCTTCGGCTGGCGCGCAGTGAAGCACGTGAAGTCGAACGCGATCGTCTATGTCGCCGCTGGACAGACCCTCGGCATCGGTGCGGGCCAGATGAGCCGGGTGGATTCGAGCCGGATCGCCGTGTGGAAAGCGGGCGAAGCCAAGCTGTCGCTGAAGAACAGCGTGGTATGCAGTGACGCGTTCTTCCCGTTCGCCGATGGACTCATCGCCGCCGCCGAAGCGGGTGCAACGGCAGCCATCCAGCCAGGAGGTTCAGTCCGTGATGCCGAGGTCATTGCCGCCGCGGACGACCGAGGCATGGCGATGGCCTTCACCGGGCATCGCCATTTCCGTCACTGATCAGTCAGGCGGTAGATCGCGAAAACCTGCGCCGCAAACAACGCGGCAAAGACCAACCAGAAAACGGCCTGCGAAAACGCGGCCGCCTTTTGTTGTGCCGACGTCAACGAAACAAGCCAACGCACAGAGCCAACCACAACCAAATCCCCGCTCCTGAGGATGTGACGAGTGACCGCTTCGCCATTCACCAACAGGCTGCCGCTGCCGCAGGCGATCAACGTCGGTCGGCCGAGCTCAAGTTCGACCACAGCGTGTTGATCCCAAACCCCATGTCGCTCGATCCGGCAGTGGTTCCCGGCGGAGCGCCCGATCCGGAAAGGAAAATGGCGGATCACCTGTTCGGTGTCCGCCAAAGTTGCATCAGCCGGAGTAAGCTGAATCATCGGTCAGAAACCCTGAGGCACGTCGATCCGGTCCTGTGGATAGACCTCCAGGTCGAGCTTCGGGTTCTGTTTCGCCTTCTTGCAGTTGATGACGTGGCGCTCGCCCCCCGGGCGGGTCAAAACGACCTTCGTCTTGTCCGCATAGTCGGTGAAGTCTCCAGCCGTTTGAATTGCCTGAAGGACCGTGACCCTGCCGATATAAAGCTGACGTCCCGGCTGTTTCACCTGTCCGCCCACATAGTAAACCTTGTCCGGCCCGGTAACGACGACATTGAGATTGAGGAAATACTTCGGGACATACGCCGCCTTGATTTCCTTTTCAATGTCACCAAGAGACTTGCCCGCAACTTTGACGAGTCCGACCAACTCCAAAGAGATGTTGCCGTCCTCTTTGACTTCCGTCTCCACGGTCTTGAGTCCAGCCGCTTCGACGCTTCCCACTCCGGAAAACTCCACCTTGATCTTGTCACCAGCACGGACGGTCACCGTGCCAACGGATTGCGGTTTGCCAACAGGTGCGTTGGTCACAGCGGGCTGGGTTGTCTCACATGCCGTGGAAACCAGCATGACCAGCATCACGCTGACGGCTCCCAACCATTTCTTGATCATTTCACATCCCATACAAATCAGCAGTTAGGTTAGAATTTGCTCTTAATCTCAAGCATTGCAGCGGCCGATTTCGGTCCCTTCTTGGCGGACTTTTTCGATGCGGCATCATCGTCATCGTCCTGCTTCGAGTAGTAGTCGTAGTAGTAGCCGCTGTAGTAGTAGTAGTTCTCGTCCGAGGACATGTTGATGTTGTTCAACACTATTCCAAGCAGGTTGCCACCGACCTTCTGGATCATCTGCTTGGCGCGGATGGTCATGGGCTGCGGATAGCGGCGGTATTGGATCACCTGCATGACGATATCGACCTCGCTCGCGAGGATCGCCGCGTCGCTGATTCCCATGATCGGGGGCGAATCGAAGAAGACGAAATCGTAGCGGCGTTTCAACTCGCCGATCAACGCTTTCATCTGCGGGGAACTGAGAATCCCCATCGAGCTCGACGGAAGTTTGCCGGACGGCAGCACGTCCAGTGAGGCGAGGCTGGTCCGCTGGATCACTTCCTCAAGGGTGTTCTGGTTCAGGAGGAAGTTCGTCAACCCAAGAGAGTTCGAAACGTTGATGATCTTGTGGATGCTCGGACGCCGCAGATCGGAGTCGACGACCAGGACCCGCGCTCCGTTTTGGGCGAAGGTCGTGGCCAGGTTGAAGAGCGTGGTGGACTTGCCTTCGCCGGCACCCGCGCTGACCACCGTCATGGTATTGAAGGTCGGGTCCTTTCGTGAGAACAAAATGTTGGTCCGGAGGACGCGGTATGCCTCGGCGTGTGGGCTTTCGGGTCCTTCGAAAAGCAGGGTCCCGACATTCTGCGGAATCACAGCGAGCACTGGCGCCTGGAGCGCGCGTTCGACGTCGTCGATCGTCTTCACCGACGTGTCGAGATACTCGATGAAGAACGCCAACCCGACACCCAGGACCAAGCCGACCACAACCCCGAGCGTTACGTTCAGGGTGATGTTCGGACGAACAGGCTTAAGGGGCCGGAGTGCCTTGTCGATCACCTTGACCATAGAATCCATCGACAGTTCGGCGTCCAGGTTCTGCTGCTCCACTCTTAGTTCAAGCGCAGCGATCGTTCGATCGAGCCTGTCCGCTTCCTTCTTCTTTTCGATGTAGGGGAGGGACAGGGTGGTCTGATCGGTCATCTCCTGCTTCGACGCTTCAAGCATCTCGCTGACCTTCGCCAGTCGGTTGGAAAAACTGCGGACGTTGATCTCCATTCCGTTGATGATCCCCTTGATCCTGTTGTCCAGCTCGGTCGTGGTGTTCTCGATGAGATTTCTCCAGACCTTCACTTGGGGATGCTCAAGGCCCAATTCACCCGTGAGCTTGGTCAGGGCCGCCTTGTAATCGGTCAATGACTCCGTCAAACGCTGCAACGTCGGGTCAGGAACAACCGTATACAGAGACAGTCTTAGATCAGTGGGTGACAGCTTTGTCACCTCATCCAACTGCGTCTTGTAGCGAACGTATTCACCTTCAACCAACAGTTTCTGGGAGTTCAACTCACGCAGGGCGTTCGCCTGAAGCATCTGGACGCCCTGCATGGATCCCTCATCGATAAGCGATATCTTGTTGGTAGCTCGGATCATTTTTAGATCCGCTTGGACCACCGTCAGGTTGGTCTCCAGTTGGCTTAGCCGCTTCCGCAGCTCCACGACGCCATTCCTACTGGTCGACTTGTTGTCCCGTATGCGGGAAAACCGGTAGATCTCGGCAACCTTATCGGCGATCTGGACCGCCTCCTCGATGCTCGTGCTACGAGCTGTAATTTCAATTAGACTGGTGTTGCGGGACAAGCGCACATCCAGACTATTGCTCAAGATTTTACGCACTTGATCCTTGGTCAATGTCTGGCTTCCGCCAAATTCCTTCTGCCAAGTTTCCTCCAAATGCAGGTCGTCGATCACTTGATCGAGAATCGATTGGGACGTGATGATCTCAAACTGGGTTTGCAGAAAAAACGGGTCGTATCCACCACCCAATGCGGCCTCGCCAATTCCCTTGATGTCGGTCTTGTCCTTGTCGACCTGGATCCGGACCGTGCTCGCGTAGATCTTTTTCATCAACAACGTAGCAGCGACCGAGGTCATCACCACCAGTATGAAGACGATGAAAATGACCAACTTGCGAATCCGAATGATGCGCCAGTAGTCGAGGAAGTGCAGCTTGATCTCCCCACCCTCGGGGCTTTTGGAGGCGTCCATAAAATAAAATGAGGCTGAAAACTAAGTTCTCAGCCTCATCTATGACAAGTTGTATCTCGGGTATCAGTAGGTCGCACGGAGACCAACGAACGCTCGATTCCGCGTGTAGTCGCGGCCAAGGCTGTCGGACTCAAGTTTGTCCAAGGAGTATCCAAACTCCGCAGCCCAGTTGCGGGTGAAGTCGTATTTCAGGGTGAAACCCAATGAGTAATAGGTCTCATTTTTTCCATCCAACGAGCCACCATCAAAAGTGGAAGCCTGGACAAAGCCTAGGGCGTTTCCGGAAAGGAACTCTGTGAACTTATGATTCACGCTTCCGTAAACGGTGGTGGACTGTTGGGCCAATACAATCTGGTTTATTGCAACTACTCCGGTCACATCAGTCTGAGTCCGTTGGTGACGAACACCCAACTGAACGGATCCGGCGCTGCTGTAGGAATAGGTGGCAGAAACATCGGCATACGGATCCGTTGACTCCTGACCTAGCTTATAGGAATCAGTGAATGACAGACCACCCCGCGCGGAGACCCGCAACTGGCTGCTGAAATCGTGGTCAACTCCCAAGAAAACAGTGTGAGAGCGGCTATTGCGAAGCTTCGACGCGAACCCAGGAACGATGTCATCATTGCTGGTGTAATCAACGATGCGATACTGATATCCCAGAAGCGCCGTGGTCTGCGGCTGAACAAACCAACGAAGACTCCCTGAAATCAGGTGTTCCATCCGATCCAAAAGAGCCGAGTAGCTACCAACACCCGACTTCTTGAAGTCGTAAAAGCTATTAGCGTAGCCCAGATCGTATCCGAAAGTCTTCGAAAAGTCCCCACGGAACAGGATGTCGACAACGTTGCGCAGGTTTTCGCCTTCGGAGCGAAATGGGTTTCCTGCGCCGTTCAGAATTTCGGGATCTTGGGAAAGCGAAAAACTCTCGTTAACCTTGAGGTTATAGCGTTCGGAGAAGGCGTGATCCAATCCAAGGTTGAACTGGTGGGACAAATCCCACTTGTTGTTCGGACGGTCCCGGAAGTATTTTCCGGAAAACTCGTAGCTCCCCACAATCAGGGTCTGGTCCAAGGGAACATTGAACCCGATTCTCGGGGTCACCTCAAATCCAATGCTGCTTTCGCTGGTGGCGCTAGGGGCCGTGTTGTAGTTGTCGTCATAAAAGCCGCGAACACCGGCTGAAACTGTCCAGCCTTTCGAGGCTTCCGAGGTGGTTAAACCCGGTGCGTAGACGGCATGCAAGCTGACAGCTCCGAGTGCCAGTATCCCAAATGAGGAGGTGATGGTTTTCATATCTGCAAATTTACCCTTCCATAATCGGCCGAAGACAAAAAGCCTTAAGACCGCGAATACTTAGGTTGTCCGGCTCCGCGGTGTCAAATCCGAATTTCTAATTCTGCATCCAATCGTTGATCACCGTTGAGAACTTCCACGCCACCGCTCCCAGTCGCTCAGCAACAACTGCCCGGATTCCAAGAATCCGGGCGGCACTTTCCGAAGCGGAAACCCCGTGGGGACCTCGCCCCGAGAGAAGATATCGGACACAAACCGCCCCCAACTACGTGTCTGTTTCCACATTTCCGAGTGGAACCTGGCATCCAGGGTTCGCGGCGTGAAATAGACAAGCGACACGGTTTTAAGGGAATCGTTGACGAAATAGAAGTCCTCACTGCTATCGAGCGTCAGCCACATTGACTTCCGACCTCCATACCAGGCGATGGCCCACGGGACATCCGACATCACCATTTCTTCCGGCCGCATCCATTTTCCAATCTGCCCGAACAGCGGGGGGAAATACGGCGGGTAGGCCAATGGAATTGTCCGTGGAGGCATGAGATGGAGGACCAAGGAAAAGCTGAAAAGAGAAACGGCTCCCGCCTGGATCACATAGCGCAATTGTCTAAAAGGCAGAATGATCTGGTCCAGCAGGACCATGAAGAATCCTGAGCCGAAAACCATGACCATGGGGGCGGCAAGGATCAGAAACGCGTCGCCATTCACCTCGGGATTCTCGGAGGCCCGGAAAGACCGCGACACGGCGTGAACCAAAAGAGCCACCGGGATCGACAGCAGCAGGAACCACCGGAGCCGCCCGATCGATGGGTTCATGAAAGGTAGCAACAAGCCTGGCAGGAAAAACGCGATCACCCATGTGCTTCCCATTCCGGGAACATCTTTCTGCACTGCCTCCCGCAGATTGGAGGTCATCTTTCGGCCGACCTCCTTTGCGAGCGCTCCGAATTCCACGAACACAGAGGTCGCCTCGTCGGACCCGCGAGCAAGCTTGAAGTCCAAACTGCGCGGCAGAGTTTCCCCCGGAAAAAGACCCGTATCCTCCAACGCCGAATAGGCAGCCGCGCCGAATGGATTTCCAACGACTTGCACGTTCCGAACCGCCCAAGGCGAAAACACCAGAAGCATCGTCACCAACGCGACTACCGGCCCGGCGATGCGGACTGGACGCGCCCACATCGCCAAGAAAACTACTGCCGGAAGAACAAAAAAACCGAACGAGTAACGGGTCAGCATTCCAAGGCCAAGCACAAGTCCGGCGAAGAAACAGCTCAGGATCAGTGATCCAGGCGACGATTTCGTTTCTCCCGAAACCCCACTCTCAATGCGCAGGAGCAACCAAGTGAGGATCAGAAAGAGCAGAATAAGGAGGCTCGTGTTCATCCCGGAAACCGTGAACCGCCAAAAAACATCTCCGCCGACGAGAAATGCCGACGAGAGCCACGCGGTTTGAACGTCGAACAGCTTCCTCGCGATAAGGAAGACAAACCCGACGGATGCGGCAAAAACCAGTTGATTGAAGATCGCGACGACCCACTCCGGCAGGTAAGTGCTGAACGGCTCTTTCCGGGTTTCGCTGATCTCAAACGCTTTTTCCGGAAGCAGCTTGAACAAGCCCGCAACGATCAAGGGATACAGCGGAGGATGGGAAATGTCGGGAACCGCGCCCTTGAGGACCGCCTTTTCGTCGAGGCCCTGCCGTTTCATCTGTTCCTGTAGCAAAAAGACCTCGAACGGTTTGATGAAATCCGTCGTGAACCCCTTACCCAAGGCGATGTTCCGCGCCAGCTGCGCGTTGTCCATCGCATCGGGAGTCTCGAAGTTTCGGTAGCACCGGTAATTGAACAGCGCACCTACCCCCACGATCAGCAGGAGCGCCACCGTGATCCGGACCCACTTGGCTCCGCCGCCTTCTTCAAGTTTGTAGATCAGCTCTTGCAGTCCCGCCATGGTCAAAATCCTTCCAAGTGATACGTGTGCAGTTTCCGGTGCAGTGTGCGCCGGCTCATGCCAAGTTTTTGAGAAGCCAGCGTGCGGTTTCCACCGCTCTCCTGCAAGGCACGGATCATCAGCTGCCGTTCCGCGTCCTTCACGGAAAGCTCCGAGCTTGCCGGTGCAGCGGCTCCGGGGCTTGGCGCAGCGCCACTCGGCGAAGGCACCGCCGGCGCCCGAACGGACGCCGGCAAGTCACGCAACGTCACCCGATCCGCCTTCGCAAAGACCACCGCGTGTTCGATCGATGTCCGCAGCTCGCGCACATTGCCGGGCCAGCCGTAGCGCATCATCGCTTCGAGCGCGTCGACCGTGAAATCGCCGATCTTCTTCCCGTTCTCCTTAGCAAATTCTTTCAAGAATGCCGACGCCAAGAGCGGGACATCCGCCAATCGTTCTCGCAGGGACGGCATGTGGATCTCCACGACCTTGAGGCGCCAGAACAGGTCTTCGCGGAAGGTTCCGGCCTTCACCATCTCCTCAAGCTTCCGGTTGGTCGCAGCCACGAGGCGCACGTCCGATGTCAGAGTCTTGTTCGAGCCGACCCGTTCGAAGGTCCTCTCACCCAGAAAGCGCAGAAGCTTCACCTGGATGATCGCGTCGATCTCGCCGATCTCGTCGAGAAAGAGCGTTCCACCCTGCGCCTGCTCAACCCGCCCGATGCGCCGTTCATGGGCTCCGGTGAAGGCTCCTTTTTCGTGGCCGAAGAGTTCGCTTTCGAGCAACGCCGCCGGCAACGCCGCGCAATTGACGGTCACCAGCGGCGCCTTAGACCGCGGACTGAGCTGGTGGATCGCCTTGGCGATGACCTCTTTGCCGGTGCCGCTTTCGCCCTGGATCAACACATTGCTCCGGCTCGGGGCCACTTGTTTGATCATGTCGATGATCTCCAAGATCTCCGGCGTCTTGCCAATGATGTTCTCCAATCCGAAGCGCGTATCCAGCTGCTGGCGAAGCTCCGTGTTCTCCGTTTCCAGCTTCTGCCGGCGCAGCGCGCGCCCGATCCGCATCTCCAACTCGTCGATCTGCAGACGCCCCTTCGCGATGTAGTCGTCCGCGCCCCTCTTCATCGCTTCGACGGCGATTTCCTCGCTGCCATAGGCGGTCATGAGGATGCAGACGGGTGGTTTGGAAAGCGCCTTGGCCCTGGCGATGAGCTTCAAACCATCCTCATTCGGCAGGCGGAAGTCGGTCAGCATCACATCGAAATGCTCCTGCTCCAAAAGAAGTCCCGCCGCCGCCGCGTCCTCGGCCACGTAGACGTCGTAATGGTCCTCCAACGCCGCGCGGAGGCCTTCCCGCGTGGGTTTTTCGTCATCAACGATGAGAAGCATGGGCTTCGCGTCCATCCACGAAACTCAATCACAACGCTCCTCACACGCACAACCTGAATGCCAAAGTGTCCCAGCCAGCCGGCCTGACCGTTGAGCCTGGTTGGCAGTCGACACCCCGTTCAGACCTTCACGTCGGCCCCGCGAGCAGCTTCGGCTGCCGTTCAGCCAGTGGGAACCACAGCCGGAAGACTGTCCCCTTTCCAACGTTGCTCTCCAGCTCGATGCGGCCGCCGTGTTCGCGGACGATGCGCTGGACGATCATGAGGCCAAGGCCCGTTCCCTTCGTCTTCGTGGTGTAGAACGGCTCGAAGATACGGTTGATCTGTTCCGGCGGAATGCCGCCGCCGGTGTCGGTCACGCTGACCCAGACGCCTTCGCTGGTCTGTCCGGTCGCCAACGTCAGGACGCCGTCCTTGCTCATGGCCTGCATGGCGTTCTTCACCAGGTTCACCAAGGCCTGTTTGATCTGGGCGATATCCAACGGCGCAGGATCCAGCCGTCGCGCGCACTTTTCACGGACGGTGATCCCGCGGTTCTCCATCTCGGGCCGAAGCAGGTTGAGGGTGTCCAAGACCACCTCGTTGAGCGATGCCGGCTTCAGATTTGGCTTCGTCGGGCGGATGGCCTGGAGGAACTGCGTGATGATGTAGTCGAGCCGCGTGATCTCTCCCTTGGCGACATCAAGGTAGCCGTCGACCTTGTCGAGAATTTCTGCGGCATCGACCGGTGAAGCCGGTTTGCGTTCACGGAGCAGAGCCCCGTCACCCAAGCTGCCGTTCAAGGCCTGGCGGAGCTTTTTCGACTCCCGGGTGATGAGTTGCAGATGTATGTGGAGGGCGTTGAGCGGATTGCCGATCTCGTGGGCCACGCTTGCCGCCAGCAACGTCAGAGCTTGGATGCGTTCGCTCTCGATCGCCTCGAAGGTCTCCTGCCGGGCTTCAGTGGCGTCGTGCAGGATGAGCGCGAGGCCGGAACTGCCCTTCGAATCGCCGTCGAGCGGCGCCGCGTAGAGACGGACGAACCGCGGCTCCGGATAGGAGATCTCGAATTCATGGCGGACGACCCTGGGCCCTCCCTTGATGTCGAGCTTGCTGAGCCGCTTCCAATCGAGCTCCGGCAGGAACTTGGTGATCGGTTCGCCATCAGCGCCGTCCGAAGGAAGGTTGAGCAGACGCACGGCCCCTTCGTTGAAGTAGAGGATCCGGCCGACTTCATCGACCACGAGGACGCCGTCCTCGATGGTGTTGAAAAGCATCTCGAGAAACGCCCGCTCGCGCGCCAACCGCTCAAGCACCGTCTGAATGCCCTGCGGGTCCAGCCGTCCGATCCGGCCGAGGACACGGTCAAGGAAGCTGGTCTTGGGAGCCATGGTTCAGAGCCATTTCTTCCGCTTGAACCACCAATACGTGATGAGGCTCGAGGCGGCCGTCACGGCGATCGCGATCCCGTAGCCGTGCCTCCACTCGAGCTCGGGCATTCCCTTGAAGTTCATTCCATACCAGGTAGCCACCATCATCAGCGGCGTGGTGATCAGAGTGATCAAAGTCAGCAACTTCACGACTTCGCCCGTCTCGTTCGACGACATGTTCAGGTAGACCTGCAGGATGCCAGTGAGCGAATCCGTATAGTTCTGCGCGAGCTCGGAGATGTGGAACAGGCCGTCGTAGACGTTGCGGTAATACGGGACCAGATGGCCGCGGATCATCTTGAACTCGCCGCGTGCGAACCGCGCCAGCACCTCCCGCTGCGGGCCGATGATCTGGCGTAAGTGCAGCACCTCCTTCTTCACCTGGAGGATCTTGTTCAACGTATCCTTCGTCGGCGACGTCAGCGCGAGTTGTTCGAGTTCCGCGATCTCGATGGAGAGCTCGTCCAAAGCCGGCTTGTAGTTCTCGACGATCGCATCCAGTAGGCTGTGCGCGACGCGGTCCGGCGCTCGGGCGATATGCTGCGTGCTCTTCACACAGCGCTCCTCCACCAGATGCACCGACCGCAGCGGCGTCTCGTGGAAGGTCACAAGGAAGCTTTTCCCGAGGAAGAAGTTCAGCTCGCTCGTCGCGAACACACCGTCCTTGCGGCTGTAGTCCACCGCGTGCATCACCATGAAGAGATAAGGCGCGAAGCGGTCGTCTTCCTTTGGCGAATACTCCTCCACCTTCGGTGACGGGCTTACCATAACGCAGTCCTCGACGGAGAGCGGATGGAAATGGAACACGTCTTCGAGGATGAACTTGGACTCTTCCGGCGTGGCGTTCTCGAGGTCGACCCAGAGGAACAGATTCGTATCCGCGAGCAGCGTCGGCATCAGGAACATGTCGATGTCCCGCATGTGCAGACGGCCCTGGGTGGTGAAGGCGAACGAGCGAACCATGCGGGATGATTGGCCGGGTCGACCGCCAGCGGTCAAGGCGGCCGGACGATACCTGCGTTCAAAGTCCGGCAATCTCGACGAGGGGCTCGCCTGCTTCGATCAATTCGAGCGCTGCAAAAAAGTGGCGTCTCAAGACTTCGGCCAAGGCGGCGTCCGAAGTGTTGCCGCACGTCAGCCAAAGAATCTGGGGAGGAGGACTAAGACGTTCGACGAGCGCAACGAAGTCGGCGTCTTTGGTCACCAGAACTACTCCCGCACGCCGGGCCTCCTCGAAGATCAACTCGTCCTCTCCGTCCCGGAGTCCGATCTCCCTCAGGGCATGGGCCTCAACTCCGAACTCGGCCGTGAGTCTCCGTGCAATCCGCGGCGAAAGGTGGGCATCAAGCCAGATGACGCGAGGCATGGCGTCGGCAGAAAATGGTTACGCCCCGGACAGCATCACCGGGTGATCGATCCGCCGCCGCGCGTAGGCGATGCATGCCCGGACGTCCGCCGGCTCCAGATCCGGGAGTTCCTCCACGATCTCGCGTTCGCCCATTCCGGCACCGAGCAGGTCCAGCACGTCGCTGACGCGGATCCGCATTCCTCGGACGCAGGGCCTGCCGCCGCACTGCCTTGGATTCATCGTGATGCGATCAAGCAGCTTTTCCATTGAAGCAAAGTCGTTGAACCAGCCATTTCGGGCAATCCTCCATTCTCCATCACCGATCCCGCTTCAGCAGATACTCCGCGAGCGCCTCGAGGGCGACAGCCTTGCCCTTGAAGACCCCAAGACTCTTGAACGCACGATCTGTCAAAAACTGGGCGATCTTCTTGGATTTTTCCAAGCCCACGATGCTCGGGTAGGTCGCCTTCTGCGCCTGCGTGTCCTTGCCGGCGGTCTTGCCCAGTTGCTCGCTCGTCTGGGTAATGTCGAGGATGTCGTCGATGATCTGGAAGGCCAGACCCACGCAGTAGCCGAACTCGGTCAATGCCTCCAATTGCTTGGGCGTGCAGTTCGCACTCATGCCTCCAAGCCGCACTGAGCAGCAGAGCAACGCTGAAGTCTTACGTTCGTGGATGTATTCCAGTTCCTTTTTCGAAAGCGGTTTCCCTTCGCCCTCCAAGTCCGCCACCTGCCCGGCGATGAGCTGGAGAGAGCCCGAGGCCTTGGCGATCTCCATGACCACCGTCCGCATGTCGTAACGCTTCCAAGTGCGGCATTGGGCAGCGATCTCAAAGGCTTGGGTCAACAGCGCGTCGCCCGCCAAAACGGCGATGCCTTCGCCGTAGACCTTGTGGTTCGTCAGCTTTCCACGCCGGTAATCGTCGTTGTCCATCGCTGGAAGGTCGTCGTGGATCAACGAATAGGTATGGATGCACTCCACGGCGCAGGCCAGCGGCATGGCTTCGGCAATGTCCCCGCCGCAAGCCTCGGCCGCTGCGAGCGTGAGCGCGGGCCGCATGCGTTTGCCGCCGGCGAAGAGCGAGTAGCGCATCGCCTTGTGGATGGTAGCCGGCTTCGTCTTTTCCGACGGGAGAAACCGGTCCAGCGCCGCGTTCACCTCTTCGGTGCGTTCGGCGACGTAGGACTGGAGATCAAAGCTGCTCTGGTGGCGCGCTCCCGCGCGTGTGGCCGTGGATGGCATGCGGGTTTGTAGGAGAACGCCGCCGAATGGAGCAAGATGAGAAGAGGTCGGCGACGGGATTTACGATTGGAAGAGTTGGTGCGGACGAGAGGACTTGAACCTCCACTCCTTACGGAACCAGATCCTAAGTCTGGCGCGTCTGCCATTTCGCCACGTCCGCACGCTGCAAACCGACTGCCCGCTCATTGAAGCCTATTCGACGGACTATTCCAGCGCGATCTGACCTCGCGTGACGCGGGCGTAATAGCCGTCGCGTTGGCTGAGCTCGTCGTGGTTGCCGCATTCGGCGAGACGGCCGTCGTTCAGGACGAGGATTTTGTCGACCCGCCGGATGGTGCTGAGGCGATGGGCGACCATGAGGACCGTCCGGCCTTTCATGAGTTCGTGGAAGCTGCGAACGACGAGCTCCTCGCTCTCGGCGTCGAGGGCGCTGGTGGGCTCGTCGAGCAGGAGGATCGGGGCGTCCTTGAGGAAGGCACGCGCCAAATTGAGCCGCTGGCGTTCACCGACGGAAAGACGGGCGGCTCCATCGCCGACCTGGGTGTCGTAGCCCTGCGGCAGGCGGCGGATGAAGACATCGGCATTGGCGGATCGTGCGGCGCTTTCAATCTCCTCGCGCGACGCCTTGGGCCGGCCATAGGCGATGTTCTCTGCTATCGTCGTCGGCAAAAGGATCGGTTCCTGCAGGACGACCGCGATCTGCGATCGGAGATCCCGCAGCTTCAATTGACGAAGATCCGCACCGTCCAGCAGCACGGTTCCGGAAACCGGATCGTAGAAGCGCGGCAGCAGATTCATCAGGGTGGTCTTGCCCACGCCGCTGGGGCCGATGACCGCGGCCGATTCGCCGGCCTTCAGCTCGAAGGTCAACCCCTTCAGAATCTCGCGGTCGGGCGTGTATCCGAAATGGACGTCATCGAAGGAAATCGCACCCGAAACGGCCAGAGCAGCTCCGTTATCCAGACGCGGCGGCGCCGAAGTGGCACGCACGACGGCGCGCGCGTCAGGCGCGTCCTTCACGTCTTCCGGGGCATCGAGAAGCTCAAGCACACGCCCGGCTGCAGCCGAGGCACTGGAGACGGTCGCACCCACATGCGAGAGTTGGTTGAGCGGATCGTAGAGCTGGCCGAGGTAACTGAGGAAGATGAAGAGGTCGCCCTTGGTCAGCTTGCCGGCGAGCACCTCAAGGCCGCCGACCCAGATGATGAGCGCCGCGCCCAGGCCGAAGATGCCGCCGATCACGAGCCAGTAGATCAACTCCCAAGCGTGCTGTTTGAGACGCTTTTGCTGGGCGTCTTCCGTCTGCGCTGAGAACTGGCCCAGCTCGTAGTCTTCCCGTGTGTAGCTCTGGATCAAAGGCAGCGCCGTGACCGTCTGCTGCACATGTGTCGTCACCGCGCTGTCGGCCTGCTGCGCCGCCAGGCCGCGCTCGGTCATCTTGCGGCCGAAGAAGCGGATGGCCACAACCAGCAACGGCACGATGGCCAGGGCCACGAGGGTCAGACGCCAGTTTAAAGCCAGCATGAAGGCGGTCATGCCCACCAGCGTCAGCCCGGCCTTGATCATCGTGAGCGCGCCCTGTTGGAACAGCGTCTGCACCGAATACGTGTCCCATGAGGCGCGGTAGATCAGGTCGCCGGACTTTGTTCCGTGATGAAACTTCATCGAAAGCCTCTGGAGGCAGGCGAACACGGCGTTGCGCGCGCGCATGAGCCCGCGCAGGCCGATGCCGATGGCGGCGTAGTTCTGGGCCGCGTCGATGGACCCGTGCAGCACGTAGAGGCAGAAGGCCGCAACCGCCAACGCGAACACCGAGGTCCCCGGTGTCCAACCGGAAGCTGAACTCAGCCAAGCCGGCAGCGGCTTGGAATCGAGGACGGAATCAATCAGCAGAGCGACCGGCCAAGGTTTGAGGAGGTTCGCGCCGATGCCGGCGAGGAGCAGGAGGAAGACGCCCGCCAGACGAGGGCTTTCCGGTTTGTAGAACTGAGAGATCCGACGCCAAAGCGACATCGCTCCAAGACTAGGGAACGAAGCCGGCGAGGGGAACTGGGAATCGTCCGATCAGCGCCGCTAAAAATTCTCCGGACTACCTGGCCGGCCAAGCACCATCCGCCATCGGCTGGACGACGAGCTTCGCCGGATCAACCACCGCATGTTTCACGCGCTGGCGTTTCCATGTGTAGGTTATCTGCACGTGGCCGTCCGCGGACTGGATGACGGCCGGGTAGCTGAATTCCATGTTCGGCTCATCCTCCAACACCAGGGTCGCATCCCACGTTTTGCCGTCACGGCTCAACGCGACATTGAGCGGCGACCGTTTCCCACCCCATTGCCCTGGCAGGCCCGGCACGTGGTTGTAAACGATTAGATGGCGGCCATCCTTGAGCGTGAGCGCGTCGGTGCCGGAGTTCGGATTCGGCAACACTCCGAGCGTCATCGCTCCCCAAGTCTTGCCGCCGTCTGTGGAACTGACGTCGAAGATACGGTTCTGCCGCGAACGACCGATCGCCTGAAGGCGCCCATCTGGGTGGAACAGGATGCTCGGCTGGATCGCACCGATGGCCTTGCCGTAGTTGACGAATGGCGTCGCCATCCAAGTTTTTCCATTGTCGGAGCTGCGCTCGAAATAGACACGCCAAGTGTCGGTCTTCGGATCCTCGTTGCTCGTGGGCGAGAGGATCGTGCCGTCGGCGAGCTGGACGGGCTTATTCTTGATCGGCCCAAGGATTCCCTCCGGCAGACGGCGACGGTTCTTCCAAGTGACGCCGCTGTCGTCGGACTCGATGACTTCGCCCCACCAGGTCTGCGGGCTCGGCCCAACCTTGAAGAACAAGAGCAGCGGTCCCTGCTTCGGCTGGAAAAGAACAGGGTTCCACGTCGGAACGCGTTTGGTCGAGGACTGCACGCCGTTGGCCACCTCTACGGGCGTCGTCCATTTGCCGCCGACCAGCCGCGACACCCAGATGCCGACGTCGGGATTTTTTTCGCGCGTCCCTCCAAACCAGGCGGAGACCAGGCCGGCTTTCGTTTCGACGATCGTCGACGCGTGGCACTCGGGAAACGGGGCGTTTTCGTAGATGAACTCGGACTTCACAAAGCCTGGCTGGGAAACCAGGTCGGCGGCCATCAATGAAATCGAGCTCAATGCCAGGAGAGTGATGACGTGGAGTTTCATGGTGAACGACCCGACCTTAGCGGAAGCCGGCGGCGAGGAAAGATCTCAGAACAACTAAGGGAAGCGATTGACCCGCAATGCTGTGATAGACCAACACCGGTGATTGTTTCAACTGACGGACAGCAGCGAAACTTTCTCGCCCTGGGGATTGCGGGCCGTCCCATTGGCTCGCGGATCCAAGACCGGTTTGCCGTCGATCATGAAGGCATACTGGTGGTGGCCGAGGCTAACGGTCAGCTGGCCCTGCCACGATCCATCGACATGTCTTTTCATCGGATTGGCCGCGGGATCCCATCCGTTGAAATCACCGACGATGGAAACGGACTTCGCGTCGGGTGAGATGCAGAGGAAGTTGACCGGCTTGGTGACGTTCTTGGCCGAATACTTTTTCGGCCCGGTGTTTTGGTAAGCTCTAAGATACGACATGGCTTAGGGGCAATTTAACCCGTTTCGCGTTTTGGCAACCGGGTGAGTGGGATTTTTGGTGGGGCGAAAGAAACCAAAATCGCCCGGACCCTCGCAAGCCCCAAACCCGTCACCGGCCCGAAAGTCGACGCCACCATGCCTTCAGGCTGCGCGACTGATGCCGCGCCGTGAATCGCAGCAGTGAGAATCGTCCGGACTCCAGAGAATTGAGCCCGGACGCCGTCGTCACCGCCGTCTGGAAACCCGCCTCGGCCACGATGTCGCGGACGGCTTCGTTCCAATCGCCGAATGGATAGCAGAAGTGGACCACCTGCCGTTGGAACAGATCCTCCAGCTTGCGGCGGCTGGCGATGATCTCGTCGCGGGCCTGTTGGAGAGGGATACGCGTCAGGAACGGATGCGTGCAGGTGTGAGCGCCGATGTCGTGTCCGGCGGCGAGCCAACGGCCGATCTCCTCGCGGTTCATCAACGGCTCCGGAGCTTCTCCCTGCGCGACATCCCACTCGTTCCGTTGGCCGATGAGGTCGGGAATGAGGAACTGGATGGCTGTCAGCCTGGCCTCGCGCATCGGTTCGAGAGCGTGCTCAAGGACGTTGCGGTAACCGTCGTCGAACGTAAGGACGATCTTTGGCGGTGTGGACTGCGGTTGTGTCAGAACGGAATCGGGCAAAGCGGAAGTGAATCCGGCGGCACCCAGCTCCCTCATCTGCCGCCGGAAGAGACGCGGCTCGACATACATGCCCTTCAACCGGACGCGCGACGGACGCGGGCCGACTTTGTGATACATCAGGATCGGGATCTGCCGAGCGAACGCTTCCCGGAACGGCCCGAGCGACGAATACACGCCTGGAAGCCGGGTGCTCATCGGCTGGAAAATAAGTGCCCGCAGATGACCGCAGACCCACACAGATTGGCTGTAGCCGCCTCGTCACCACTGAGGCTACGGGATGGAGCACCGTTCAGCAGTTCCTGATCTGAGTTCATCTGCGTGAATCTGTGGGCAAGCCTTGTCCGTTTATTTCAGCCAAGCCGCGCCGTTCTGCCGGTAGATCTTCTCCACCACGGTCAACGCGCGTTTGGCTTCAAGAATGCCGGGCACCGGAGTCCGTTTCTCGGCGATGTCGCGGAAGAATTCGTCCATCTCGATCTTCCATGACGCGTCGCCGCGCGGAAACTCGTGAATGACCGTGTCGGGCGGGCCCATCTCCGGAAGCATCTTGTAGTGGTGGAGCCGTTCCACGCCGTAGCTGCCGCCGAGGCCTTCCCAATGGAGCTTGCCGTGGCGGCCGTAGAGTTCGAGGGAGAAGCCGTTCTTCCATTCGCTGCAGCTCGCATGGAGCCACGCCGTCTGGCCGGTGGCGGTGCGGAGGCTGAGGAAGGCGTTGTCGTCGACCGGCATGTCCCAGAAGAACGTGGCGACGTGCCCGCTCACCTCGGTGAATTCGCCGAGCAACATGCCGGAAAGGTCGATGAGGTGAACGCCCTGGTCGATCAGTTCGCCGCCGCCGGCCAGCTTCGGATCGGCGCGCCATTCGCGGTCGTAACCGACGCGGCCGCCCTGACCATAACGGGCGCGGAGGAACATGAGCGGCCCGAGCTCGCCGCTGCGGACAATCTCCATGAGTTTCAAGCACGCGGGATGGTAGCGGTGGTTGTAGCCCACGCGGACCAACGCGCCGGTGGCCTTCGCCGCCAGTTCGATCTCCTCCAGTTCGCTGACGCGGATCGCCGCCGGCTTTTCCACGAGGACATGTTTGCCCGCACGCACCGCGGCCAAGGCCAGCGGCGCAAGCGACGAATTGATCGTGGCGATTATGACCGCGTCGACGTCGGCGGAAGCGACGGCTTCGTCGATGGAGGCATCGGCGCGGCAACCGGGCGACTGGGCGGCGAGTTTCTGAGCGCGGGCGAGGTCGAGGTCGCACGCGACGGTGACGGAGCCTTTAGGCAACTGGGTCAGTCGCTTCTGGCCGACAAGGCCGCAACCTACGATGGCGATGCGCGGAGTGGTCATAGGTTAGAATTTTTTGCCGCGATCCTCGGGCACGATGCGGCGGAGGCAGTAGATGTCGGACTTGGCCAACTCGTCGCGGCGGGCGGCGAGATCCTTCCACGGGTCCCACTGGGCGCTGAGGAGGCGGCCGGTGATGCCATTGCTCTCGGACGAAGCCAGCCAGACGCAGAGGCCCGCGCCCAGTTCGGGCGGCGTGGCGCCTTCTTCGGACCACTTCTTGTTCTTGGCGAAGAAGTCGGCCCCGACCTTTTCGGGGCCGGCCGCGATGATCTGCTGCACGAGGCGCGTGTTCAACGCGCCGGGCGCGACGGCGTTCACGTCGATGCGATCGGCGGCGAGTTCGAGGGCGAGCGTTTCCGTGAGCCGGACAACGGCGGCCTTGGACGCGGCGTAGGAGCTGATGCGCGGGAGCGGATTGGTCGCGCCGCCGCCGGAGATGTTGACGATCTTGCCGCCACCCCGCGCGCGCAGCCGGGGAATGGCCTGGCGGCAGGTGTGCATGACGCCGAAGAGATTGATCTCGATGGCCTGCTGCCATTCATCCCACGGCACGTCCTCGGTGGGACCGAGCGGGCCGTAGACGCCGGCGTTGTTCACCAGCGCGTCAAGCGGGCCGAGCCGCTGGTCGGCCAAGGCGAAGAGTGCGGCGACATCGGCGGGTTTGGAGACGTCGGCGGTGGTGCCGAGAACCTTGGCGTTGCCGATGACGAGCGGATTGTAGGCTTCCAATGCGGCCTGCACGTCGGCGGCGGAACGCGCGCAGAAAAGCACGCTCGCGCCTTCACGCAGGAAGGCCTCGACGATGGCGCGGCCCAGCCCTTGGCTGCCGCCAGTGACGATCGTGTTCCTGCCGGAGAGTTTCATGCGGTGTCTTTCAGAAGGAATTTCCATCAATGGAGCATGAGGCTCTGCCTCCTGGTATTATTGACGGTTTGGAGGCGAAAACCTTCCTGCAAGCTTTGGAAAATAGTCACGCGCTTGATCTTCATTCAGGGCCAGTAGTTCTTGGTTTCTTAGGGCTGCTCGTTGTCTCGGAGGAAGCATTGAGTGAAATTCATCTCGTAACTCAACCTCGTCACTGCCTCGTCTCTTGAGAAACCCTTTGACTC
>JBBRDN010000029.1:0-30321 GCA_038203875.1 Verrucomicrobiota bacterium
CGTCCCGCTCTTCACCATGCTCCTCGCCGGCGTCGCGGGAACCGTCTACCTCGTCCGTCTCGCCGCCGGCCGGCGCATCTACGCCATCGGGGGCAACGAACTCGCCAGCCGCTACAGCGGCCTCCGCGTCGAACGCGTCAAACTCAGCGTCTACGTCTACTCCGGCCTCACCGCCGGCATCGCCGCCTTGCTCTCCCTCGGCTACTACGGCGCCGCCACGTCCGGCGACGGCCAAGGCTACGAACTCAACGTCATCGCCGCCGCCGTCGTGGGCGGAGCCAGCCTTTCCGGCGGCAAAGGCACGGCTCTAGGCGCGCTGCTGGGCGCCCTCATCATCCAGATGATCAGCGCGGGCATCGTCATCCTCGACATCAATCAGAACTACTCCCAGATCATCGTCGGCGCCGTCGTCATCATCGCGGTGCTGCTGGAACGGTTGAACCAGATGCTCGCGCGGAAGAAGAAGGGATGAAGCCATGCGTTGGCTTTACCACTGGTTGATCGCTCCCATGCTGGCGCTGGCGGGTCGATCATTTCTTGAATCTTCAGCCGAAGAACCCGACGATTAAATCCCGTGAGAATTTGGTCTGTTTGATAGGCTGTATTTCCTTGCCGGGTATGTGTCGGCCGGATGGAAACTCGACCGACTGGACAGCGCGCTCTTGAGTTCATTGTCCAAAAACCGCTTTGAATGTGTAATTTTGGCCGAAGGAGAAAGCAGAATGACTACGGAAGAGCTTCAGAGAGTCGCGAGCTTGGTAAGATTTGCTGGCATCATCGTGACGGCAATTGGATTTGCGGTCACGTGTGTCGGCCATCTGGTCGCTGAGAGACTGTTGAAATCGCAGCAAACAGACAGAGCCAAGGCACAGAAAGCGTTGGCTGAATCTCAGGCTGAATTGGCAGCAGCAAAAAAGAATGCCGCCGATGCCCTGGCGTTAGGTGAAAATCTTGAGAAAGCTCATGGGCCGCGACATCTTACGAAAGTGCAGAAGGATCTCCTTCTGAAAGAATTGTCGGGCGGTGTTAAAGGAGAAGTTTATGTTGTGCCAAATGGACCTGCGTTTGGCAGTGAGCCGTTGAACTTTGCACTGGAGCTGATGGAAGTCTTCAAGGAGGCCGGCATCCAAGTTTATGGGGGCGAATCTTCAGACATAAATTCGTGGGGGCGACCAGGGCAATTTATTGTCGTTTGTGATCCGGCAAACCAGCCGCCGCACGGCGGGCAAATTCAGCGAGCTCTAGTCAACGCGGGTATTCAGCTTGTGGCCATGGCCGAACCAGCACGTTTCACAAGCCCTTCTGATCCGGCTCGGCTTACGAAAATCCCGCCATCCGCAATAATAATTGGGATCGGGAGCCGCAACTAACACCTCGATCAAAGAAAAGACCAATTCTCCACAATCGGGGCCGCCCTTCCTCTTGTCCGGTTTATTGCGCTGCCAACAAGGGAACTGAGTTCAGCTATTGGACTAGGATCGCTTTTGGTTTGGCTTTCGGCCCACAGATCCAAAAACGGCCGAATCAGCTCTTGTTCAACTGGACACGAAACGATTCGCCCCGGTTCAGAGAGCGGCGTTCCGGCGACGACGATTGACGCTCACTAGCCCTCCAGCCGAGCCACAAACTTCGCCGCCAGGTCTCTCAGCGCTTCCCAATCATCCGTCTCCAGAATCTTCGCCGTGATCAGGCTGGAGCCGACGCCGACGGCGGGGCATCCGGCGGCGAAGAAGTCGGCCACGTTGTCCAAGGTCACGCCACCCGTGGGCACAAGCCGCAGATGCGGCAGCGGAGCGCGCAGAGATTTGATGTAGCCTAGGCCGAGCCCGTCGGCCGGGAAGAGCTTCACGAAATCCGCCCCGGCTTCATGCGCGCGCTGCGCCTCCGTCGGCGTGTAGGCGCCGAGCATGACCGGCTTGTCCTTCGCATGGGCGGCTGCGGCGATCTCCGGTCGGCAAATAGGTGACACGACGAACTCCGCGCCCGCCTCGATGGCCGCCGTCGCTGTCGCCGCATCCAGAACGGTTCCCACTCCGATCAATGCCGATTCGCCCAACTCGGAAGCGACCAGCCTGATGGCCATCAGGGCATCCGGCGTCGAAAGCGTGATCTCCAGATTGGTGATGCCGCCCGCCACTAGGGCCCGGCATAGAGGCAGCGCCTGGTCGAATCGCTTCGCCCGGATGACGGCGATGATTTTGCCGGAGACGAGGCGGGAGGAGATTTCGGAGCGGTTCATGGAGTCGGATTCCGGATGCCTGCTTTCAGATCGGTTGGAGCGAGCGAACACTCTCTCATCCATCTCGCTCTCGCTCTCGTTCTCTTTCTCTTTCTCTTTCTCGGCTTGTTCGAGGAAGGAGAAAGAGGACGAGAGCGAGAAAGATCCCGAGTCGGTTACTCGCTGTTCGGATAGCTGCCCAAAACCTTCACCAGGCTGCAATGCTGCTCCAGCACGGCGATCGCGGCGGCGACCTTGCGGTCCTTGAAGTGCCCGTCGCAGTCGACGAAGAAGTAGTATTCCCAGGCCTTCCGTTTGCTGGGCCGCGACTCGATCTTCGTCATGTTGATCCGGTGCTTGCGGAACGACGCGAGCGCCTTGTGCAACGCGCCCACCTCGTCGGCAATGCTGATCATGATGCTGGTGCGGTCCTTGCCCGTGGGCGGACTGCACTGGCGACCCAGCACGAGGAAGCGCGTGGCGTTGCCGGCGTTGTCCTGGATGTCGTGCTCAAGGATCGGCAGGCCATATTTCTCCGCCGCCAGCAATCCACCGATGGACGCCGCGTCCTTCTCTCCGGAGGCGATCTGGGCGGACCGTGCGTTGGACGACGTCTCGACGATCTCGGCGTCGGGCAGGTGTTTCTGGATCCAGCCCCGGCACTGCGCGAGCGTCTGCGGATGGACGTAAAGTTTGCGGATGTTTTCCCGGCGCCCCTTGCCCATGAGGCACTGCTGGATGGGCAGGACGATCTGCGCGACGATCTTCAGGTTGCTGTCGACGAACATGTCGAGCGTGTTGGTCACGACGCCTTCGGATGAATTCTCCACGGGAACGACGCCGTGATCCGCGCGGCCCCGGCCCACTTCCTGGAAGACCTCGGCGATGGTCCGCTGAGGCGCATACTTGAGGCTTTGGCCAAACTTCTGCAGCGCGGCCTGCTGGGTGAAGGTCGCCTCGGGCCCGAGGTAGGCGATGGTCATGGACTTCTCCAACGACAGCGCGCTGGACATGACTTCGCGGTAGATGGCGCGCAGGGAATCGTCGGTGATCGGCCCCTGGTTCAGCTTGCAGACTCGCTGGAAGACGGCGCGTTCGCGGTCGGGGGCGTAGATCTCGGCGCCGGCCTTGTGCTTGATCGCGCCGATGGCGAGGACGTGCCCGGTGCGTTCGTTGAGGAGTTGGACGATCTGGGCGTCGAGCTTGTCGATGGCCTGGCGGTGCTCGGTGAGGTTGCTCATGGCTGGATCGGGGGCGGCTCGGCTGTTGCCGCGCCGGCATCGGACAACTCGGAAACGGCCTCCGCCGGTGCATTGGTTTCCGGAGAGGAAGCGGCAGACTCTTCCACGGGAGGTTCAGGGGAAAGCGCGAGTTCCGCCGGAGCGGCCGTGGCGAGGCCGTCCTCGACCGTCAGCAAACTCTCGGGACGTTTGACCGGAATTTTCCTCAGTTCATCCGCAGCGGGGAGGTCTTCCAACCGGCCGAGGCCGAAGTATTCGAGGAACAACGGCGTGGTGGTGTAGAGCGTCGGACGTCCGATCACCTCGGCTCGTCCGGCCTGCACGACAAGCCCGCGCTCGACCAACGTTCCCATCACGCCGTCGACCGCCACACCACGCACCTGCTCGATCTCGGACCGCGTGATCGGCTGGCGGTAGGCGATGATCGTGAGCGTCTCCAGAGCCGGCATCGAAAGGCGCGTCGGCCGGGGCTTCTGGCCGACGAGCGCCATGATCCACGGCGCGTAATCCGGCTGGCTGACGAACTGCCAGGAACCGGCGATGCACGCGAGGCGGTAGCTCCGACCGGCGGCCGCGTGTTCGCGTTCCAGCTCCTCGAGGACAGGTGTGAACTCCTCTTCCTTCAGCTTCTTCAGCGCCTTGATCCCTTCGTTGTCCGACTGGTCGGCGGTGATGGACAGCACTTCCCTAAGCTCGCGCGGGCTGAGCGGCTTCTGCGCGGCGAACAGGATCGATTCGAGGACAAATTTCAGTTCCATGTCAGGGGCCGGGTCAAGCTACGGAGACGGACTCGTCAGTCGGAGCGGATTCGACCGAGGCCGGTTCCGGCGACGGCGTCAAAGGGTTCTCATCGCGGACAGTCTCAGCCGCCGCGGCGATGGTCTCAGCGTCCGGGTTCGGCATCGCGAGGGTGGTTCCCGAGGTGTTCCGTCGGATCTCGATCTCGCCGAACGCGTCGTTCTGGACGCAGACGAGGTGCTTCATGCGGATCAACTCGAGCAGGGCAAGGAACGTGCAGACGATCTCGGTCTTCGACGTGGCCCGGGCGAAGATGTCGGAGAAACGAACGACCGGATGCTCGTCGGACAGCTTGATCAGCTCCTCGATCTTTTCGGAGACGGTGAACTTGTCCTCGAAGATGTCGCGGAGATCCTCGCGTTTGTTGACGCGCTTAAGGATGGCGTTGACCGCGTTGACCAGGTCGAAGATCGAGACGTCGAGTTTCTGCGGTTCCGCGGGCTCGGTTTCGATGAAGACCGGCTTGCCAGGCAGGCGCGGGTAGGTGTTCTCCGCGTCGATCTCCAGCTGCTGCATCTGGGCGGCCGCGTCCTTGAACTTCTTGTAGGCGACGAGCTGCCGGATCAGTTCCCAGCGCGGATCCTCCTCGTCGTCACCCGCCTCGCCCACGACCTGCTGGCTCTTGGGCAGGAGTTCGCGGCTCTTGATATACATCAGCGTCGCCGCCATCACGACGAACTCGCCAGCGATGTCGAGGTCGAGCATCCGCATGACATCGAGATGCTCGATGAACTGCGTGGCGAGCTTGGTGAGGTTGACCTCCCAGATGTCCACCTCCTCCTTCTTCACGAGGTAAAGAAGCAGGTCGAGCGGACCCTCGAAGACCTCAAATTTGACGGTGTATTCGGCCATCAGGCGGAAACCGGGGTGAACCGGGCGGGGAGCTTAGGGGACCGTTTCCGCCTTTGGCAACGTGGAAGCCTGAAGGGCGATAACCCGATCCCGAAAGGCTTGAGAAACACAAATAGGCCCGAGTCCCCGGCCAACGATCTCGCCGCCCTGGGAATGGCCCGATCGTTCACCGAACCACCGTCACGCCGCCGTTATCCGCCGACAGGATGTGGATGTCCGAGTCCTTGAGTTGCCGTTGCATGGCGGCTGCGACCGCTTCCGGTTTCTCCAGCGTCAGGCACATGATGGTCGATCCGCTGCCGCTGAGCCATCCGCCGATGGCGCCGGCCTTCTCACCGGCGCGGATGACCGCGCTGAGCTGCGGAATGAGCTGTTCGCGGTAGGGCTGGTGCACGCGGTCGTCAAAACAACCGCGCAGCGCCTCGAAGTCGCCGAGCGCAAACGCCGCGCTGATCAGCGAAGCGCGGTTCAGATTGTGGACCGTGTCCGCCTTGGAGAACGACTGCGGCACGAGCTTGCGGGCCTGGGCGGTGCTGACTTCGAAACGGGGAATGAGGGTGACGAACTTCAACTTGGCCGGAACCGCGCAGCGAACGACACGCACCGAGTCGGCCACCATTCCTGCAGCCGTGAACCCACCGAAAATGGCGGGCGCGGCGTTGTCTGGATGCCCTTCAAGCTCGGTGACGAGTTCGAGCAACACCTGACGGTCCAGCTTGGTCCGGGCCAGTTCGTTGAGCGCCGCGACCGCTCCCAATCGGGCCGTGACGCTGGAGCCCAGTCCACGGGCGATGGGCACGTCGCCCGTCAGCGAGATCTCAAAGCCGAACTTCGTCGTCCTGGTCCGCTTGAAAAAAAGCGCCGCCGCTCCCCACAGCATCTGCTCGGCCCCGGCGCGAGCGTCGTCGGCGATCGGCGACGAGATGCGGACTCCCGACTTGCCGGCGGGCGTCACGCGGACGCGGTTGTAGAGCTTTACGGCGATGCCGAGCGTGTCGAACCCGGGGCCGAGATTCGCGGTGGTTCCTGGGACGCGGATGGTGGCTGATGGCATTGGAAAAACTCTTCGGGATGAACGGCGGCGACTCGATCAGTCCTCGGCTTTGCTCTCGCGGGCGGTGAGGTCGCGGACGGCGACCTTGGCCGGTTTGGCCTCGTAGAGCATGGCGTGGACCTCATCGATGATCGGCGCATCCACACCCAGACGGAGGGCAAGCTGCCGCGCGGATTTGGCGGTCGGGTATCCTTCGACCACGGCCTTCGCTTCGGCGAGGACCTCGTCGACTTTGCCTCCACGCCCGAGGCGTTCGCCGAAGGTCCGATTGCGGCTCAGCTTCGAGAAGCAGGTCACGGTGAGGTCCCCTAGCCCGCTGAGCCCGGAAAACGTGTCGGACCTGGCTCCGCAGGCCACCCCCAACCGGCGCATCTCCGCAAGGGCCCGCGTGATCAGGGACGCCTTGGCGTTGTCTCCAAACCCGAGTCCATCGCCCACACCGGCCGCGATGGCGAAGATGTTCTTGAGCGCCCCGCCGAGTTCCACCCCTTGCAGGTCGGTGTTGGTGTAGATGCGGAAAGCCGGACAATGGAACAACGCCTGCACGGCCTGCGCCGTCGCCTGGTCCGCAGCGGCGGCCACACAGGCCGTCGGGATTCTGCGGGCCACTTCGAGCGCGAGCGATGGTCCCGAGAGCGCCGCGGGAGCCGCTCCCGGAACTGTCTCCCGGATGATGTCGCACATGGTGAAGCCGGTTTCCAGCTCGATGCCCTTGCTCGTGCTGACGACGATTCCGCCGAAGCCGGCCATCTGCAGACAAACGCTGCGGAAGACCTTGGACGGAACCGACACGACGACGAAGTCGCGTCCGCCGATCGCCCGCAGCAGATCGGATTCAAACCGAAGCGCGATCGGCAACTCGACTCCCGGCAATCCGCTTTCGAAGCGCCGGCTGGACTCGATCTTCTTCAGGCCTTCCGCCCGATGGCTCCAGAGAACGACTTCGTGTTCCGCCTCGACGAGTAGTTTCGCCAGAGCCGTTCCCCAGGCTCCGGCACCGATGACGGCGACCTTCATGCGGCCTCCTTCTTCATTTCAAAGCGGCTTTCCGTTCCGGCGATCAGGCGTTGGATGTTCGGCTTGTGCTTGTAGATCGCCAGCACCGCCAGACACATGGAAACCGCGAACAAAGTCCAACTATAGCCCCACACCAGCGCGCTGATCGGCAAAGCCGTTGCCGCGGCGATGGATGCCAGCGAGACATACTTGCTGGCACAGAAGGTCACGATCCAGACAGCGAGAATGGTCAGCAAAACCGGCGGCATCCAGGCCAGGAGCACGCCGGCCGAAGTGGCGATGCCTTTACCGCCTTTGAACTTCAGCCAGCACGTGTAGTTATGGCCGACCACGGCCGCGAGGCCGGCCAGCAGCCGAACCGACTCGCAGTCCTCGCAGAAGTTCCAACCCGAGATCAACGGAACGAGAAGCATGACGGCGCTCCAACCCTTGAAGGCGTCGAAAAGAAGCACGAACGAGCCGGGTCCTTTGCCAAGAACGCGGAAGGCGTTCGTCGCCCCAATATTGCCGCTGCCGACGGCCCGGATGTCGATGCCCTTGGCCTTGGCCACGAGGAAGCCCGTCGGGATCGACCCGACGAGATACGCGGCCACGGCCAGGATGAAGTAACCAATCAACGGCACGGCGCGGAATGTAGGGAGGCCGTTTCCGCCCCCGCAAGGGTCTTCATGCGGCCGCCCGCTGGCGGAATGATGAATGCACGAAGGCCAAAGGCCGGACGAATTGGGCAATCAGGGTTTGCGGAGGATTACGGCGACGTTGTCGGTGAGGCCAAGGGTGCCGAGGCAGGCTTCGGTCAAGGCGTAGGCCCAACGCACGGGCGCGAGTCCGCGGCGTTGCTTCAAGGCGTTGGTCTTCTTCAACAGGGCGCCACGTGCCTGATCGCTGACAAAGCCGTCGCCGCGCCTCCAGTCCTGCCAGATCACCACGGGGTTGAAGTGGGTGAAAGCCACCTTCTCAACCGAAAATCCTCCGACGCTTTCGGCCACGCCGGCCAACGTTTGACCTGAGAAATAGTTCACATGCTGCGGCAGAATGTAGCGGTAGCGCATCCCGACGAGACGCACGGCGAGCGACCGGATGTTCGGCACAAGCGCGATGCAGACGCCGCAGGGCTTCAGCACGCGGCAGGCTTGTTGGAGAAACTCCTTCGGCTCCGCCAAATGCTCCAGCACGGCCCAGAACGTCACCGCATCAAACGCTTCCCCCGCGAAGCCGCCGTCGAGAAAGGAGCCGCGCCGGATGCGGATGCCCAAGCCCTCCGCATGATCGAGCGCCGGTCCGGCCACGTCGGTGCCGTGGACTTCGTAGGCTCCGGGGAAACGCTGGTTCAACTGGTGAAGGAACCCGCCCGTGCCGCAGCCGACATCCAGGACCTTTCCCCCAGTCACCTGACGCCGGAAGAGTTTCAGCTCGCGCTCATACCGGACCGGCGAATGGTCCCCGGCGAGCTTGTCGGGAGAAAGGTAGTAGGCCGCGCCCGTTCCTTCGTAGAACTCCCCGCTGTCGAACTCCGCCGGCAACGGCGACTCGAAGATCATGCCGCAGGTGCGGCAGAGCCGAAGGTGCATCAGGCCCTTGCGCCGCCAAGTGCCTGTGCCGCTCGCTCCGCAGACGGGGCACGGTCGGCTGGCTGGAGTGTTCGCTTCGCTCATCCGCCTTGAGCGTTGCCAAGACGCACGCTGAAACCAGCCCAATCCGTTAAGGCCGCCGGAAGTCCTCGCTTTCAGCACGGCGGGAGGCGACGGCACCGGGGGTTCACCGGCTGCTATGGAGTTGTTCCTCGATCTACAGGCGTCCGCACCACCAGCGGCTCTGCTTGAGCCCGGTAATCCTCAGTAGTCCTTTTTGCTGCCGGTGCTCGGCTTGGCGGTCTTGTCGGACGGTTGGAAGACGATGGTCCGCTCCTCGGACTTGGTGGCGTCGAGAACGTTCATGGCCTGCTTCTCGGTCATCACCTTCAACTGGGCCGCCATCTGCTCAAGCTCCTGCTGGCTCGGGTCGCGCGAGTTGCCGCCGTCCTGGGCCTCCTTTCCGTCCTTGTCCTTGCCGCCGGGTTTCTTGTCCTTCTTCTCACCGGCGCCTTTGGAATCCTTCTTCTTGTCCTCGTCCTTTTTGTTGCCGGCTTGGCGCTCGTCCTTCTTCTTCTGGTTTTCCTTTTCGCCGCCCTGCTGGTCGGACGGTTCGCTGTCCTCGCCTTCCTGGCCGCTGCCCTCCTTGCTCTGCTTCTGCTTTCCTTTGGAGTCCTTCTTCTTTTTCGACTTCTTGGACTTCCCGTCCTGGCTCTGCTGTTGCTCCATCTGCTTCTTGAGGAGCTCCAACTGCCGCTGGACAAACTTCAGGTTCGCCTTCGCGTCGGCGTCTGTCTTTTCAAGCTCCAAGCTGTGTTCGAATCCCTTGATGGCGTCTTCCCAGAGAGCCTCGCGGTCTTCGGGATCTTCGCTCTTGGCCCCCATGCGGAACAATGTGTTCCCCATGTTGAAATACGATTTCTGCTGGATGGACAGGTCTTCCGCCAAGGTCGACGCGGCGAAATGATCGCGTGCCTTTTCAAAGTCGCCCGACTTGTAGGCCGCGGTCCCGGCATTGAAATGTTGCCGGTCGTCCTTCTGCTCTTCGGCCAGCCGGCTGAACTTCTCGTAGGCCCGCGGATAGTTGCCGCTGTTGTAGTCCTTCAACGCATCGGCGGTGGCCGCGCGCGCCGATGACACGCATCCAAGGGCGATCAGCAGCGACGACACCATCGCCGCCTTGGTGGCGGACGACGGGCGGGCCAATCGTGGGGCTCGGCTTTTCATCCAGAACATTTCCAACGCCAGCAGCACCACGGCCAGAAGGACGAACCAGTAATACTGCTCGCGGTAGCTGCGGGTGAGTTTGGACGCGGAATCGCCTTTCGGCAACGTGTCGATGCCCTTCTTGAAGAGGACCTCCATCGGCCGAGCCCCGGCGAGCCGGAGATAGAAACCGCCCGTTCCCTCCGCGACCTTCTTCAGCAGGGGTTCGTTCAGGCGCGAGCGCACGACGTTGCCGGACTCGTCCTTGAGGAACGCCAACTGGCCCTGGTCGTCCGGCACGCGGATCACCTCGCCCTGCGGCGTGCCGACGCCGACGGTGAAGACCCGGAGCTTGGCTTTCTGCGCGCGACGGATCGCCGCCTCGATATCGCCTTCATGGTCTTCGCCGTCGGTGATCATGACGAGGACGCGATGGTTCTCGCCGCTTTTCTCGAACGCCTTGATCGCGGTATCGATCGCCTCGCCGATGGCGGTTCCGCCCTGCGGGATGATCTCGGTGTCGAGACCGGCCACGTTCTGGGAAAAAGCGAATTCATCCAGCGTCAGCGGGCATTGGAGAAAGGCGGAACCGGCGAACGCGATCAGCCCAAGGCGGTCGGACTTGGCGAACTGCGCCAGGTCGAGGGTCGCCAGTCGCGCCTTGGTCAACCGGCTGTTCGGCGGCTCATCCACCGCGAGCATGCTGCGTGAAGAATCGACCGCCACGAGGATGTCCCGGCCCTGCTGGACGGCTTCTTCCCAGACGACACCCCATTGCGGCCGGGCCAGCGAGATCAGCAGCAGGACGGCGGCACCACCGGTCATCAAAACGCGTTGAAGTTCGCGGGTCTGGTCGAAGCCGACTGTCAGATCGGCCAGCAAGCGCTCCTGGACGAATAGCCGGATCAGCCGCATCCGTCGGCGCCACGACCACCATAGGAACAGCGCCAGCAGCGGCATCACCGCCAACGCGAACCAGAGAAATGCAGGATGGGCGAAGCGCATGGTTTTACGAATGACGCAGGACAAAGGCCAGAGGCCGGATCAAATGACGAAATCCGACGGCCAAACTCCGAAGGCGACCGTCGTCGTGAATGCTGCTTGGCTCGTTCAGGTCTGGCCTTCGAGTTTCCTCCTTCGGCTCGTCCTTCGACATTTTCCCTTCGTTCTTCGTCATTCCGCTCACGGCAGTTTCCTCCAGACGGTGTTCAGCAGTGTCAGTTCCAGCAGCAGGAGGAGGATCGCTCCGGCGATGACGAAGCCGAAGAGCTCGGTGTAGCGCTGATATTTCTTCATCTCGATCTCGGTCTTCTCAAGCCGGTCGATCTCCGCGTAGATGCCCTTCAGATTCTCCGTGGTGTCCGCCCGGTAGTAACGCCCGCCAGTCCGCTTCGAGATGTCGGTCAGAACGGCCTCGTCGATCTCCACAGGCTCGTTCTGCATGATGCGCCGGCCGAATGCGTCCGTGTAGGGCATCGGCGCCATGCCGCGTGTGCCGACGCCGATGGTGTAGACCTTCACGAGAAGCGCCTTGGCCGCGTCGGCCGCCGTAAGCGGGGGAACCTTGCCGGTGTTGTTCACGCCGTCGGTCATGAGGATGACGATGCGGGACTTCGAATCGAGCTCGCGCAGACGGTTCACGGCCGCATTGAGTCCGAGGCCGATGGCGGTGCCGGCTTCTTTGATCGTCTCGAGGTTCAGCCGTTCGACGTTCTGCAAAAGGAAGTCGTGGTCCAACGTGGGCGGCGTGACCACGTAGGCCTTGCCGGAAAAGGCGACGAGGCCGATGCGGTCGTTCGGACGGCCTTCGATGAACTTCTTCAAAACTCCGCGCGCGACATGGAGGCGGTTCACGCGTTGGCCGTTCTCGACGAAGTCTTCCGCGGCCATCGAAAGCGACAGGTCGATCGAGACCACGATGTCGATGCCACTGGCCTTCACCTGCGCCTGGCCGTCGACAAGGCGCGGCCGGGCCAGCGCGAGGATCGCCAATGCCAAAGCCGTCCACCGGAGCGCCGCCAACACTCTGCTCGCTGGAGAACGCTTGAGGCCGGCGATGGGCTTCACCAATTGCACCGACGAATAGATGAAAGCCGTCCGTAGCCGCAGCCGACGGCGCCACCAGGCCAGCAGCGGAAGGCCGAGCAGCAGGAACAGCACGAATGGATGGGCGAAATTCATCTCGCGCTTGTGGGAAGCGGCGGCGGCGTGGATGCGGCAACCGGCGCAGGCTGGGCTTCGGTCACGGCGGTTTGATCGATCAAGGTCAGAGCCGAATTGTAGAGCCCCTGGAGGTCGTGCGGCGCCAGTTCCACTTTGGCGAACTTCACAAGGTCGCAGCGCACGAGAAAGTCGCGCAGGAGATCCTTTTGTCCGGGCGACAGCACCGGTCGCCAGCGAAGCTCGTCGAGGAACTCATCCGTCGTGCGGTCCGGCGCCTGCAGCTCAAACCGCTCCTCCAGATAAAGGCGCACGGCGTCGGATACCAGAATGCAGAAGGGCTTCGGCTTGTCCAAAAGATCGAGCGCCGCCTGGAGCTTCTGCCGCGCACGCTCGTGCGCGGGGACAATGAAAGGCAAGGGCGGGAGCCGGTTCTTCCGACGGAGCACAAACCAGATCAACACGCCCACCGCGATCAGCCCGAGCCCGATGACCGTGAACAGCAGCCACCATTGGTCGAAGACATAGACCGGGGGGCGGATGTCGTTGATGTCCTTCATCGCGTCAACGACCGAGTTGGTCGCGGCGGGCGCGGGCGGCGGAACGACAAGAACTGGGGAATTCGTGGGCATCGTGCGTTCAACCGCGGCGGCGGCGGCGTTCGCGGGTTTCGAAGAACTTGGCCAAGACCGGCCCGTAGTCCTGGTCGGTGCGGAAGAGGAGCGAATCGATCCGCGCCGAACTGAGCTGGCGTTTCGTCTCCTCGAAGGCTTCCACCTGCCGCTTCTGGAACGTCGAAAGGAGCGAAGCCACAGACGTGTTTAGCTCGATCACTTCGCCGGTCTCCGCGTCCTCCAGTTCCAGAATGCCGAGCGCGGGCAACTCGGTTTCAAACCGGTCGACGATCTGGATGGCGACGACGTCGTGGCGGCGATTCGTCTGCCGGAGCGCGGGCAAGGCGGCGTGGATGAACGACTCGCGCGACAACAGGCTTTGCCGGGGAACCACACCCGGTTCCGGCACATGGCTGCCAAGGAAATCCGAGACGACCACGGCGATGGAATGCCGCGATGTCACGCGCTGCAGGAAGCGCAACGCCTCGGCCAGGCTGGTGCCCCGATGCTGCGGCTCGAAGAACAGGATCTCGCGGATGACGCGCAGGACGTGGCGGCGACCCTTCTTCGGCGGGATGAACTTCTCCACGCGGTCGGTGAAGAGGAGCACGCCCACCTTGTCGTTGTTGCGGATGGCGGAGAAGGCCAGCACAGCCGCGATCTCGGCCGCGACCTCGCGCTTGGACTGGTTGACCGAACCGAAACGTCCGGAGCCGCTGAGATCGACGAGCAGCATGACCGTCAGCTCGCGTTCCTCGACGAACTTCTTGATGTGCGGCGTGTTCGTCCGGGCGGTCACGTTCCAGTCGATGGCGCGCACGTCGTCGCCCGGCTGGTATTCGCGGACCTCGTCGAAGTCCATCCCCTGCCCCTTGAAGACGCTGTGATACGCGCCCGCGACGGACTCGGTCACGAGCCGGCTGGAGCGGATCTCGATCTGACGGATCTTCTTGAGGATTTCCTTGGGGATCATCGGTGACACTCCAAGTTGCCGGATGCCGGATGCCGGATGCCCTTCAGGGGAAAAGCGCCTTGCCGCGTTTTGTCGCGCCGATACCTTTTCACCATGAGCGCAGCCGACATCGTGGCCGAATTCCGCAAGCTCCCCTTTGCCGAAAAGGAAGCCGTCCTCGCGGAGCTTCTGCACGAGACGGACGACGTGCTAACTTCGGACCAGATCGCCGAGTTGGATCGCCGGGCTGAAGATGCGCTGAAGAATCCTGGACGGGGCAAACCTGCGGAGCAGGTCTTTGCCGAGATCGAACAACGCCTCCGGTCCGGGAAATGATCTTCTCTGTCATCACCGAAGCCTCGGCCGAGCAAGACTGGTCCGAGGCGGTCGGATGGTATGAACATGAGCAGGCTGGCGTTGGTTCCCGACTGAACTCCGACATTCGTCTGCTGGTCACAAAGCTTGCCCGCGATCCCGAACGGTTTCCACTCATTGGGCAGCTCACCAGAAAAGCAAAACTCCAGCGCTGGCCCTACTCGATCTACTTTGTCGTCAACCGGACACATCGGGAGATCAAGATTCTGGCCATATGGCACGGCAGCCGCGATCCCGCAGAACTCCGCCGCCGTCTGACCTGACAAGCCCGCGACGGCCCCGGTCACGAGCCGGCTGGAGCGGATCTCGATCTGGCGGATCTTCTTGAGGATTTCCTTGGAGGTCATTTCGCGCAGGCGAATGGCGGGTGAAAAGAAAAGCGTCCCCAGCTCACGGCACTGGCAGTTCGCTGAAGATCTTGGTGATGACCGTCTCGCTCGTCTTCTCCTCGGCTTCGGCCTCGTAGGTGACGGTCACGCGGTGGCGGAGGACGTCCATGCCGATGCTCTTGATGTCCTGCGGCGTCACGTAACCGCGGCCCTTGAGGAAGGCGTGGGCCTTACCGGCCAACGTCAGGGCGATGGTCGCGCGCGGAGACGCGCCCATCTGAATGAGGCCTTCGAGGTTTATCTTATAGGCCTTCGGGTCGCGCGTGGCGCAGACGACGTCGACGATGTAGTCCTTCACCTTGTCGTCGATGTAGATCTCGTTGAGCACGCGGCGGGCGTCGAAGATCTCCTCCGCTGTGACGACCGGGTTGGTTTCAGGCACAGGCCCGGTGCGGGCCATGAGGTCTAGGATCAGGCGTTCCTCGGCACGGGTCGGGTAGTCGACGCGCAACTTGAGCATGAAACGGTCAACCTGCGCCTCGGGCAGGTTGTAGGTGCCTTCCTGCTCGATGGGGTTCTGCGTGGCCAGCACGAGGAAGGGTTCGTCCAGCTTGAAGGTGTTGTCGCCGATGGTCACCTGCCGTTCCTGCATCGCCTCCAGCAAGGCCGACTGGACCTTGGCCGGAGCGCGGTTGATTTCGTCGGCGAGGACGAGGTTGGCGAAGATGGGTCCGCGCCGCGTGGTGAAATTCCCGGACTGCGGATTGTAGATCTGGGTGCCGATGAGGTCGGCCGGCAGGAGGTCGGGCGTGAACTGGATCCGGGAGAACTTCACGCTCAGGCATTGTGCGAGCGATTTGACGGACAGCGTCTTGGCAAGTCCGGGGACGCCTTCGAGCAGCACGTGGCCGTTGGCCAGCAGGCCGATGACAAGGCGCTCGACGAGGTAGTTCTGGCCGACGACCACCTTGGCCATTTCGGCGAGGAGCGGCTGGACGAAGGCCGAGGCCCGTTTGACCTCGTCGTTGATGGCGGTGGTTCCGGAATTCATGCGCGGGAAGATAGTTACGGAAAAAGGGACAACCCAAGGGGAAAACTGTTCGGAATCAAATCAACCACGGAACCCGGGATCTGGGAACAGATGCCGGATTCCAGATACCCGATGCCGGACAAGCTTCACGCTTCACGTTTCCCGTCCAACGCTTCACGCTCCCGCCAACACGACATGAACCTCTGCCGATTTTCCCTCAAAAACAGTCCAATGCGCGTTGGTCTCATCGAAGGCCAGCACGTCATCGACCTCAGCTCCGAAGGCTGCGTCTCCCTCACCGAACTTCTCGAAGCCAAGGACATCGCCGCCGCCGTCCTGCGCTTCACCCGCCGCGATCCGCGCCGCCTGCTCCTGTCCGATCCCGACGTGAAACTCCTTCCGCCTGTCGACCGGCAGGAGATCTGGGCCGTGGGCGTCACCTACCTCCGCAGCAAGACCGCCCGCATGGAGGAAAGCGACTTCAGCGCCACCGCCTACGACCGCGTCTATGACGCGCCCCGGCCGGAGCTCTTCTTCAAATCCATGCCAGAAAAGGCCGTCGGCACGGGCGACCAAGTCGGCATCCGCAGCGACGCCAAGTGGAACGTGCCCGAGCCCGAGCTGGCGCTCGTCCTGAACTCCCGGGGAGAACTCGCCGGCTTCACCGTCGGCAACGACATGAGCTCGCGCGACATCGAGGGCGAGAACCTGCTCTACCTTCCGCAGGCCAAGATCTACGACCGCGCCTGCGCCCTCGGCCCGTGGATCACCGCCGGCGTGTCCGAAACCGCCGCGCGCACCTGGACCATCCAGATCACCATCTTGCGCGGCGGCGCGTCCGTGTTCAGCGGCGAGGTGAACGTCTCCCAGATCAAGCGCGGCTTCCAGGAACTCATCGACTACCTCTTCCGCAGCCAGAAGTTCCCTCACGGGGCGATCATGCTGACCGGCACCGGCGTCGTGCCCGCGAACGAATTCACCCTCGCCGTCGGCGACCGCGTGAAGATCACCATCAGCGGCATCGGCACGTTGGAGAACGAGGTGGTGATCGTTTGAGCCAAACGCACCCACCGGCATGAAAAAGTGGGGAAAGCGAATTCTGCTGGGCGGTGCAGCGTTGCTGGTGGTCGCCGTCGGGGTGGTCGTTTTGTTAATCTTCTCCCGACCGACCGCACTTCCGATTCCCCAACCGAATGGCGGGGATGAGGTCGTCCGACTGGCGCGCACTCTTCCAAAAATGCCTCAGGGACCTAAGCCCACTGATGATGCCACGGCTTCACAGATCCGGGCAGGGATCGTGTCCACGCCCACCTTTCGGTCAGACGTCACCAATCTCCTCAAGACGGAGTTTCTGGCTCGCTCTTCCTACTCGAGCAACTCCAACCCCCGGATGGTGGCCTTGTTCGAGTTGACGAAGCGGCTTCTCGCCGAAGCACGGGATGAATCCAATCCTGTCGAAGATCGAATGGAGATTTGCCTGATCGTCTACGAACTCGGCAGCCGAGCCACACGCGGCGGCGCCATAATCGACGGCATGGTCTCGATGGCGGTCAGGGTCAACAGCATGAGGAACCTTTCGACCTGTAGTAGCAACGCCACCAGCGCCCAACTCAAATCCGCCGCCGCCAAACTCGACCAGTTGATCAAGCAGGCCCCGACGCTCGAAGACTATCGCGACGGGGAAGCGTTCTTTTCTTCGACCGTCCCGGTGAAGGCGAAAATTGAGTCGTGGATTGACGATCTGAAGGGCGATGGGATCACCAAAATCTTCGATCCTCTGGTCGATGCCTTTGAACCAAAGATGGCCGAGATGAACCGGATCGAACAAAGCACCCTCCGCGATCTGGTCGTCCGCAGCTACACGTTGGCCAAAGGTTCGCCTCCCACCAATTGGTCGGACCCGATCCCCGTCTACCTGCCCACGCCCCTTGTCGATCCCGTCGGAAAGACGAACCTCTCGCTGATGCCCGGCACCGCCTACAAGGTCAGCGGCTGGTGAGCTTCCCGTGCGGCCAGCACCGGAGGTGCGACAGACAGTAGCCCACAGCATGAGCTGTGGGTCCGGAGCCCAAGCGCCCAAAGCCCCAGCGGGGCGGCAGATTCCCTCCTGTCGCCCCGCCGGGGCTCGTCACATCTGGAAGCCAAGCCCACAGCTCACGCTGTGGGCTACTTTCTAACGCCGCGCTGCGGCTTGGCGATGGTCGCACCCTCTCGTCTGAGCCGGAACGTGGCAGTTGAAGGTAGGGCGGGCTTCCAGCCTGCCCCGTGCTGACAAGTATTCCTCGAGCTTTCTGCACCCACGCCCGCACCGATTGGTTCCATGACGGGAGCGCCGGGGGCAGGCAAGATGCGCTGCCCTACCTTGCCGCGGCCGCTTCTCGGCCCGTCTTCAACTGCATTGTTCCAGTTGAGCCGAGCCGGTCCGGCAACTCACCGGGCTCCTTGAACACCTTCCACCGTTCCGCCGGCAGTCCCTTGAACGCCTCCGTGTATCTCCCAGACGTCGCCGGTTCGTCGGTCACGTTGCGGATGTAGATGGCTCGGATGCGACCGGGGTTTTCGCGGGTCAATGCGCCGTAGATTTCCGGGTCGCGTTCGCCGGAGTCGCCCACGAGGACGAACTCCCGCTCCGGAAACATGGCAAGCAACCGGCCGATCTCCGTCCGTTTGTGCGTGTCGGGCGAGTAGCCGCCTAAGAGTTCCTTGCGCCAGCGCAGCGTGCGGAGCTGGAGCGTGCCGGCCGGAAACCCGTCGCGAGTCAGGAACTCCCCCAGCACCGGCGCGAGCTGCCACGGGCTGGCCGAGACGTAGTGGAAGGCGGTGCCGGAATTTGACGCCCATCGACGATAGGTTTCCGCAATGCCGGGCACGGGTTTGAACGGCCGCACGAAGGTGTTCAGCAGCAGCTCACGGCGTTTGCGGACGTTGGAGACCTTGATCGTGTCGTCGATGTCCGAGACGACGGAGACGCCGCGCGGCGGGACGAGGTGAACCGGGGCGGAGAACTTCCGCGCATCGCCCGCCGGCAGGATCGCCTCCAGACGGAGCTCGCCATGGGTGGCCTCGGAGGCGGAGAGCGAGACGGTGCCGGAGAAATGGCCGTCGCCGTGGGTGATCTCCATGGCCGCCGCCGCGTCGCCGATGCGGACGGCGATGCGTTTGCCGCTTTCCGCATCGATGAGGAAACGGCGGATGCGTTCCTCAAAGAGCTTCGTCTCGTCGGCCGACATGGTCTCGTCGTCGAGTCCGAGATACTTCCGCAACAAAGGCCGCGCCCCGGGCCGCGACTCCTGTTCGTAGACGAACCCGCTGACCGAGACCTCCCAGCCGCCGTTCGTCGTCATCCGGCCGATGGCGGGCAGGAAAACGATCTGTTCGTCGGACTTCAGCAACGATTCCACGCGGGGCCGAGGCACGAGGACGCCAAAAAGGATCCCGATCAGGGCCAATACGAGGATGGAGGAGGACAGTTTCATGCCGCGGACGGCAACAGCCTGCTTCACGTGACCCACTTTGTCGCCGATTGATCGCGCACGCATGACGCGGGATTTGCTCTCCCGGTCCTTCGCCCGTTGAATGGCGGCCGATGATCGTCCGTGTGACCCTCGAGATCGCGCTGCGCCAGGAGTTCGACTACCTGGTGCCCGAGGCGTTGGAGGATCAGGTGGAAGTCGGCACGCGGGTAAAGGTTCCCTTCGGCCATCGCGAGGTCATGGGCTGCGTGACGGCGGTCGTGGAGATTTCCGAGCACAAGAACCTCCGCCCCATCAGCCGGATCATCGGCACGCAGAGCCTGGTCACGCCGAAGGTGCTGCGCATCGCCCGCTGGATCGCGGAGTATTACTGCTGCGCGCCGGAGACGGCCTTGAAGAGCGTCCTGCCGGAGGCCGTGCGCCGCGAGAAGGACGGATGGAAGGAACAGCTCCACGTCACGCCGCTCACGCCGCCCGAACCCGCCGCCAAGCTGACCAAACGCCAGCAGGAGATCGTGGACCTGTTACGGCAACGCGGCGAAATGCGGCTGCAGGATTTCACGGAACTGGCCGAGACCACGGCGGAAACCGTGCGGCGGCTGGAGGACAAGGGCTTCCTCCGCATCGCCCAGAAGACGATGGAGCGCGATCCGTATGCGAATGAGCAGATCGTGCCCACGCAGCAGCTCGTGCTTAACGCCGAGCAGAAGTCGGCGCTGGACGAAATACTGACGGCGATGGGTGGCGCAGGCCTCCGGCCTGCTTTTTCCGGCGTCTCGCCGGAAAGCGTGGAGCGGCCCGGGTCTGGAACAAGCGTCTCGGGCCAGCCAGAGCTCCCGCCGCGCCGCGAGGCGGACGCAACAGCTTCTTCAAAACCTTTGCTGCCAGCGGGAGCCGAAGTCCGTTCCGGGTCGGAGACCCGGAACAGCAGGCCGGAGGCCTGCGCTACCCCGAGTGCGCGCTCCGTCACGGGCGTCACCGCGCGACAACGTCGCCTGCCACACTTCGAGATTCCCGGAAAGATCTACCACGTCACATGGCGCACGCGACCGACCGTCCTTCTTTCTGAAGAAGCCCAAGCGGCCGTCCTTGATGCTTGCCACTTCTGGCACGCGAAGAAGCTGCGTTGCTTCATCGCCTGCGTAATGCCGGATCACGTTCACCTATTGATCCAGCCATTGCCGATCAAGGATTCGTGGAGCGAAGTCCACTCGCTCACCGAACTGCTCCACAGCATCAAGTCGTTCTCCGCCCACGCCGCGAACAAGGCGATGAATCGGTCGGGCGCGCTATGGGAAGTCGAGTCGTTCGACCGGATGATCCGCTCGGAAGCCGACCTTCACGAGAAGTGGAACTACATCTGGAACAACCCGCGCGACGTCGGCTTGGTCGGACCGACGGACGACTATCCGTTCATCTGGCTCCCTGAGGGTGGCGCAGGCCTACGGCCTGCTCTTTCCGGCGTCTCGCCGGAAAGCGTGGAGCGGGCTCAGGACGAAGCGGGGATCCACGGCAAGCCGGTGTTGCCGATTCACCGCGAGGTGGACGCAACAGCTTCTCCGATACCATTGCTGCGCGCCGAACCCACAGTCCGTTCCGGGCCGGAGGCCCAGAACAGCAGGCCGGAGGCCTGCGCTACCCGGCCCAATACATTCCTCCTCCACGGCGTTACTGGTTCCGGCAAGACGGAGGTTTATCTTCAGGCCATCGCGCGCACGTTGGAGATGGGCAAGGGCGCCATCGTCCTGGTGCCGGAGATTTCGCTGACACCGCAGACGGTGGAGCGTTTCAAGGCGCGGTTCAGTTCGGGACCGCATCAGACCCAGGTGGCCGTGTTGCACAGCCACCTTTCCGCCGGGGAACGCCACGACGAATGGCACAAGATCCGGAAGGGCCGCGCCCGCATCGTTATTGGAGCGCGCTCCGCGATCTTTGCGCCGATCGATCCGCTGGGGCTCATCATCGTCGATGAGGAGCACGAGCATTCCTACAAGCAGGAGGAAGCCCCGCGCTACAACGCCCGCGATGTCGCCGTGGTGCGCGGACTGGCGGAGCAAGCGGTCGTCGTCCTAGGCAGCGCCACGCCGTCGCTGGAGAGCTACCACAACGCGAAGAAAGGCAAGTATCGCCTGATCGAACTGCCGCACCGCGCCGACAACGCCAAGATGCCCATCGTCCGCATCGTCGACATGCGGCAAACGGCCAAGAAACAGAAGGACCAGACCGTCCTTTCCCCGCAGCTCAAGGAAGCGATCCTTCAACGCTTGGAGAAGAAGGAGCAGGTGATGCTCTTCCTCAATCGCCGCGGTTACGCGACTTCGCTGCAATGCCCGCTGTGCGGCTACATAGCGCAGTGTCCCAACTGCAGCGTCTCCCTCACCTACCATCGCGCCGAGCAGAAGCTCTGCTGCCATATCTGCCGGCACGAGGCCGCGGCGCCGACGGTGTGTCCGGAGAAGAGCTGCCGCAATCCGGCCATCCGCTTCGCCGGGCTCGGCACCGAGAAAGTCGAATCCACGTTGGCCCGCCTGTTCCCCCATGCGCGTATCAGCCGGATGGATTCGGACACCTTGAAGCGGAAGGACGACTTCCGCCGCATCCTCGGCGACTTTCGCACGGGCAAGATCGATATCCTCGTCGGCACGCAGATGATCGCGAAGGGCCTGCACTTCCCGAACGTGACTCTGGTCGGAATCATCCATGCGGATCTCGGGCTCCACATCCCGGACTTCCGCGCGGGTGAACGGACGTTCCAGCTCCTCACCCAGGTGGCAGGACGAGCCGGCCGAGGTGACGTCGAAGGCGAGGTCTGGGTGCAGGCGTTCACGCCGTTCCATCCATCCATCCAATATGCCAGGAAGCACGACTTCCTCGGCTTCTACGAACAGGAGATCGAGTTCCGCGAGCAGCTGCGTTACCCGCCGTTCTCCCGCATTGCATTGCTGACCTTCCGCGGCCGCAACGAAGAAAAAGTGGAGTTCACGGCAAACCATTTCCGAAAGGAACTCGATGCGCTCGTGAAGGACTTTCCAGACCTCACGATCTCCGGACCGGCTCCGGCGCCGTTGGCCAAGGCGGAGAAGAACTACCGGTTCCAGATCATGCTGCGTGTCGGCCAGATGAGCCGTTTGAGCAAACGGCTGAACGACTTCATCCAGAAATCGCAACTGCCCGACGACGTGCTGATGTCCATCGACGTGGACCCGGTGAATCTTCAATAGCCTTCAACGCAAAGAGCCTGATGCACTCGCCTTAAAGCCACTTTGCAAAGGCGGGTTGAAACCTCGAAGGACGGCGCGCGTCCATGCATCCATGAGTGGAAGACTTTTGGTCGGCGGTGTTCTTGGCGGAGCGATCCTGATGGTTCTTGGAACCGGATGCGTGGCCCGGCGCGTCGTCTACGTGCCGGCTCCGCCGCCTCCCGTTCAGGTTGTCACGACACAGGTCCAGATGACCACGAACGGCCCGACCCAGACAGTCATCGTGACGCAGCAACCCCCTGCTCCGCTGGTCGAAGTCATCCAGCTTGCGCCGAGCCCGTTCCATGCCTGGGTTCCGGGATACTGGTCGTGGAACGGCGCCTGGGTCTGGATCGGCGGATCGTGGGCGCATCGGCCACATCCCGGAGCCGTGGGGGTAGGCGGGAACTGGGCCCATCGCGGGCGCGGATTCGTCTGGGTCGGCGGGCGTTGGCGCTGACACTCGTGCCCGACCTCGGCTTGGCTACTCCGGATTCAAGATCCGCGTGCTTTCAATTCGGCTGATTCGCCAGCCGAATTCCTTGTCCTTCCGGAGCGAAACCTTCAGCGGCTGGATGCCGAAGTCCCGATCGGTTCCCGCCTGAATCTTGGCTGTAAGCACCGCGTCAGCCGCCCCTGCCGACGGGTCGATGGAGGTCACCACGATGTCGAGGAACTCGACTTTGATGGATGTCGCGGCACCCCGCGCCGCCATTGCGGCCTGCATCACTTCGTCACGTCCGGAGATCTCGACGGACCTGCCACCAAAAGGCGCTACCAAAATCGCGACATCGGGGGACAACGAGCTTGTCAGCCGTTCAATGCGCCGGATCCGTCCGAAGTTCCCTTCGCCTGCAGGCAAAGTGGCGTCGTTCGCGAGGGCTTTAAGCAGGCTGAGAATCCGCGCTTGATCGGATGGGAAAACGGTCTTCCAAAGCCACGCTCCCGCCCCAAGCACGACCAGCACCAGAACGATCTGAAACACGCGTCTCACCAGAGCGCCTTGCCTACGACATGCTCCCGGAGACCCCGACCGAAGTCGTGGTCGCCCTGGGACATTCCACGGTTGTCGCCTATCAGGAAATACTCGTTGGTCCCTACCGCGATTGGTTTCGTGTTCCAAGCCGCTCGGTATTTCAGGTAAGGCTCGTCGAGTTCCCGTTCGTTGATGAAGACCACGCCGTCGCGGATCTGGATGGTTTCGCCGGGAAGCGCGATGACCCGCTTGAAGAGCATAGCGCTCTGCCCGGTGATCGCGTAGCCGACGACGTCGCTCCGCCTGGGTTCGCGAAACCAGAAAGCCGCTCGATTCACGAAGTTGATGGTCCCGTTCCGATAGGTCGGCTGCATGCTGATGCCGCTGACCCGCACCGGTAGCATCACGAAACGGAAAAGAACGACCAGGATGACGGCTGAGATCAGCGCGCGGACGACGGTCGTCCGGGGATTGGCGCCAATCGCCAAGACCCGCAGCCAAGACGACTTGGCCGGCGGCTCGGTCGGGGACGAATCGATGTTCTCCATGCCGCGACTAAGATGGGCCGGAGTCCGCTCCGCGCAACCCGATCACTTGGCGGCCGCCACCGCGGCCTCGCCGGGCGCCAGCTTCCAGACCTTGCCGCCCTTGCCCGCAGGGCCACGCGCACCGTTGGTCAGGACGTAGACTTCACCCTCGGAATCCTGGCCGAAGGCGATGACGTAGGCGCCGGCCTTGCCGGCGGCAGCGCCATTGATGACGGGATAGTCGACGCTCCACTTGGAACCGGAGGCCGGCCGGCCTGCGACCATGATGCGTCCGTCGCCCGGCCCGCCGGTGCGGGACCATTCGCCGAAGACATACGCTCCTTGGAGCCCCTTGATCGTTTTGCCGCGGTAGACGTAGCCGCCGGTGATGCTCGTGCCGGCGATCATCGAAGAATTCGCCGCGCGATGCGGATACTCGAGGATCGGATCGAGCAACAGCTCGCCGCGAACACCCTTGGTCGCGCCGGGTTCAGGGGAGGTCTTGGGCTTCTTCGGATCAAACCCATGGAACGCTTCCCTCAGGTTCCAGCCGTAGTTGCCGCCCTTCTGGATGATGTCGACTTCCTCGAAGAGATCTTGGCCGACGTCCGAGACAAACAGCTCACGCTTGCCGCCCTGGTCGAAGGAGATGCCCCAAGGATTACGGATGCCGTAGGCGAAAATCTCCGGCTTGCCCTCCTTGCCATTGGCGAAGGGGTTGTCGGACGGGACCGAGTAGGGATTCCCCTTGTCCACGTTGATCCGGAGAATTTTTCCAAGGTGGGTCTGCAGGTTCTGGCCGTTGCCGGTATCGGGGCGTTTCCCCTGGTCGTTGCCCGCACCGCCGTCGCCCACGCCGATATAGAGCAAGCCGTCGGGACCGAAGGCGATGTGGCCGCCGTTGTGGTTGAAGAACGGCTTGTCGATGCGGAGAAGAACGCGCTCGGACTTTTCATCGAGCTTGAGGACATCGCCCTTGGGAAGCTTGAACTCGGACACGGTCAGCGTGTTGTCCCAATCAGCCGGCGTGCTGGCCTGCTTGGGCGCGCTGTAGACGACGTAGACTTTGCGGGTCGTGGCGAACTTCGGGTGGACCACCACGTCCAACAGACCGCGTTCGTCGAAATCCTTCTTGAGGTCGACCATCTTCGGCCGGAAATCGAGGACCGGTTCCTCGGCGGCCTTGCCGTCTTTTCCGATCACATAGAGGACACCCGCCTGATCGGCCAAAAGCATCCGGCCATCGGGCAACTGGGACAGGGCCATGGGCGAGACGAAACCTTCGGCGAAAGGCATGAGGGTGAGACTGAACTCGGCGGCGAAGGAAACCGAAACGGTTCCGGCCAAAAGTCCGAGCGAGGTGAATGCGGCGAGCGCGGTGCGGGAGATGATCTTGGGCTGCATGCGGCGGAATCTAGGCAAGGCCCGGCGGAGCACAAGCCCGGGATGACCGATGTCTCACGGTCATCCGCCGAGATAGGCGTCGCGGACCTTGGGATCGGCCCGGAGCTTCGACGCCTCGTCGGCCAGGAGGATGTTGCCGGTCTCCAGCACATAGCCGTAGCCGGCGATCTCGAGGGCGAGATTCGCGTTCTGTTCGACCAGCAGGATGGTCAGGCCGCGCTCACGGTTGATCTCGACGATCTTCTCGAAGATGGATTTCACCAGCAGCGGCGCGATGCCGAGAGACGGTTCGTCGAGCATCAGGAAACGAGGCCGGCTCATCAGCGCGCGGCCGATGGCGAGCATCTGCTGTTCGCCGCCGGACATCGTTCCGGCCACCTGCTGGTCACGCTCCTTGAGCCGGGGGAATAGGCTGAACACATAGTTTAGATCGGCCGCGATGCCGGCCTTGTCCTTTCGCAGGTAGGCACCCATCGCGAGGTTCTCGTGGACGGTCAAGTTGGCGAAAACCATCCGGCCTTCCGGACAATGGGCGATGCCGCGTCCGACCAGCTTGTGCGCGGGCACGCCAGTAATCGGCTGGCCCTCGAAGAGGATCTCGCCGTCCTTCGGCTTCAGCATTCCCGAGATGGCCCGGAGCGTCGTCGTTTTGCCCGCGCCATTGCCACCGATGAGCGTGACGATCGCGCCCTTCTCCACGCGCAACGAAATGCCATGGAGCGCGGAAATCGCGCCGTAGCAGACTGTAAGGTTTTTGATCTCAAGCATCGGTCAGGCGTGCTCCTTCCCCAGATACGCCGCGATCACCGCCGGGTTGGCCCGGATCTCCGACGGAGTGCCTTCGGCGATCTTGCGGCCGTATTCCAGCACGTGGATGCGCTGGCAGATGCCCATGACGACCTTCATGTCGTGCTCCACGAGCAGCATGGCCAGCTTGAACTTCTCCTGGATGAACTGGATCAGCTTCATCAGCTCGACCTTCTCAGTCGGGTTCATGCCGGCGGCGGGCTCATCAAGCAGGAGAAGCTTCGGCCGGGTGGCGAGAGCGCGGATGATTTCGAGGCGGCGCTGGTCGCCGTAGGACAGGCTCTTCGCAGGCTCGTTCTGCACGCGGCCGAGGTTGAAGATCTCGAGCAGCTCGAGGGTGCGCTCGGCGATCTGGGTTTCCTCGCGGCGAAACTTTCCGCCCCGAGTGAGCGAGTGGACGGCGTCGTTTTCGAGATGCAGATGAAACGCGACGCGGACGTTGTCGAAGACGCTGAGGCTGGGGAAGAGGCGGATGTTCTGGAACGTGCGGGCGATCCCCAGCGCGGTGATCTCAAAGGGCCTCATGCCAACCGTCGGTTTGCCGGCGAACGCGATGGCGCCGCGCGTCGGCTGGTAGACGCCGGTGACCATGTTGAAAACCGTCGTCTTGCCCGCGCCATTCGGACCGATCAATCCGACCAGTTCGCCTTCTCCGACCGTGGCAGAGACCTCGCAGACGGCGGTCAAGCCGCCGAAGCAGATCGTGACATTGTCGAGTTGGAGGAGCGGAGGCATGGATGGCTCTAGGCGGACTTCTTCTTCCACAACGGCCAAGTGAACAGGCCTTGGGGACGCGTGAGCATGAGTGTGATCAAGAGCAGCGCGTAGAGGATGGGACGGATGTCCTTGATCCATTCCAGATAGATGTTGGTGCCCGGGCTGAATGGATTGGCGATCTTCATGTTCCCCAGTTCACGTAAGCCTTCCGGAAGCAGGGTCAGGACTACTGCCGCGATGATCACTCCGACGTGCCGGCCCATGCCGCCGAGGATGACCATCACGACGATCTCGATGCTTTTGTTAAAGTCGAAGCCACCCGGATTGATGTAGCCCTTCACATGGGCGTAGAGACCGCCCGCCACGCCGGCGAAGAATGATCCGACGACAAATGCCGTGATCTTGTAGCGAGTGGTGTTCAGTCCCATCGACTCGGCGGCGATCTCGTCGTCGGCCACCGCGAGGAAACCGCGGCCGTAGGTCGAGTTGAGCAAACCCCAGACGACGTAAACCGTGACGGCCGCGCCCGCGATCGTCCAAAACGTCACGATCTGTGTGTAGGGTGGAATGCCCGAGGGAATGCCGGTCAGACCACGCGCACCGCCCACGAAGTCCACGTTCTGGAGGATGACTTTGATGATTTCGCCGAAGCCCAGCGTGACGATGGCGAGGTAGTCACCCTTCAACCGCAGCGACGGCGCACCAACCGCCAATCCGGCCAAAGCCGCCAAGAGCCCCCCCATCACGAGCGAGATCGGAAACAAGATCCAAGGCTGACCGCCAACCAACGGCAGGAGCTTGGAAGCCAGCGTGGTGGTCAGCGTGGCCGAAGTGTAGGCGCCGACGGCCATGAACCCGGCGTGGCCGAGGGAGAACTGGCCGGTGAAGCCGTTGATCAGGTTGAGGCTGACGGCGAGGATCAGGTTGATGCCGACGCCCATGGCGACGTCGAGCAGGTAGGGATCCATCCGTCCGGAGAACGCGGCCAACCCGCCGGCCAAGGCCAGCGCTGCGAAAAGCCAGAGTTGGGAGCGGGGAATCATGGCGGCTCAGACCTTCTCGACGCGCAGCTTTCCAAGCAACCCGGCCGGGCGGAAGAGGAGGATCAAGATCAGGATCGCGAAGGCGATCGCGTCGGCAAATGTGGAGAATCTGCTGCCTTTGACAAAGGTCTCGACCAACCCGATGACCATCGCGCCGAGGGCCGCACCCGGCAGATTGCCGATGCCGCCGAGCACCGCCGCGACGAAGGCCTTCAAGCCCGGCAGCGTTCCCATCAACGGATCCACGGTCGGATAATTCATCGCGTAGAGTATGCCGCCCGCGCCGGCCAGCGCCGATCCGAGCGCGAATGTGAACGAGATGACGGCGTCGTTGTTGATTCCGACCAGCGATGCCGCGGTCGGGTTGAACGAAACGGCCCGCATGGCGGTGCCGATCTTGGTCCGGTGCACGATCCAGTAGAGCGCGGCCAATAGGACGATGGTCACGACCAGCACGATGATCTGGTTGCTGGAGACGGTCAGGCCGCCGAACTGGATCTGCGTCGTCGGGAAGAGCTGCGGAAAGGCCTTGGGGTTCGCACCGAACACTTTCTGGCCGGCGTTCTGCAACAGCAGCGAAACACCGATCGCGGTGATCAGCACGGTCAACGTCGATCGCCCGCGGAGCGGTTTGTAGGCGAGCTTCTCGATCACCACTCCCAAGACCGCGCACACCGCCATCGCCGTCACGAGGACAAGGAGTCCGCTGGCTATCGTGCCGGAGGGAAAACCATATTTCTTCGTGGCGTAGTAGCCCACGAACGATCCGATCATGAACACGTCGCTGTGGGCGAAATTGATGAAGCGAAGGACGCCGTAGACCATCGTGTAACCGAGGGCTATCAGCGCGTAGATGGCCCCAACCGAGAGGCCGTTGATGAGCTGCTGCAGGAATTCCGCCATTAAATCTAGGGCCGGCGAGCCGGCTATTTGGCGAGCGTGGACAGCACACAGGTGACGGTCAAGGCAGGCTGCATCCTAATCGCGATCTTCCCCCGTTCCCTGCCCCGAGCGCCGCTCGAGTCGCGGCACCCAGCCAACAAGTTACCTCAAGGGGCCACCGTCTCGACGAACTGAAACCGGCCGTCAAGAACCCGGATGATCGCGGCGGGTTTCCGGGCGTTGCGGCCGTCGTCCAACGTGATGAGTCCCGTGACGCCGGGATGATCCTTCGTCGCGGCGAGGGCGTCCTTGATCTTCGACGGTTCGGCGGAACCGGCACGGCGGATGGCGTCGATCAGGACCATCAGCGCATCGTAGCCGAGAGCCGAGGCGCCGGTCGGAGGTTTCTGCCAACGGGCTTCGAACGCCTGGATGAACTCCCGGCTGCGCTGATCAGTGCTTTCGAGCGAGAAGTGGACGGGGAAGAACGCTCCGTCGGCCGCCTTGCCGCCTGTCTGGACCAACTCCGGCGCCTCCCAGCCATCGCCGCCAAGCATTGGGATCTCCAGGCCGAGACGACGGGCCTGGAGCAGGATCAAACCACCCTCGCCATAGTAGCTCGGCGCGAAGATCGCCTCAGGCTTGGCCGCCTTGAGCGAGGTAAGTTGGGCGAGGAAGTCCTTGTCGCCGCCGGTGAATTTCTGCTCCGCCACGATCTCGCCGCCATCGGCTATGAAGCGTTGTTTGAAGAACTCGGCCAACCCGACGCTGTAGGGCGCGGCCACGTCGACGAGCAGGCCGACGCGCTTCAACTTGAGCGACCGCCGGGCAAAGGTCGCCATGACGGTTCCCTGGAACGGGTCGGTGAGGCACACGCGGAAAATGCAGTCGCCGACTTCGGTGACCTTGGGATTGGTGGCCGTCGGCGAGATCACTGGAACTCCCGCCTGCTGGGCAATCGGCGCGCCTTCCAGGCAACGGCCGGAAGCGCCTTCGCCGATCATCGCCACGACCTGGTCGCGGGAGATCAATTTGCGCGTCGCGGTGGCGGTTTCACCGGCCTTCGACTGGGAATCCTCGGAGACCAACTCAACCTTCCTCCCAAGGACTCCACCACGGGCGTTGATCTCCTCGAGCGCCAACTGGACCCCCATGTGGGTGTATTGACCGAGCCCGGCTTCACGGCCGGTCAGCGACGCGATCTCGCCAATCTTGATCGGCGACGAACTTGATGAACTGTCCGAAGACGCCGGCTTGCACGCCGCAAGCAGGGCGCACCAAGCCGTCAGTAGAAGGATTGGGATCCGGCTGAACGCGCGTCGCATGGCCGCGCAGGATCAAGGCTCGACTGTCTGGAGGAATTTGAACGCGCCGTTCTCGGTCGTGATGATGACGGCGGGCTTGGTGGCATCGCGCTTGGCGTCGAGCTTGGTGCGGCCGGTGACACCGACGAAGTCGGTAGCCTTGAGCGCATCCCTGAGCTTCGCGGGCTCGGTCGAACCGGCTTTCTTGATCGCTTCGACAATTGCCAGCGCCGAGTCATAGCCGAGGGCGGCCATCGCGTCGGGAGTCTTGTTATACTTCTTTTTGTAGTTGGCGACGAACGCGGTCATTTTCGGCGAGGTGTCTTCAGGCGAGCAATGGGTGGAGAAATAGTCACCATCCACCGCATCCTTGCCGACTTGCAGAAGGTTGTCCGACTCCCATCCGTCGCCGCCGAACAGCGGGACACCGAGGCCAAGCTCCTTGGCTTGGATGGCGATCAGCGCGACGTCGTTGTAGTAACCCGGGACAAACACCGCATCCGGGGCCGCGCCCTTGATCGTTGTTAGCTGT
>JBBRDN010000030.1:0-30303 GCA_038203875.1 Verrucomicrobiota bacterium
GCGGCGCGGGAGGGTTCGGGGCACAGGGAGGCCTTGGAGCCAGTCGCCTTGGAGCAACGTCCGGCGGTGGCGCCAGTCCGTTCGCAGCGGCAGGCGGCGCGGGCGCGGCCGGAACGGCCTTCAACAGCCGCATCAACAACATCATCGCCCGTGCTTCCGGCCAGGGGGAATTCCAGATCCTCGGCTCCGTCAAGATCATCGCCGACGAACGGACCAACTCGCTCCTCGTCTTCGCGACCGACCAGGACATGGTCATGATCAAGTCGATCATCGAGAAGCTGGACGTCGTCCTCGCGCAGGTGCTGATCGAGTCGATCATTCTGGAAGTGTCCACCAACGACAGCCTCAACTACGGCGTGAGTGCCGGACAACCCAGGACGCAGAACGGCAAGCTGAGCAGCTTCGGCGGAATGAACAACGGCCAGACCTTCCCGAACTTGGCGACGAATGCGCTCTCAGCCATCAATCCGCTCCAACCTGGATTCAGCTATTTCGGCCAATGGGGCAATGACCTCGATGTCGCCGTCACCGCCATCGCCAAGAACGGAACCGTCAACGTCCTCTCCCGTCCCCGCGTCCAGACCTCCCACGCTGTTCCCGCCACTCTCAAGATCGGCAATACCGTCCCTTATGTGACGGGCACTTTTTTCGGTGGAGGAAACATCGGAGGGCAATCGTCGTCGCAGTATCAGCAGACATTCGTCGGTATCGACCTGCAGGTCACACCGCTGATCAACCCGGACGGGCTCGTCGTCATGGACATCGTGCAGGACATTCAGCAACTCGGCACCCCGACCCAGATCGACGGCAACAACGTCCCCACGACCACGCAGCGGGCGGCCAGCGCCAAGGTCGCCGTCCGCGACCGCGAGACGATCATCCTCGGCGGCTTCATGTCCAAACAGTCGACCAAGACGAAATCAGGCGTGCCGTTCCTCAAGGACATCCCCGGTCTCGGAGCCTTGTTCCGGAGCACGGGCAACGACGGCCAACAGGTAGAGCTCATGGTCCTGATCCGTCCGACGGTGCTTCCGACTCCCGAAGCCGCAGCCCTCGAAGCAGCGGACCAGCGCGACAAGATGCCCGGCATCAAGCGTGCGGAACTCGAAACCCGCGAGGAGGAGCGTCAGCGCGAGAAGGCCGTGGAGAGGGAGATGCGGAAGAAGCTCGGGTTGAAGAGCGGCGGCTGATCCGCAAAAAAAAGAATCCGTGGTCGGAGCGACAGGATTTGAACCTGCGACGTCTTGCTCCCAAAGCAAGTGCTCTACCAGGCTGAGCTACGCTCCGTTTTCCACGGGCAGACAGTATTGGTGTCCCTCCGGCTCGTAGCAATGCTTTCTTCCGCCCGAATCGTCTCTTTACCGGAAACCGCGTGTTGCTAGGTTCGCCCCATGTCGAAAACTCCGGACGATGGTCCGAAGAAAAAAATCAACCTCCGCACGCCCGATGTGATGGAGGCCGTCCAGGCCCAGGTCGTCCTGCACTACCGCAGCGAACTCGTGGAGCGCATCCGTGCCAGTGGCGGCGTCCTGAGCGCCGACGGATTGACCATCAAACTCGCGAAGGAATTCGGCTTCTGCTACGGCGTCGAACGAGCCATCGACCTCGCCTATGCCGCCCGCAAGGTATTCCCCGAGCCCAAACGCGTTTTCCTGCTCGGCGAGATCATCCACAACCCCGAGGTCAACGACCAGATCCGGGGCATGGGCATCGTCAGCGTGAAGCCCAAACCTTCGCCCGAGGAAATTGCCCACATTACCGCCGAAGACGTCGTGATCATACCGGCCTTCGGCACCGAGGTTTCAACCCGCCGGGCCCTTGAGGAGAAGGGTTGCCAACTCGTCGACACCACCTGCGGCGACGTCATGAGCGTATGGAAACGCGTGCGGCAGTATTCGAAGGAGAGCGTCACCAGCATCATCCACGGCAAGGCCAAGCACGAGGAGACCAAGGCCACCACCAGCCAGGCGACGGCCTACGGCGCGGGTCACTATCTCGTGGTCTTCACGCTCGAGGAGACCGACTACGTCTGCGACTACATCCTCAATGGCGGCAACAAGGACGACTTCCTGGCCCGGTTCAAGGGAGCCTACTCCGCCGGCTTTGATCCCGATCTTCATCTGAATGCCGTGGGCGTCGCCAACCAGACCACGATGCTCCGCGGCGAGACCGAGGAAGTGCAGCGTCGCTTCAAGGCCGCGATGGCCAAGAAGCACGGCGACGCCAAGCTCGCGGACCATTTCCGTTTTTTCGATACGATCTGCGGCGCCACGCAGGAACGTCAGGACGCACTGGAAAAGATGCTCTGCCAACCGATGAACCTCCTGCTCGTCATCGGCGGCTACAATTCCTCCAACACGTCGCATCTTGCCGAGATGGGAGAAAAGGTTTTGCCCACATACTTCATCAAGAACGCCGCCATGATGGAATCGGCCGCACTGATCCGGCATTGGAACCAGCACACGAACCAGGAGGTCGAAACACCCAACTGGTTTCCCGCGTCGAGTCCGCTGACCATCGGCATCACCGCCGGTGCATCCTGCCCGAACAACCTGATCGAGGACACCATCCGCCGCCTCTTCCAGCTCAAGGGAGTCGCGGTGGAATCCCTCCTCGGAAGCAACTAAGCAACCATGCCTTGCTCCCGAGCCGAACTCGAACAGCGTGAGCGCAGCAACCTCGCGTCCTTCGCGCAGTTCAGCGCCGAGACCCGCGGCCGCCAGCACAAGGAGGAGCCGCCCGAGTGGCGCACCCAATACCAGCGCGACCGCGACCGCGTGATCCATTCCCGCGCCTTCCGCCGGCTGGAATACAAGACGCAGGTTTTCCTAAACGGCTCCGGCGACCATCTCCGGACCCGCCTGACCCACACGATGGAAGTGGCGGCCATCTCGAGGAACATCGCCCGGGCACTCCGCCTCAACGAGGACCTGGTCGAGACCATCGCCCTCGCCCACGATCTAGGCCACTCACCGTTCGGCCACAAGGGAGAGGAAGTGCTTCACCGGATGATGCTGGGGCACGGTGGCTTCGAGCACAATCGGCAGTCCCTGCGGGTCGTAGAACTGCTCGAACAGAAGTATCCCGGATTCGCCGGGCTCAACGTCTCCTGGGAGGTCCGTGAGGGCTTGGCCAAACACGAGACCGCTTACGACAAACCCGGCAAGAAACTCGGTTTCACCGCCAAAAACTCGGGGCTTGAAGCCCAGGTCGCCAACCTCGCCGACGAAGTCACCTACTACAGCCACGACCTCGACGACGGCCTGGAATCCGGCCTGCTTTCCGAAAAGCAGCTCCTCAAAAATGTCGGCATCTGGAACCAGGCCTCGCGGGAAGTGAAACGCCTCCACGGCGAACTGGCCGACGAATGCCGGATCTACTTCACGATCCGTTGTCTCATCGACAGCCAGGTGAAGGACGTGGTCGAAACGACCGAACAACGCATCGCCGACGCCAAGGTGACCTCCGCCGACGATGTGCGCCGACAGCCCAAGGCCCTCGTCCACTACAGCGAGAAGCGCCATCGGCAGAACCTGGAGCTGCGGGAATTCCTCTACACGAACCTCTACTACAACCCAGTTGTCCACGAACCGAACCTACGGGCCGTCCGGATGCTGGAGGAGCTCTTCAAATACTTCCTCGCCCATCCGGCCGAAATCGGCGAACAGGCCAAGAAACGCGTCCGAAAGGACGGACTACACCGTTCGGTCTGTGATTATCTGGCCGGCTTCACGGATCGCTACGCCGTGCAGGAATATCACCGCCTATTCAGCGTGAGAATCTGACCATCGGTGGCAGGCGAACCGCATCAGTTGGTTTTCTGAATTGCAGCGGCCTCGGCCAACTCCTAGCGTCCCTCTGTCCTTCCTGTGCACGGGTAGCTCAATTGGATAGAGCGTCGGTCTCCGAAGCCGAAGGTTGTGGGTTCGACCCCCGCCCCGTGCACCACTTGTCCTCGGCTTTTTAAGGCTCCCTAAATTTTGGGGACACTTTCCCATCGTTTTCGCCAAGAATCGGACCAAATCCAAGGTCATCCGACGAGGCATTGACTCCGTCAAAATCTACACGGCTTCCAACCAGACCCACGGATTCTGATCCATTTAATTTGCGGTCTCGTTTCGCAAGCTCGATGGCCGCCGCACAAACGGCCGTTTTCAGCTGACGCGACCTCGCCAAACTGCGCCGTTGGATTGGCTGCCATGAGCTCGCCTAGTCAGATCGAGGACACTTTCACCCCGACAAACAGCGATGGCAGCAACCCGCCGGGTCCGTTGAAGCTACCCGAGACAGGCGGCACGTCGGCGGGATGGCGACTGACGGCTACCGCGATGTGATCAGCCCCGGTCATCAGGCCGGAGGTGCTGTCGAATCCCTTCCAGCCGACTCCGGGCAGGTAGACCTCAGACCAGGCGTGGGTCGAGCCGCCGCCCGTCTCGGTGCCGGGACAGTGCAGGTAGCCGCTCACAAAATGCGCCCCCAAGCCAAGCACCCGGCAAGCCTCGATGAACAGGGTCGCGAAGTCACGGCACGAGCCGCTGCGTTTCCGCAACGTTTCGCCGGGCGACTGCACACCTGGCATCTCGCGCACCTGGTATAGAAAGCTGTTCGCAATCGCCTTGTTCATGCTGAAAAGAAGGTCGAACGTCTTGATGGTTTGCGGTGCACACCGGAACTGGGACACCCATTGTATCACCACCGGAACATCCGCCGGGTAGCAGGCGGTCTGGTAAGGCAGGAGGTTCGCGACCTCGGAGGCGTCGTAGGCGAATGGGTAATTCACGGCCTGCGGGCTGAGGAGGAAATCCATCGGGGCCTCGTCAAAGTGCTGGATGATCACCTCGTTCGCGATCTGCAGCGTGGCCGACATCAGGTGAAAATCAGCCACGCAGACGGAATTGCCGTAGACGTCGCGATGCCACTTCATCTGGCATCCAGGGGTGATGTTCAGGCGGGCCGATTCAATCCGGATGTCGTGACCCTCGCGCGGGCGAAGCAGCATTTTATGGGGCAATAGCTGCACCATGGTGCCAAACTGATAGGTCGTCAGGTGTTCGATACGCAAACGGCGCATAGGGCAGTTGGTTGGATCGAGCCGGAATGTGCAACCTCGTGCGGAGGATTATTTAAGGCCCGAACACCGCTCCCCATGCTGACCGAGATCTGGATTGTCATCGAAGACTGCTACGGAATTTTCGATAACCGCCAGCGCCGCCAGCCTTCCCTCGGCGACACTCAGGCAAGAATCCCGGTTTTCCTGTCTGCTTCAGTGTAGGTCGCACGTCCGATAGTCGGACCCGGGTGCGGAACTTGTCTGAATATTGTCAGGAACATCTTCCAGTCAGGTGCCAGAAACCGCTCAAGAAGATTGCATCGATTCAAGGCGCCAAGCTGAAAGACATCCGAAGCGAACCCGCTGATTGGTTCTGAGAGTTCATCCTCAGCCCAGTGCACCAATTCGTTCCCCACAAATCCAACCGCTGGACAAAACGCAAACGTTTCATGGCGGCATTGCCGCAGGTTTTTGACTTCGCCAGGCTGAAGGGAGTTATCTAGATCCAATGAAACTTAGGCTCCGCGACAACTCACTTCGGCTGCGGCTTGATCGGAAAGAAGTGGCCGCGTTGGCCCTGGCGAGATCGGCTGAATGCCGCACTGCCGTTTCCCCGGATCAACCGTTGGTTTACCGGGTGGTGCTTTCAGCGGAAGCGCAAGAACCGCAGGCGTCGTTCGATGGAGGCGTGATCGTCGTCCTGATTCCAGAAGCCGCCGGCCGGCGTTGGGCCGAGTCGGACGACGTCGGAATCTACGCGACGACGACGTGGGGGTTGCGCCTGACGATTGAGAAGGATTTCCGTTGTCTGGACGCGGGCTCACGCGACGAGGACGAATCCCATTCCTACGACCACCCAGAAGCCGAATCAGGCCGAAGCTGCTGACCCACCCCCGGCCATGACTTCAACGAGGCCCCTTCTCCTGACCCTTTGGCTGGTGGTGTCCGCTATCACCGGTCACTCGGCCACCATTAGGGTCTTCGCGGCATCGAGCGTGGCGGATGCGCTCAAGGAGATTACGACCGCTTACCAGAGTGAGTCTGGCGACAAAATCGCTTTCAACTTTGCAGGCTCCAACGTCCTTGCCCGCCAGATCGAGGAAGGCGCCCCGGCCGATGTGTTCGTCTCTGCAGACGAGATCCGGATGGATCAACTTGAGAAGGCCGGCCGTATCGTCTCCGAGACCCGAACCAACCTTCTCGGCAATTCCCTCGTCGTCGTCACGGCGCGCGACAGCCATTTGCGAATCCAAACCATCGAGGAACTTTCGTCGAACACCGTGAAACGAATCGCCGTCGCCGATCCGAAAGCAGTGCCAGCCGGGCTTTACACGCGGAACCACCTGACCAAGCTTGGCCTGTGGTCCGCCGTCGAACCGAAGGTGGTTCCGACGGACGATGCCCGCGCCGCACTGGCTGCTGTGGAGTCGGGCAACATCGAGGTCGGCATCGTCTACAAAACCGACGCCGCCCTCTCAAAGAAGGTGCAGGTCGCCCTGGAGATCCCGGCAAGTTCGGGTCCGTCGATTCGGTATCCGGTTGCCGTGGTGAAGGGTTCCAAGGAATCCAACGCCGCCATTCGCTTCCTTCGGCATCTCCAGTCCGATACGGCCGCGAAAGTGTTTCGCAAGCACGGGTTCCTAGTGTTGCCTTGAGCGCGAATGAGTGCCGACGACTGGCAGTTGATCTGGTTCACCGCGTGGGTTTCAGCGCTGAGCGTGATCCTGATTCTGCCGCCCGGTTTGGCGCTGGCCTGGCTTCTCGCGCGGAAACAATGGCGCGGGAAATCTCTAGTCGAAACAATCGTATCGCTGCCCCTCGTGCTTCCACCGGTCGCGACAGGTCTGATCCTCCTAAAACTTTTCGGCCGTCGCGGTCCGATCGGGGGATTTCTCCACGCCTCGTTCGGCATCGACGTCGCGTTTACTTGGATCGGGGTCGTGCTTGCGTTGGCGGTCATGTCCTTCCCCTTGCTCGTTCGTTCGGCCCGGGTGGCTTTTGAGGAAGTCGATCCGCACCAGGAGGAGATCGCCTCGATGCTGGGCGCGTCGGCCTGGCGGGTGTTTCTGACGGTGACGCTTCCACTCGCGGCGCGAGGTGTCGCTGGCGGACTGATGCTGGCTTTTGCGCGGGCACTGGGCGAGTTCGGCGCGACGATCATGCTGGCGGGAAACATTCCTGGAATGACTTCCACACTTTCCCTCTCGATCTATCAGGCGGTCCAAACCGGCGACGACAGCCGGGCATATGCGCTGTTGGGCGTGTCGGTGATTCTCGCATTCGGTTCCCTGTGGCTGAACGAACGTCTGCTGCGTCGGAAGAATTCGGCCTCCTGAGACCGTTCGCTGCTGCAGACTCTTCCGACGAAACTCTCATGGTGTTAACGGCTAGCTTACGTATCGTTTCGCCATCACTCGCGTAACCGATTACATCGGCCGGTGTCATCCTCAGCAACTCCTCGAGCCTCGAACCTCATTCCAACGATGAACTTCTCCGACTCCATCCTCCTGAACGGACACGACCGTCGCCGCTTCCTCAGCCGCATGGCAACCGCCGCAGCGTTCACCTCGGTTCCGGGAGCGTTTGCCGAAGCGTTGACCCGCACGCCGAAGATGACCGAGGGGCCCTTCTATCCGGACAAGCTCCCCCTCGACACCGACAACGATCTCATCGTCATCAACGAAGCCACGACGCCCGCCGTCGGGGAGATCACCTACGTAAGCGGCCGCATCCTCGATGCGAACGGCGACCCGATCCGCAACGCCGTCGTTGAAATCTGGCAGTGCGACAATAACGGCGCCTACCTCCACAGCGGCACGGGCAATAAGGACAAGGCCGACAAGAAATTCCAGGGCTTCGGTCGCTTCGTCACAGGGTCGACCGGCGAATACCTGTTCCGCACGATTAAACCCGTCCCCTATCCCGGTCGCTCGCCGCACATCCACTACAAGGTCAAGCAAGGCGGGAAGGAACTTCTGGTCACGCAGCTTTTCATCAAGGGCCATCCCGGCAACGAGAAGGACGGCATCTGGAAGGGCATCAAGGATCCCAAGGCACAGGCCAACGTCACCGTCGACTTCGCCCCGCTCAAGGGCGCCAAGGCCGGCGAATTGGCCGCGAAGTTTGACCTTGTTCTTGGAATGACTCCGACTGCCTGATCCCTTTGTTCGGCGCTACCACCAACCTATTACTGCCATGAAGAAGCTCCTCGGATTCCTTGTCGCTCTGTCGATCGTCGCCTCCTCCGTCCACGCCCAGGACTGGGCCAAGGCGCGTTTGGAGAAATCCCCACGCCACCTCGAATGGGTCACCATCAAGCACGGCAACCGCGAGGTGAAATGCTGGGTCGCCTATCCCGAGTCCAAGGAGAAGACCACGGCAGTCGTCCTCATCCACGAGATATTCGGGCTCTCCGATTGGATGCGCGGGATGGCCGACCAGTTGGCCGAAGCGGGCTACATCGTCATCGCGCCCGACCTGCTATGGGGCACCGGCCCCAACGGCGGCGGCACCGAATCCCTTGGCGGCGCCGACGGCGCACGAGGCAAGATCGGTTCGCTTCCGCCAGACCAGATCACAGCCGACCTCAACGCCGCCGTCGACTACGTGAAGAAACTTCCCGCCTGTAACGGCAAGGTCGCCGTGGGCGGATTCTGTTGGGGCGGCAGCCAGACCTTCCGCTTCGTCACCAACAACAAGGACGTGAAGGCTGGCTTCGCCTTCTACGGTTCCGGCACCGACAAGCCCGAGGAAGTCGCCCGTATCCAGGTGCCCGTCTACGGGTTCTACGGCGGCAACGACGCCCGGGTGAACGCCACCATCCCCAAGTCCACCGAGCTGATGAAAGCCGCCGGCAAGACCTACGAACCAGTCATCTACGACGGCGCCGGCCACGGCTTCATGCGCGCCGGTGAAGATCCCGCCGGCACCGCCGACAACAAGAAGGCCCGCGAGGACGGATGGAAACGTTGGAAAGACCTGCTCAAGAAACTTTGATCTGCGGGATCACCCGGGCGTCCCTCGTCAAAGTGCTTCCGACCTGGACTCCCCGAGCAGCGAATCCAAATCCAACGTCCGCGTGAACATCGCGAGTTCACCCGACGCGGTGCGGGGCCACTGTTCCGGCGGACGATCCCAATAGAGCTCCACGCCGTTTTGGTCGGGATCACGCAAATACAAAGCCTCGCTCACGCCGTGGTCCGCGGCTCCGTCGAGCTCTACTCCGGCCGCCATCAATCGGCGCAAGGCATCGGCCACGTCGGCCCGCGTCGGGTAAGCGATCGCGAGATGGTAGAGCCCGGTCCGTCCGGCCGGCGGAGGAGGCGCTCCGGCACTTTCCCACGTGTTCAGTCCTATATGTGGTGGTGGTATCCGCCAGCCGACAGAAAGGCGGCTTGGTTTCCGACGCGTTGCGTCACGATAAATCCCAACACGTCCCGGTAAAAGCCCAAGGCTCGATCCAAGTCAGCAACCTTGAGACACACGTGGCCGATTCAGACGCCGGGATAGATGTGTCTTATGGAGATCATAGTGTATACGACGGACCAATCCCGGCCCAGCCGCGGAAGGGCTCGAGCGAGGCGGACGCGGCAAGACAAAAATCCTCTTGCTGTCATGGTCTAAGAAGCCGGATCCGTCCATCTACCGGCCTCATTCTGAGTCCACAGACACACAACATTTTCCGTCTCTCCATGGTGAGCCTGGTCTCGTTCATCTTCGGCTACCGCGTGGCGTTCGACGAGGGCGAGGCCGCCTTCGGCAATCCGTTTCAGTTCCTGTTCCTAAAAGGCGTCGGAGCCGCGCCGCAGCCGGACTACGCGCCCACCATCCCGCACCAGACCTTCATGGTTCTACCAGATGATGTTCGCCATCATCACGCCAGGGCTCATCACCGGAGCGTTTGCCGAGCGGATCAAGTTCAGCACGTATGTCGCGCTGATGATCGGTTGGGTGACGATCGTCTATTTTCCGCTGGCTCACATGGTCTAGGGCAAGGGTGGATTCTTCAACTTGGCCCTCGGCGGAAGCGTTCCCGTGCTGGATTTCGCCGGAGGAACCGTCGTGCACATCAGTTCGGGCGCCGCGGCGCTCGTTTGCGCGGTCGTCCTCGGTCCGCGCCGCGGTTTTCCGAAGGAACCGATGCTCCCTCACAACGTGGTGCTAAGCCTAATCGGCACCGGCCTCCTGTGGGTCGGCTGGTTTGGATTCAACGCCGGCAGCGCCCTTTCCAGCGGCAGCCTTGCGACGAGCGCATTTGCCGCCACCCACTTTGCCGGCGCCGCCGGCGGTCTCGCGTGGGCCGTCACCGAATGGCTTGAGAAAGGAAAACCGAGCGTCCTTGGCGCCGCCTCGGGAATGGTCGCCGGCTTGGCGACGATCACGCCGGCTTCGGGTTTCGTAAGCGTCCCGTCGGCCGTCATCATCGGTCTATGCAGCGGAATTGCGTGCTACATGGCGGTCACAAGACTGAAGGCTGCGTGCCAATACGACGACTCGCTCGACGTGTTCGGCGTGCACTGCGTCGGCAGCATCCAAGGGATGCTTCTCCTTGGGTTTCTCGCCAGCGCCGAGGTGAATCCACTCATCGCCTCCACATTCCAGAAAAACGGCACTGCCATCTCGCTCGTCGGAGGGACTGGTCAGTTTGGGAACCAATTGATCGGGGTCGTAGTCACGTTCGTGTTCAGCAGCGTAGTGACGTTCATTCTCCTCAAGGTGATCAACGCCACGATCGGCCTGCGGGTCGATGCGGAGGCGGAACACACCGGGCTCGATCTCAGCCAACACGGCGAAAACGCCTACAAAGAATGACGAAGCTCCCGGGCTGAAGCCCGGCCACTGCGGGCAATACCGCCGCTGGAAAAACCCATCATCAACACCTGTTTTGGCCCCCGGCCGGCGGGTCACGGCGCTCGATGAGTCGAAGTTGCTTGGCCGGATCCCAGTCCAACGGCGCGGCGATTCCTTTGCTCGTCCACTTCATCCCGCTCTCTTTCCAGCCCGTCCGCCATGCGGTAAAGGAATGTCCTCCGTCGGCATCGGATACGCCAAACTGGAAACCGCACGAGGGACAAATCTCGTAGGATCCGCCACCACTGCGGGACAACGGCGCCTCGGTGAGATTCGGGAAACCGCAGGCTGGACACACGTGGTTCATCGGAACTTGAGATCCTCCGGCTTCACGTTTCGACCGGGTTGACGTTCGTAGTAGTCGGCGCTTCCCGGCTTGAAGAACGTCTTCGTCGTGCCGTTTCGGCTGTAGGCAGCGAACGACCGTGACTTGGGGTCGAAGACACGAAGGACTCCCTCGTCGTCGACTTTCATCAGCAAGGCCCCGGACTTGGCGCGTTGCAGAAACTCCCAAGCGAGCCGGGCGTAGTCTTCGGGGCTCTTGGCGTTGAAATCGCCGCCGTGGCGTTCGAAGTGATCCTGGAGCGACGCGATCTGCCCCCATGATTCCCGGGCGGAAGGAGTGGATGCGACGGGCTCGCTCCGGATTTTCCAGGGAGCCTTCTTTTCTGCCGCGCTCGTCGATGTGCCTGGATCCAGCCCGACAGTGACAAACGAGTTCGTCGCCAGCGGAAATCGGGCGGTTCCAGCGGTAAAATGATAGCGCGTGCCCGCCTGGAGGCCCGACAAGGCAACCCGATGTTGACTCCCCAGTTCACCATCCAGCTTCTGGGACATCTGCGCCGGATTCGACCCGAAGTAGACCCGGCTGCCCGTGGCGACGTCGGTGGTCCAACGGATCACCGCGTTTGTGCTAGTGATCGCCTCAACGACCGGCCCGGAAACCAGCGCCGCCGCCCAAAGCTGCAAAGGCTGGCCCAAAACGGCCACTAGCACCAACAGGCGGAGAAGGGTCGAGGCCATGAGATCGTGGGGGCACCGGGTCACCGCTGCCGCTTTTCAACCGCCGAGATCCTCGTGGAAGTGATCGGCCATCAGGCCGGATCAGCCGGCGCCTCAGGCGCTGAAGCATCAGGCGCGGGCGGATTTTTGGCAGCCTCGAGCTTTTGCCGACGCTTCTCTTCCTTCTTGGCTTTTTTGTCCAATTCCTTGCGTCGCTTCTCGAACTGATAGTTAGGCTTTTGCATTCTGTTAGCGGAAGCTTGTCAGCTGGACTCACTGGACGCGAGCGGCGATTTTTTTGCCTTAAAAATACCCGAAGCAGTCAACGTCCTAACGTGTTTGCCGCGTAAGGGATTCCCATCGCCGCGAGCCCGATCGGAATCCATTTTTCAGTTCCCGTTCACCTGCGCCTTGAGTCACCGGCAGTTGATGGCCTTTTCAACCAGATCCAACGGGAATCAAAAATATTGGTCGGATACTTCGAATCCGAGGCGTGAGTCACGGATTTGGAGCGAGTGCAGGCGCCGCGCAAGAATCTCTTCGGCGGCGATAACCCAGACGATCGCGGCAGCGTCCCCTGCCCGCTGGGACAAGACGAAGCGCGACTGGTTCGCAACGCTCGACAAGTGGATGGAGGCGACTTCACCAAAGGACGCCTCCTCCGCCAATGCAGGCGCGGGCTGGCGCACGGTGCGCTTCAATTCCCCTTTCGCCCCCCGCGATTCCAGTCGACGCCCTTTCCACCTGGCCCACGAAGAGTTCGCTTGGACAGGCCGACCTCCATTGGTCACGGTCGTCGCAGGGGAATCCAACTAGGCTCGCTCGCTAGCCAATTGGCTTGGCCCAAGGGGAATTCGCCGGGACGATCTGATCATCGCGATGGGATAGCCGCTGGGTAAGCCCTAGTTCAGCGATCTCCGAACCATTTCACCGACCAGTTACGCCTATCGGACCGGGTTCTTTCCCAAGCGCCTGAATCTTGTATCCCAGACCATATCGCCGGAAGGCAGACGTCCGGTAGGTCGCAGACCAGCCAGGCTCCCGATTTTCGTCCGCCTTGCCTTGCCGCCGGGGATTGCCGTTAATCCTTCCCTGTCGACCGCTCCGATAGCTCAAATGGATAGAGCAGGCGTTTCCTAAACGTCATATCCAGGTTCAATTCCTGGTCGGAGCACCACCTTCGATTCCTTTCATTCATCTTTTGGCCGCGCCGTTGTTTCCCAAATGAACCTGTCTTTCCGCACCAAGCTGCTTCTCTGCATGATGATCGTCGTCGTGGGTGTGACGACGGCGACGATCATCCTGACGCAGGACCGGGTCCGTGAAACGTATCGGCTCCTGTTCGAGGAGGAATTTACCAACGACCTGGAGTTCGCGGCCGACCAACAGGCCACCCGCCTCGCGACGCTCAAGGACCAGAGCGACAAGCTCGCGATCGATCCCAAGTTCATCGACGCGCTCGTCAAGGGAGACGGTCTCGCTCTCTTCCGCCAGATGGGCGAAGAAGCCGGGATCCCAGTCCGTGATCCACGGCCGCTCCAACGCCTCTGGCGCGGTGGGTTCGGGGCCTCCAGCGGCCGCGGCGGCGGAATGTTGGGGGACCCGACTGGACCAGGAATCCCAGGGAACCCCGGCAATCCAGGAGGATCCAAAGGCGTTCCTGGAGGAGGACAACATGCCTTCCAAAACCAAAAGGGAGGGGGTGGACCAGGCGGACCGGGCGGCCGCCGTGGAGACATGTTCGTCCGGTTCATCGGCGCTAACGGACAGATTATCGGCACGAATAATCCGGTCATCAACCAGGCGAAAGCCCGCGTGAAAAATCAGGGCGAGCTAGATCCAATCATCAAATCCATTCCCTCCCTAAAAGATCAGCAGGTCGCTTTCTTGGCCTTGGGCGACACGACCAACAATCCGATCCGGGAAATCCTCATCACCCCCGTTTTTACCGTGGCGGACCGAAAATATGCCGGTGCCATCGTGATGGGCACCGTGCTCGATCTCGGCGAGCGCTCGTTGTTCACCCGTCGTGAGAAGGTTCGCAGCGGAATACTTCTCGATGGCGAGGTCTACTCGCAGTTCATCGGCCGGTCCACGGCGACCAACCTCGCGGGAATCGTGGCCAAAGACCTGCCGAAGCCCGGCGTCCTGCCGTTGCTGCAAGTCGACGGAGAACCGCACCACATGGTCTACCGCGAACTCAATCCTGGCTCACCCTTTGGCAAGGCCTACCAGGTCGGCCTGTTCCCGATGGCCGCCGCGCTGAAGGAAGTCGCGGATCTACGGACGAGCATCATCACTTCGGCCGCCGTCACCATGCTGGGAGCGTTCCTTCTCAGCCTGCTGCTGACCCATGGTCTGGCCGGCCCGATCAACGCGCTCGTCCATGCGACCAAGGCAATCCGTGCGAGCGATTTCTCCGTCCGCCTCCCGGTCAAATCACGCGACGAGATCGGCGTGCTGACCCAGTCGTTCAACGAAATGGCCGAAGGGCTCGGCGAGCGGGAACAATTCCGGACCATGCTGAACATCGTGGCGGATCCGAAGGTGGCCAAGGAGATGATGCGCGGAGGCGGAGCCAATCTCGGTGGCGAACTGCGCACTGTGACCGTTCTCTTCTGCGACATCCGCGGATTCGCCAAGCTTACAGCCGGAATGCCCCCGGCCGAAGTGATCTCGTTGCTCAACGAACACATGACGGCCTTGACCAAGGTGGTCCACGAGCACGACGGAGTCGTCGACAAGTTCGTCGGCGATCTGATCATGGCCGTCTTCGGCGCTCCCCTGTCGACAGACAAGGACGCGCACAACGCAGCCAGGTGCGCGATCCGTATGGTCCAGGAGCGGGATCGTCTCAACCAATCGACCGATCGGGTGATCCGTATGGGCGTCGGAATGGCAACAGGTGAAGTGGTGGCCGGATGCATGGGCTCGTCCTACCGCCTCAACTACACTGTCCTCGGTGAACGCGTGAACCTGGCTTCGCGACTCTGCGGTGCGGCGGGCCCGATGGAGATCGTCATCGACGACAACACGCGCAAAGCTCTCGGACAAATGGCGCGCGTTGAAGACATGGGGACGGTCACGCTGAAAGGCTTCGACACTCCGGTAAGCGCCTCCAGGCTCGTTGAAGTCCGTTCGTTCCGGGAGGCCTGACGCCGGTTGGCCACATCAGGTCAGCTTCCCAGCGAAGCCTTCATCGCCTCAAAGAACTTGAGGCCGTCGCTCTGGGTCACCGGCTTCTTTTCGGCCGAGTCGGCCTGCTCAACGAGGTCTTTCGGCAACTCATTGAGGAATGGAGACGGATGACATGGGAAAAGCTGGCCGTAACGTTTCCGTCCCGTGCAGAGAGTAATGGTCAACGATTTCATCGCACGCGTGATGGCCACGTAGAACAGGCGCCGTTCCTCGTCCATAGTGCCCTCGACCTTTGACCGTGCGTGCGGAAGCAGGCCGTCCTCGAGCCCCACGATGAAGACGTGCGGATACTCCAGTCCCTTGCAGCTGTGCATGGTGATCATCGTCACCTGGTCTCCTTCGGGTTCCTTGTCGTTCCGACGGTCGTTGTCGAGGGACAGCTCTTCGAGATAAGTGGCCAGGCGTTCCGCCGGCTTGTGCGTGGTCGTCGTGCCACCGTCGAGATCGGCGATCAGATCCTTGATGTTCTTCACCCGGTTGTCCGCCACTTCCTGGTCCTTCTCCTGCCGCCGTAGGTCTTCGAAGTAGCCTGTCTCCGCCATGAAATCGGTGGCCCACTGCATTAGCCCGAATGGTTGGTTGGCTTCGAGCGGAGCATGCACCCGGTCGATGAACGCGACGAAGGCGTTGACGGCATCACGGGTGCGCGGCTGAAGACTCTCGAGCACATCGCTATGGCGCATCGTCGCGTAGACGCTGCAACCGCGCTCCTGACTTGTGGACAGCAGACGTTCCATCGTGACGTCGCTCAGTCCGCGGGACGGGGTATTGGCGATACGGAGAAGGCTGACGTCGTCGTGCGGGTTCAGCATCGCCTTCACGTAGGCGAGATAGTCCCGGACCTCGCGGCGGTCGAAGTAGCTCTGGCCGCCGATGAGATGATAACGCACGCCGGCCTTGCGGAGCGCGGTTTCCAGCGGACGCGACTGCTGGTTGGTGCGGAAGAGGATCGCCTGCTCGCCCCAAGGAATCCGATGGCCGACACGGTTGAATTCGATCCGGTCGACGATGGTCTTCGCCTCCTCCTCGTCGTTCACGAAGGTGTGCAGGAGGATTTTCGGGCCAGTTCCCTTGTCGGACCAAAGCTGCTTCGCCCGGCGGCGCGTGTTGTTGCGGATGACGGCGTTGGCGGCGTTGAGGATGTTGGTCGTCGACCGGTAGTTCTGCTCCAGCTTCACGATCTTCACCTCGGGAAAATGCTTCTCGAGATCGAGGAGGTTGGCGATCTCCGCTCCGCGCCAGCCGTAGATGGACTGGTCGTCGTCCCCCACGACGCAGAAGTTGCGGTGCTCCTTCGCCAACGCATTCACGAGCTCGAACTGCGATGCGTTCGTGTCCTGATACTCGTCCACCATGATGTAGCGATACTTCAGGCGACAGGCCTCCAACGCGTCCGGATGATCCCGGAAAAGCCGGATCGTCAGGAGAATCAGGTCGTCGAAGTCGACCGCATTGCAGGCGCGCAAGGCGGACTCGTATTTCCGCTGCACGTGCTGGGCGAGAGCGGCGACGGACGGATCGTCAAACGCGGCGGACTTCGATCCTCCATTCCGGAACTTGCTCAACATCGCGAGGATCGCCGAAGGGTCGGTCTTTTCCCCCTCCGCCGAGATCGATCTCATGATCTTCTTGATGGCTGCAAGCTGGTCAGACTCATCGTAGATCACGAAGTTCCGCTTGTAACCGAGCTTCTCGATGTGGTTTCGCAGGATGCGGACGCAGAGCGAGTGGAACGTGCAGATCGTCGGCTTCTCGGGCTTGTCCTCGTCTTTGGCCGTCTTGGGAACCTTGGGCAGAAGCTTGTTCACCCGCTCGAGCATTTCGCGTGCGGCCTTGTTGGTAAACGTGACGCCGAGGATGTGGCCGGGGTTGATGCCCGAAGCCACCATGTGCGCGATGCGGAAGGTGATGACGCGGGTCTTGCCCGTGCCGGCTCCGGCGAGGATGAGCACGGGCCCGCGAATGGTCGTGACGGCGTCGCGTTGCTGCGGATTGAGCGCGGCCAGGTTCAACATGCGGCGCGGAGTATGGTAACGGTTGCGACCTTGTCGAATGGGAAGCCCCGCAATCTGGGAATCCGCCGCCGGACGGTCAGCGCGGAGTGACTTCGAGGCGCTTGAGATCCTCGGCAAGGAACGCGGTCACATCCTGAAATTTCGGGACGTTGCTCGCGTTCAGGTCCATCAGCAGCCGGTGCGCTTCCAGGCAGGTGCGCGTGTTCTCCAGCTTGGTTGCCTCGCCCAACTGCACTTCCTCGAACTTCCCGGGCTGGTCGGGCGTCGCAGTAATGACGCGGAACAAATGGGTCATCCCAAGGCTTTCCAACGAATCAACGACCCGCTCCTGTGGATTCAGCAACCGGAGCACACCATCGGAAGCCACAGTCGTCTCCGCCGACGGTGCCTCACCTCGAAGCTGGAGACCGGCGCCGGCCATCACGCCCAGAAACGTGCTGTCCATCAGCGGACAGTCGGCGAGGTCGATGACGATCTTGGTTGTGCCGTGGTTGATCAGCTCCGTGAGCAGGCGCTTGAAGTCGACGCTGGACGCGCAGGTCGCCTTGCCCTGGATCTTGATACAGACCAGGGCCTCCATGCGGGACACAAGCAACTTGGTCGGATTGGCTGCCATAAAAACGTCACGAGAATATCGTTATGGGAAGATTGAGCGTCAAGTCGCCGGGACTGGGACCTTCGATCAGCGGCGGGCGCCCTTCGCGGCCGTCGGCCGGCCAACGATCTGCACCAACGCCTGTTGCAGAACCAGCACCTCATCCAGACTGCTGCCGACGAGCCGGCGATTGCAGTCGAGCAATCGGCCCATGGCGGCGATGAGTTCCCCTTCCGAGTAACGCGCCGCCTGCGGCAGGGCCTTGAAGAGCACGTAGGGATTCATCGAAAGGGGATTGAACCGCTTGTCGGCCGGCATCGCATCGGCAGGCACGCGCTCGAGTTGGGATTTGAAGCCGTTGTAGCCGTTCGCGTCCTTGACCCATCCACGACGCACCATCTCCTTCAAGAACAGCATCGCCCGAACCTTCGTGATCAGTCCGAAGAGAAGTCCGATGGCGGACTTCTGCTTGTCGAACTTCATCTCCCAGAACTCGTCTTCCAGACAGCGCAGCAACCGGAGCAGATCGCGGTCGCCCAGCGCATCACCGAGCGCGAACGCCCGAGCCTGGCGGTTCTTCGTCACGATGGCGCCGACATCGTCCGCCGTGATTTCAGTCCGGCCGCCGACGTAGAGGCAAAGCTTCTCGGATTCGGATTGGAGCGCGCGGCTGTTCGGCCCGATGCACTGGATCAACTCGGCCACGGCTTCGTCGGAGGCTTCTTTGGCAAGCTCACGAAAAACTTTCCGAATGATCAACTCGGCCTGCACAGGCCAATCGCGGTCGTCTGCCGAAAGGCCAGCGAAGGATTCGACCGACCCCAGCTTGTCGACCGTCTTGTAGAAGACTTTCCGCTTGTCCGCCTTGGGCGAACTGATGATCAGACGGACGTTGCCCCAAGGCGTGCGTTTGAACTCCTCGGCCAACTCGGTCAGTCCTTCGCCGACGGCGGCCGACGACGACGTGCGGTCTTCCGCGAGAAAGGTGCAGTCCTTCAGCCAGACGGCCTTGCCCGTTCCGAAAAATGGAAGCGTCTGGAGCGATTCCTTCAGACGTCCGATGACCTTGAGCGCATCGCCGGCGTTGCCCACCGCCGCATCGATGATTTCGTGGTCCATCCCACCGAGCTCGATGCTCCACTGGTCGAAGAGCGCCTTGGCACGTTTCTTCACGGCCACGTCGTCGTCGCCGGAGACCAGAACGAGCTGTTTAGGGGCGTCAGACACAGAGGCTCCGATCGGCTGCTTGACAAGGAATCGAACAGAGAACCTGCAATCCCGCCGACCAACTCACGGCTCTTCCTCCCCGTTTCCTTCATTCATCTTGTTCAGGTAGTCGCTCATGTCCTCGACGTCGTTGAACAGTTTGGTGCGGACAAAAATCGGCTTCTTCTGCGCGGCCGCGATGGCAAGACAATCGCTCGGCCGGGCGTCGACTTCGACAAGCTTGGTCCCGAGTTCGTTGTCCTGCTTGAGCAGGATGCGCGCGTAGTAAGTGGAGTTCCGCAGTTCGGTGATGACGACGCGTTCGACCGTGATGCTGAAGCCCAGAAGGACAGAGTTGATGAGATCGTGCGTCAGAGGACGTTCGTTGAGTTTATCCTGCATGAAGCGGCCGATGACCATGCCCATGCTGCTCTCGATCTGGATGACGAAGACCTTCTCGGCGTTGCCGAGGAAGATGGCGCAGCCATTGTTCGCCGGCAGGATGCCGCGGATCTCGACTGGCACGACGTCGTTCTTCATGGGGCGACTCTAAAAACAGGTTTTCAAAAGACAAGTTCCACGCCGAAAGCCCGGTTGACCCCTCAGGCTTTGCAAAAGGTCTCGAACGCTCCGCCGAAAAGATTGCGGACATCGCGTTGAATCTCCGGCTTGGTGACAACCCAGCCGGTCGCGGCCAGGTCGCGATACTTCCCCACCAACACTTCGCCGATGACCGCGCGGCTATGAGTCCACTTGTAGATCAGTTGGTCGAGCACGCGCGCATCGCTGTGCTGCGGGGTCATGCTCAAGCCGACTAGTTCAATGCGGAGACGAGTGATCTCCTCGATGAGATGCGGGACATTGGTGAACCACCAGCACCCGAAGATGTGTAGATTGCGGAACTTCCGCGCGAGCACGCACATCTCGTGCTGATTCTCGCGGGACAGAACGGTGGCGGCGAACTTGTTGTCTGGGAATCCGGCACAAAGGTTCTTAACGAAGCTCAGGTCTGTCAGTCCGATGCCATCGCCGGCCATCTTGAGCTGGGGGTTCACGGCGCGGGTCACACCGGGCATGACCGCAAACGGTAGGTTGAACTCGCGGCAATGGGGGAGAACCGCGCCCTCGATCAACGCCGCGGTGTCGGTGTTATCCGGGAACTTGAACGACGGCGGCAGTGAGACCATCAGGAAGCGAGCGCCCATCTTCTCCGTCCAGTCGGCGAAGAACCGCCGGACTTCGTCGAGCGACTTCTGGGTCGGTTTGCCGGGCGAGACCCTGTAGCCCCAGGACGCAAGCTTGGGAGCCGTGTTCTTCCAATCGAGCAGCAGCGGATCAATACGCAGGGCGGCGGAGAAGGCCGGATGGCGTTTGAATCCGCGTTCCCAGACGGGACGCTCCAGATCATCGAACGGCGAGTTGGTCATGCACACGTCCTCGACGCCGGCGATCTTCAGGCAGCGGTCGATGTAGGCGTCCGCCTTCTGGGAGGCGAACCACTTCCGCAGCCTGGGCAGATCCCGCTTCTTCACGTCGAGGCCCAGGAGATTCAGCGTGGTGAGCACGCCGCGGCACGCTTCGGAGATTGGAGAATTCTGGATGAACAGCATGTCCCAGATGAGGTCGGCCTGCTGGGATTTTGTGAGTTTCCAAAAATCGGCGTATGGAATCTTCAGATATCGGAACGACTCGGCGACCAGGTAATGGTAGGTCAGCAGATCATCGATGCCCCAGAGGAGAAGTTCACCGAAAGCCGGGTCGTAGAGATGGGTATGGATGTCGCGAACCGGGGTCGTCGCGACGGTCTTGCGGACAAACGTTTCCAACTGCGCGGTCGTCATGGAGGCGGACGCTAGACAAGGTCCGCGCGCCTGTGGAGAACGAATCGTTGCCAAGGCGCGACGGCTGTCTCCACTCTTTCGCCATGACGAAACCGCTCGCGCTCCTCTTCTACGAGCAGCTGCTTCCCGGGTCCCAGCTCATCAACAAGCTGCAGGACTTGGGCTACCGCGCGCAGGTCGTGCAGGACGCAGACCTGTTGGCGGATGTGGCCGACCGCGAGAAGCCCATGGTCATCGTCAGCGACCTGCGCGTCCGCCGCGGCGACATCTTGAAGAGCATCCGACAAATCAAGTCAGGCAACGAAACCGCCCACATTCCCATCCTCGGCTTTCACTCGGACCTCTCCGAATCATTCCTCGAAACCGCCAAGCAGGCCGGCGTCACGCTGGTCGCCGGCGATGCTTTCATCCCTGAGCAATTGGCGCAGCTGCTTGAGCAGGTTCTCCACATCGATTGACCCATTTCCAACATGGCCATCCCTTCCGTCAAACTCGTCCAGGGCATCCACGTGATGCACCTTTTCTTCCGTATCGACCGCGCCCGCTGGGCCGCATTGCCGCCCACCGAATCCGCCGCCGCCCGCGACCGACTCGACGCGGTGGCGAAGAAGTATCCCGGCCCCGCCCATCCACGTGTGTCCACGTTCGCCAACGTCGGCGGCAGGGCCGATGTCGCTTTCATCATCTACGCGGCAGAACTGCAGAACCTCAGCTCAATGCAGCGCGAGGTGGAACTCGCGTATCCCCCAGGAACCCTGATCCCCACTTACTCTTTTCTCAGCGTGACCGAGCTGCCGGAATATGTCTCCTCGGACGACGATCTGAAGCGGATGATCCAGATGGGCGAGAAGAAACCGCAACCGGGAACGCCCGAGTTCGATGAAGCTTTCGAAGCCGCCAAAAAACGCAACGAAAGCTACAAGTTTTACCGGCTTCAGCCCGAACTGGAAAACTGGGAGATCATGTGCTTTTACGGTATGAGCAAGAAGCGGAACCTTGGAGACAATTGGTATTCGCTGGATTTCGAAACCCGCAAAAAGCTGATGGGTAGCCACGCACGAACCGGCCGCAAATATGCCGGCAAGATTTCCCAGCTGATCACCGGCGCAACCGGCCTCGATGATTGGGAATGGGGCGTGACCTTGATCGCGCACAATCTCGACGAGATCAAAAACATCGTCCACGAAATGCGCTTCGACGAGGTCACCGCTCGTTTCGGGGACTTTGGGCCGTTCTTCATCAATCTTCGACTCGATCCGGCGGACCTCTGGGACCATCTCCGACTCTAAACAATGACCAAGCGGGTTGAACGGGTAGAGCGGATTAAGATGTGCTCCACCCGTTTTCGTTTGCGGCACTCCCGGCGCTGAATGGGGATCCGCCGAACCCGGGGCTAAATCGGTCACCCGGCTGTTTTGTCGCAACCATGAGAAGCGCCATCTGGCGGCAATCCTGCTAATTCTCAAGAGTCGACAAAGCCCGTTTAAGGAAAGGCCAGATCTGGCCGAAATCCTATCAGGCGCCGACCAAACCACGGGCAGCCTGATCGCCATGAATATTTCACACCTCAAACGCCGGAAAACCAAGGGTTTCACCCTGACAGAACTGATGATCGCGGTCTCGATCATAGGGCTGGTTTCCGCGATCATCATCCCCTCGTTCGTCCGCGCCCGGTTGCGTGCAACCAACGCCACATTCGTGGCCAACGTAAAAGAAGCGGCCAATGCATTCGAAATGTATGCATGGGAAAAGCGCGGTTACCCTGCCAATACCTCACCCGGAGTTGCTCCGAATGGGATGGACGAATATCTCGTGCGGATGCGATGGACGGAGATGACCCCCCTGGGCGGGCAATGGAACTGGGACCGCGACAAGGCGGCCTACGGCTACAAGGCGGGAATCGGTGTATTCAATCCTTCAGCGCCGGTCGAACAGTTCATTCTCATCGATGAAATGATCGACGACGGCGACCTCAGCAGTGGCTATTTCCGCTCACGCCCTAACGGATACGTCTGGATTATTGAGCAGTAAATTGAAGGCCACGCCGCTCTCATTCGGCCAGGCGGGGAGCCAACGATTAAGCCAGCCGCCGATCGCCCCAACGACGAACCGGCGGCTGGCTCAAGAGGTATTTCACTCGCCCAAAACTACCATCCCACAGATGGAAGAAAAACTTGGCGACCGCTGATGGTTGTTTCATCTCAACTCCGTCACAGATCAGTGAATACGGAGCTGAGTGACCGAAGAAAACGACCATAATTGAGATGAAGGAAAGCAGCGTGAGCTTTTCACTCATCGCACCGGGAAGCGCAACGAATCCACTCGCCGAGGTGACGGCATTTGCTCCAGTTCCCGCAGGATAGCCTGCGGATATGGAAGCCCGGACTCGGGGGGTCAATCTCACCGGCACGACGCCCGATGACAGTGACTGTAGCACGGATTTAGCAGTATCCCGGGACGAGTCGTAAAACTGCGGCAGCGTCCCCGGGTTGAGACAGCTTCTCATTCTTGATTCCATTTCCCGTAATTTCGGACAGGACTGCACACCGAAAAGTGACAGCGGAAGCGTCGATCCAAACGCCGCTGCCCCACAGACGTCGAAGACAATCCCCCTTGCTCGAATAACGATCCTGTTTCTACCTTCCGCCGCATGAAGCCGTTCCCAACGTTTGTTGCCGCTTGTTCGTTCGCCGCAGCTGCCACATCCCTCCTGAGTGCCGATATCGCTGGATCAGCCAGCAAGAATTCCGAACTGAAACCGTATCCGCGCTCGCCCATTCCGGAATCCTCGCCCGCTTCATCGGAAACGGAAAACCGTTCGCGGCAGTTCAAGATTCCTGCGGGCATGAAGCTCGACCTGTGGGCCGCCGAACCCATGTTGGCCAACGCGGTTTCGTTCTGCTTCGACGAAAAAGGGCGCGTCTTTGTTTCCGAGACTCACCGCTACCGGACCAGTGTGCTCGATATCCGGCACTACATGTTCATGCTGGAGGATGATCTGGCATGCCGGACGATCGAGGACCGCACGGCGATGGTGAAAAAACACTTCGGCACCAAGTGGACCGATCTGGCCATCGAATCCGAAGTCATCCGGCTTCTCGAAGACCGCTCCGGTTCCGGCAAGGCCGACTTCAGCTCAATCTACGCGGACAAGTTCAACACCGAGTTGGACGGCATCGCTTCGGGCGTCCTGGCGCGAAAAGGCAAACTCTGGTTCACCAATATCCCCGAGCTGACGCTCCTCGAAGGCACCGACTCCAACGGCCACGCTATCTCCCGAAAGTCGGTGAGCCGGGGCTACGGCGTGCGTTTCAGCTACACCGGCCACGACATGCACGGCCTCGCCATCGGACCCGACGGGCGCCTCTACTTCAGCTTCGGCGACCGGGCCGCGAACGTCCTGACCAAGGAGGGACGCCGTCTCATGTTCCCCGACGAAGGCGGTGTCTTCCGCTCCGAACTCGACGGCTCCAATCTCGAGGTCTTCGCCCACGGCCTGCGCAATCCGCAGGAACTCGCCTTTAACGAATACGGAGATCTCTTCACCGGCGACAACGACTCCGATCAGGGCGATCGCGAGCGGTGGATTTACATCGTGGAAGGTTCCGACTCCGGATGGCGGGTCGGTTACCAGCACGCGCCATTGGGTAATGCCGGCCCATGGAACATGGAACGCCTTTGGGTTCCGAGTTTCGACGGTCAGGCCGCCTATGTCCTCCCACCCGTCGCCAACATCGCCGACGGCCCGAGCGGTCTCGTCCACAACCCCGGCACGGGGCTTTCTCAAAAACTCGATGGCCGATTCTTCCTCGCCTACTTCAAGGGTGCCAGCGCCAGCAGCGGCGTCTCCAGCCTTGCGGCCAAGCGCGACGGCGCGGGCTATGTTCTGACCGCCCATGAGAGTTTCATCGGCAACGCGCTTCCGGCCGACGTCGACATCGGCCCTGATGGCTCGATCTATTTCGCCGACTGGGGTGAAGGATGGGAGCGGACCAAGAAGAGCCGAATCTATCGTCTGACGGATACGGAAGCCGCGAAGCAGCCAATCGTAGCCGAAACCAAACGCCTCATCGGCCAAGGCTTCGAAGCCACCACGACGACCAACCTCCTGGGCTTTCTTGAGCACAAGAACATGCGCGTTCGCCAGGAAGCGCAGTTCGAATTGGCCGCCCGCGGCAGCGAAGCGCTGCCGCTCCTGAAGCAGGTCGCCCTTACCGGAAAGAACCCGTTCGCCCGCATGCACGCGATCTGGGGAATGGGCCAGATCGGTCGCAAAGGCAAAACCGCCCTGATCGATCCGACCAAGGACATCGCCGACTCGCTCGTGACCCTGCTCAAGGATCCCGACGCCGAAATCCGCGCGCAGGTTCTCAGAACCCTCGCCGACGGCAGCGGCCCGACCGTCCTCGCTCCCGTCATCAAGGCGATGGAAGACGCTAGCCCGCGCGTTCGTTCGTTCGCCGCGCAGGCGGTCGCCAAACTCGCGGGTCCAGCCGCCTTCGAAGGCATCACCAAACTGCTTTGGCAGAACAACGGCGCCGACCGCGTCCTGCAACACGTCGGTGCGATGGGCTTGGCCAAGTCGGCCACCATCGATCAACGCGTCGCCGCGTCGAAGGACGTTTCCCCTGCGGTTCGCAAAGCCACCGCGGTCGCCTTCCGCATGCGCGGTGAAGCCGAGATCGCTCCGATGCTGCACGACACGGATCCGCTCATCGCGCTCGAAGCAGCCCGGGCCATCAACGACCAACCGATCCTCGGTGCCCAACTGGCGCTCGCCGCCATGGGCGATTCCGACGCGTTGACCGGCGTTCTCAAGTCGTTCGGAACTCTTCCTCGGACGTTCATGCCCACCGGCACCGACACAGAAATCCGCGACGTTCGCGAAGGCCAGCCAATGCCTTGGGGAAATGCGCCGGTTGACCAGCTTACGCCGATGCTCCTCCGCATTGTGAACGCCAACTTCCGGTCGGGCACCGCGACGGACGCCGGGCGCCTTCCGGCGATCGCCCTGCGCAGCGACGTCTCAAATCTGATTCGGACCGAGGCCTTGTTTGCGCTCGCAAACTGGGCGACTCCCCATCAGCGCGACCGTATCGTTGGCATCTATCGTCCGATCGAGGGCAGAAGCCCGGTGGCCGCCCAGACCGCCTTCGCCCCGCACATCCCTGCCCTGCTGAAACAACAGAACGAAGCCGTCCAGATCGCTGCCTGCGCCGCAATCGCCCGCCTCCAGATGATTGACGCGGGACCGGAACTGAAGGACGGCCTGGCGAATCTCAAAAACTCGCCCAAAGCCCGCGCAGCGATGCTCGGCGCCCTCGGCGAACTACGCTCGCCGCTCCTCGCCCAAGCGATCATTGATGTGGAGAAGGACGAGGCCGCCGACGTCCGCAAGGAAGCCGGTCGCTGGATGGCCTCCGTTAATAAAGGCGGCGCGTTGGCGTCGCTTGAGAAGACGATCGAAACCGCGCCCATCGGCGAGCAGCAGTCGGCCTTCATCAACCTTGGCGCCATTCAGGACCCCGGTGCCGACGCCTTCATCGCGAAGTGGCTTGGCAAGTTGACCGCCGGTGAAGCGCCCAAGGAGCTCGCCCTCGAAATCGTCCAAGCCGCCGCCGGCCGCGAAGCGGAAAACGTCAAGGACGCCTTGGCCGCCTATCAGGCCAGGAAGGGCAACAGCCCCGTGGCGAAGTTCCAAGAATCCCTCTTCGGCGGGAACGCCGTGAATGGCCGGAAAGTGTTCTTCGAAAAAGCCGAGGCCAGCTGCCTCCGTTGCCACAAGGTCATGGGCGAAGGCGGCGAAGCCGGACCCGAGCTCACCGGCATCGCTTCCAAACGCGACCGCGCCTACTTCCTCGAATCCATCGTCACACCGAACGCCCAGATCGCCCCGGGCTTTGAGAGCGTCCTTGTCACCAAGAACAACGGCCAGCAGATCGCCGGCATTGTCCGCAGTGAAACCCCCACCGACCTCGTGATCATCTCGCCGGAAGACGGCATGGTCACCGTCAAGAAAGCGGACGTTAAGTCCCGCGAAAAGAGCCCTTCCGGCATGCTTGAAGGCGTCGCCGACGCGATCGGTGCCCGCGACCTCCGGGACGTCATCGAGTATCTGTCATCGCTGAAGTGATCCGCGCCGGACAAACCAAGTTCTGACCAAACCCGGACGGCCTTCCGTCCGGGTTTCTTGTTGGTGGACCACTTTCCCGTTGGACATGCGACGGAGCAGAGGCATAAACGCTCCAGCCATGGGTGAGGAAGCAGCTCTGACGGAGGTTCATTCGCACCACAGGACATCCTTCATGCGAAGGTTGTATCTGCTGCGCGCGATCATCGTCGCCTCACTCGTCATCGCGCTCGGGCTGCAATCCTCCCAAGCCCAGTCCCCGGCCAACCTCCAGTTCGACGTCTTTCTCGGCCTCGATCAATACGCCCGGCAGGGCGCCTGGTTTCCGCTCGTCTGCGAAGTGAAGAACGACGGGGCCGGGTTCAGCGGAACGATCGAGGTCACCAGTGGAAGCCAAAAACGCCGGATGCCCATCGAGCTTCCGACGGGCACGCTCAAGCGCGTCACCATCCCGCTGTTCAGCACCGCCAACAACAGCCAGTTCCGGATAGTCCTCCGCGATGACCGCGGAACCATTCGTTCCGACCAGCAGCAGCAATATCCGCGTCGCGGCTTTCTGCAGTCGGACGTTCCCCTGATGGCCGCGATCCCGCGCACTGCGGCAGGAATGCCCACGTTTGTCCAAGGTCGGCTGGCGAATCCGGATCTCCAGGTTTCCGCCGCCCGCCTGACTCCGGAGCTCTTCCCGGACAATCCCATCACCCTCCAGTCGGCCACCGCCATTTACCTCAACACCGAGCGCGCGATCAGCCTGCGTCCGCAACAGGTCGATGCCCTGCTCGCGTGGTTGGATGGCGGCGGACATCTCGTCATCGGCTTGGACCAGATCGGCCAGGTGAACGCCACGCCCTGGCTCCGCGACCTCGTCAATGCCGACCTGGTCAACGTCCGCAACATCGCCGGCGGACGCGCCATCAGCGAATGGACCGGCCAACTGACGAACCGCTGGAACGAAATCGACCGCCGAACCGGAACCGGTAACCAGACCTTCAACCAGAACTCGAAGCAGCCGCAGAATTTTCGACAGGCCATCGTCGTCGATCCGTCCTTCCTCACGAACATCCTGACCACGATCGAAGCAAAACCGCGCGATGGATCCGTAACCATCCAGGCCGAAGGGATTCCTCTGATGTATCAGCGGGGACACGGACGCGGGCGTGTTAGTGTGTTGACGTTTGATCCAGAGCGTCAGCCGTTCGTCGGATACCTCGGTCGTGCCGGGTTCTGGACGCGGCTCGTGGAGGCGCCGGACTTCCTTTACAGCGGTTCCGACAACCAGCGTTACGGCCGGCAGAGTTTCGATGCGGCCATCGGATCGCTCATCGAAACCACGCAGGTCCGCAAGCTTTCCCTCGGCTGGCTTCTCCTCCTGCTCATCGCCTACGCGGCGATCATCGGACCGTTCGACTACGTGCTCGTCCGCCGGCTCAAGCGGCCGATGCTCACCTGGATCACCTTTCCGTCCTACGTCGTCCTCTTCTCCATCACCATCTACGTCATCGGCTACAAGCTCCGCGCCGGGAAACTGGAATGGAATGAACTCAGCATCATCGACGTCCTCGACGGCGGCAAACAACCCGTCTGGCGCGGCAAGACCTACGGCTCTCTTTATTCGCCGCAGAACGCGCATTACCCGTTGGCCGTGACCAATGCCCTTGCGTCGCTACGGGGTGAGGCGCGCAGTTACTACGGCAACACCGGCGGCTCCGAAAGCTACGGGCTCACCCAGGTCGGCAACGGCTTCACCGGTGAGATCATCGTTCCCATCTGGGTCAGCCAGTTGTGCGTCTCCGACTGGATGAAGCCGGGCTCACCGTCGTTCAGCATCTCCGCCGAACCCACGGCGAACGGCCAGAAGGTCCACGTAAAAAACCTGCTTAACCGCACCGTCGGTCCGGCCGTGATCGCGGCGGGCCGGCGGATGGTCCGCGTCGAAACGATCAAGGCCGGGGAGCAGGTCTCCGTCGAGATCTCGGAATCCGGCGCGAGTAAATTGATCACCAGTGAACTTGCGGGGCTGAATCAGCAATTGGTCCAGGCAGTCGGCGTTCGCAGTTCATCGTTCGACACCGGAAACGCCGGCGTCCGGCGCTCAGTCCGCAGCGACTTCCCGTCGATCGGATTCATCGACGAGTTGAACCAGAATTCCGAAAGCCACTCGTCGTTCACCGCTCCGGATGGTCTCAACCTCTCCCCCCTGCTCCGCCAGAACCAGGCCGTCGTGCTGATCCTCGACGAGGGACCACGCTCCGGCCCTTCGCTTCCCGCGTTCACTCCGGACCAAGGCAAAATCCAAACGCTCTGGCGGATCGCCACCAGAATCGGACCGGCAAAATGAGTTCATACCATGTCTGAAGCACCTCCCAGCATTCCGGCGGTCGAAACCTCCGGCCTGACGCGTTCCTACGGGTCCATGGTCGCGCTCAACAACCTGAACCTCACCGTCCAGCGCGGCGACCTCTTCGGCTTCATCGGCTCCAACGGCGCCGGCAAGACCACGTCGCTCCGCATCCTTGCGACCTTCCTCCAGCCCACTTCCGGCACCGCCCGCGTGCTCGGCTCCGACGTCGTCACCGACCCCGACGCCGTCCGACGCAAGATCGGCTACATGCCGGACTTCTTCGGCGTCTATAAGGACATGGAGGTCACCGAGTATCTCGACTTCTTCGGCGCGTGCTACCGGCTGCCCGCCGCCAAACGCGAGAAGACCATCGGCGACGTGCTGGAGCTGGTCGGCTTGACGGAGAAGAAGGGCGCCTTGATCGGCGCGCTCAGCCGCGGCATGCAGCAGCGCATCGGCCTCGCCCGCGTGCTCATCCATGATCCCGATCTGCTGCTCCTCGATGAACCCGCCTCCGGCCTCGATCCGCGTGCGCGCATCGAGATGATGGCCATTCTTCTGGAACTCCAGCGTCTCGGTAAAACCATCATCATCTCCTCCCACATCCTCAGCGAACTCCAGACGCTCTGTAACCGCTGCGCCATCATCGAGCGCGGCAAGCTTATCTACACCGGCCCCGTTTCTGGAGCCGGCGGCGACCTGGCCGACGCCACGATCATGTGGGTCACGACACCGGAAGCCGACCGCGCTCTCCCGATTCTGACCGCGCTGCCGGACGTGCGCGAAGGCGAGGTCGTTGATGGCAAGGTGAAGCTAACCTTGAAACACAAGGACGCCGACGCGTCGCAGATCGCTGTGGCCATGGTCCAGAACGGCCTTCGCCTGACCGGCCTGCGCGAAGAGGAAATCGGCTTGGAAGAAGTCTTCCTCCGCGTGACCAAGGGCGAGACGCAGTAGCGCCCGACCGGATCGCGAATGCGCTTCTTCCCGATCATCCACCGCGAACTGCTGATCGCCGGTCGCCGAGGGAATACCTATCTCGGGCGACTGATCGCCGTGGGTGCGATGTCGGCCA
>JBBRDN010000031.1:0-29527 GCA_038203875.1 Verrucomicrobiota bacterium
ATTCGTCTGCACGCCCCGACCGGAGACATCGCGGCCGCCGCCTTCGCCCCGGGTCGCCAGCTTGTCCGCCTCGTCGAGATAGATGATGCCGTGCTCGGCCGTCTTCACGTTGTTGCCCGCGCGGCGATACAGGTCGCGCACGAGGTCGTCGACGTCGCCGCCGACGTAGCCGGTCTCGCTGAACTTGGTCGCGTCCGCCTTCACGAACGGCACGCCGATGAGCTCGGCGGCGGATCGGATCAGGTGCGTCTTACCCACGCCGGTGGGCCCGAGCAGAAGCACGTTTTGTTTCTGGTAGAAGGGAGCCGACATGCCTTCCACCGTCATGCGGACATGCTGGAAGTGGTCGCACAGCGCGACGCTGAGGACTTTCTTGGCCTCGCGTTGACCGATCACGAAACGGTCGAGGTGTTTTGCGATCTCGTGGGGCTTTAGGTTGAAGCTGAACTCCGCGGCTGGCGCGGCCGCGGTCTCGGCGACGCCGGCCTTCGTCACGGCGTCGTGTTTCGATGCCTTGTGCTTCTTGAATTTCTTGGGCACGCCGGCCGTGACGGGACCGAGTGAGTCTGGATGGCCGGAAGTGGCTTCAATCATCGGCAGAGAGTGTTCGCGGGGAACCCCAAGGTCAAAAACTGCCTTCGCAAGTCTCCTCCGTGAATTCGCCCGAGTGAGTTGCTTGAGTTCGTGCGCGCCCGCAGCTACCAGTCACGGCGTCGTGAAAATCACCGCGCACACCGTTGTCTCGCAGCTCCGAAGATGGGCCCTGATCGAAGGCGTTTCGTATCTGCTCCTGCTCTTCGTGGCCATGCCGCTGAAGTATCTGGCCGGTCAGCCAATGGCGGTGTCGGTGGTCGGCATGGCCCACGGAGTTCTCTTCGTGGTTGTCGGTGTGCTTCTCGTTTTGGCGTTGTTCGTGGCCAAGTGGTCGATCGGTCGAGCCGCGTTCGTGTTCCTCTGCACGCTGGTTCCGTTCGCGACGTTCCTGATCGACCGGAGGATGAAGGGCTACCAGGCCGAGGCTGGCCGATCCTGAACCTGCGGGTTGAAAGCGGCCCGCCTCTGGTCCAGCGTCGCTCCATGACCCGCCGCGAATTCATCGCCTCCTCGGCCGCCCTGGCCATTGCCACCGGCGCTTCCGCCCAGACCTCCTCTGCGGGTCGGCGGATGAGGATTGCGCTCACGCCGGGCAGCATTGGCGTGAACGTGAAGACCCAACGTGAGCTGAACGATCTCGCACACCGGCACAGATTCGAGGCGGTCGAACCGATGCCGGGTGAACTCGCCGCGATGTCCGCCGGCCAGATGGCCGAGGCGCTCGGCGATCTGAAGGCGAAGGACCTCGTTTGGGCCGCTGCGGGATTGCCTCTGGATTTCCGTGGTGAGGATGCGGTGTTCCGCGAAGGCATGGCGAAACTGCCCGCGATCGCGGCCGGGCTTAAGCGCGCGGGGGTGGGCCGCATGGGCACCTGGCTTTCGCCCAGCCATGCCCGGCTGACCTATTTGGCGAATTTCAAGCAACACGCCGACCGGCTGCGCGAAGTGGCGACCGTCTTGAAGGACCAAGGGGTGAGGCTCGGCTTGGAGTATGTCGGGACGCGGTTGCTGTGGACCGGGAAGAAGTATCCTTTCGTGCACACGATGGCGGAGACGCGTGAACTCATCGCCGCCATCGGCACGGGCAACGTCGGGCTCGTGCTCGACACGTGGCATTGGTGGCAGGCGGGCGATTCCGTGGAGGACATCGCCGCCCTAAAACCGGAGGAAGTGGTTACGGTAGACCTGAACGATGCGCCCAAGGACGTCGACAAGGCGTTGCAGAAGGACAACGAACGCGAACTGCCCGGAGCCACCGGCGTCATCGACATTGCCGGTTTTCTCAACGCCCTTCACCGCATCGGCTACGACGGGCCGGCCAGGCCCGAGCCGTTCAACAAGATTCTCAACGCGATGGACAATGATGCAGCCTGCGCGGCGTCCTCCGCCGCGCTGCACAAGGCGATGGACCTGGTCCGGCCGGGATGAGGCGGCTGATCGGTTGACCGCCGCGCCTTTGACGCGGCGACGGACGAACGGGTAACTTTGGGCGATGGCGACTCCCCCACCAAAACCCAACGATCCGCTGCACGGAGTGACGTTGGAGACGATCGTGAACATGCTGGTGCAACGCCACGGCTGGAAGGGCTTGGCCGACCGGATTCCCGTCCGGTGTTTCATGTTCAACCCGACCGTGAAATCCAGCCTGACCTTCCTCCGCAAGACGCGATGGGCCCGGCAGAAGATGGAGGACTGGTATGTGTGGGAGATGAGGGATGTGCCGAAATCTCGCTGAGGAATCCAACTAAGGGATCCTCCGACGGGATTGCGTTCCCGTGGTCATGGATTGAAGGCCTTGGAAATCTCCCCATCGGTCAAGGCGAAGTCGGAGTTGGTGTCCGTATCCAGGTTGATCTTGCGGGCGAGCAGGGCGTTGATCGGAGCGAGGATGCTGAAATGGGAGCCGCCCCTTACTGGATGCACGCTGATCTTCGGGTTCTTTTTGCCTGAGAGTCCGATAAGGCGGACGGAGTCGATGTTGCCCCTGTCCGTGCCTTCGATGACGAATGTCCGGGTGGCGATGTCGCCAAGGAACAGAACCGGCGACCTGAGCCTGCATTCCTTCCGGTCCATTACGTTGTAGGGAAGGTAGTCCTGCCCGTATCCGGCCGGATCGTCGACCGGCCCCAGCGAAAACACGGCCCGGAAGCGGTTTTGAAACTCGGCCGCGAGCAGGGCAATGGTGCCGCCGGTGCTGTGGCCTCCGAGGTAGATCCGGTTCGTGTCCACGTAGTCCAGCGTCGCGGCGTATGCGGCGGCGGCGAGGACATCGTCTACTTCGCCGTAGAACCCTTCCTTGAAACCCGGATTGCCGCTGCCACCCCGCAGAGCCGGATACATCATAAGGACGCCGGCCTTCCGAAAGGCGCTGGCGGATTGATCGTTCTGCGGGGGTTCGTCCGTCCAGGCGATTTCGCCGATGCCGTTGCTGAATCCTCCGACCAGCCAGATAATCAAAGGGCGCTTCTTGCCGTCGGCGGGTTTTGGGCTGATGTAGGCGTTCAGCGAACCCGCCGGCGATGGATACTTCACCAGACTGAAAAGATCCTTCGGGGGGACCGGAGGTTGTTCATTGTCCGACTCCTTGCGGGTGAGACGGGTCACGTGCCCTTTCCGCTGTTCCTGAAGAGTCTGTTTCTTGGAAGTGTCTGCGGCCTTTTCGCCGGGACGACACGAAGCAACGAGGAAGACGGAAGCGATGCAAAACAGCGGGGCAAGTCTCATGGCGTAAGGAGGGTCATCAGCCGGTCTGTCTTCAGACAACAAAAAAGGCGGACGACCTTCCGGTCGTCCGCCTTGAGAGTTGCGGCCGAGCAGCAGCTCGGCCTACCCGGGAATCAGTAGCGGTAGTGCTCGGGCGTGTAGGGGCCGTCGGATGCCACGCCGAGGTAGTCGGCCTGGGACTTGGTGAGCTTGGTCAGCACAACGCCGATCTTCTCGAGGTGCAGGCGGGCGACTTCTTCGTCGAGCTTCTTGGGCAGGCGATAGACGGTCTTCTCGTATTTGTCCTTGTTCGACCAGAGATCGATCTGGGCGAGCGTCTGGTTGGTGAACGAGTTGGACATGACGAACGACGGATGGCCGGTGGCGCAGCCGAGGTTCACGAGGCGGCCTTCGGCGAGGAGATAGATGCTCTTGTTGCCGGGCAGGTAGTAGCGGTCGTATTGCGGCTTGATGTTCTCGATGGTGACGCCCTTGGTCGTCTTGAGCTTGTCGACCTGGATCTCGTTGTCGAAGTGGCCGATGTTGCAGACGATCGCCTGGTCCTTCATCGCGAGGACGTGCTCGACGGTGATGATGTCGCAGTTGCCGGTGGTGGTGACGTAGATGTCGCCGACGCCGAGGGTGCTCTCGATGGTGTTGACCTGGAATCCCTCCATCGCGGCCTGGAGGGCGTTGATGGGGTCGATCTCGGTGACGATGACGCGGGCGCCGTAGGCACGGAGGCTGTGGGCGCTGCCTTTGCCGACGTCGCCGTAGCCGCAGACGACGGCGACCTTGCCGGCGAGCATGACGTCGGTGGCGCGCTTGATGCCGTCGGCGAGCGATTCACGGCAGCCGTAGAGGTTGTCGAACTTCGACTTGGTCACGGAGTCGTTCACGTTGATGGCGGGAACGAGCAGGGTGCCGGCTTCCTTCATCTGGTAGAGGCGATGGACACCGGTGGTGGTCTCTTCCGAGACGCCGCGCCAGTCTTTCACGATCTTGGTCCAGAGACCGGGCTTCTCCTTGGCGAGACGGCGGAGCAGCGCCTTGACGACGGAGACTTCGTGGCTGTCGCCCTTGGATTGGTAGGCCCACTTGGAACCCTTCTCGAGTTCGTAGCCCTTGTGGATGAGAAGCGTGACGTCGCCGCCGTCATCGACGACGAGTTCGGGGCCCTGGTCGCCGGGGAAGAGGATGGCCTTGAGGGTGAGTTCCCAATACTCCTCGAGCGTCTCGCCTTTCCAGGCGAACACGGGCGTGCCGGTCGCGGCAATGGCGGACGCGGCATGGTCCTGGGTGGAGAAGATGTTGCAGCTGGCCCAGCGGACGTTCGCGCCGAGAGCCACGAGGGTCTCGATGAGCACGGCGGTCTGGATGGTCATGTGCAACGACCCGGTGATGCGGACGCCCTTGAGGGGCTTGGTCTTCGCATACTTCTTCCGCACGGACATGAGGCCGGGCATCTCGTGCTCGGCGACGGCGATCTCCTTGCGGCCCCATTCGGCGAGCGTGAAGTCGCGGACGATGTAGTCCTTGGTGGACGGGGTGTGGGCGGCGTATTGGGCGAGGTTGGGCAGGGCGGCGGCGACGTCGGCAAGAGCGGCGGCGGCGGTAGCTTTTTTGGCTTTGGCCATAGGTGTTCTTAAAAAGGTGGGAGGTTGAAAATGTTGAAGGGCTGGAGAGGAACGCTCTTCAGCCCTTCGTTTGGAGAACTTACTTAACCGCCTTCTTGAGGGCGGCGACCTTGTCGGTCTTTTCCCACGGCAGATCGGCGTCGATCTTGCCGAAGTGGCCGTAGTTGGTGGTCTTGCCGTAGATCGGGCGGAGCAGGTTGAGATGCTTGACGATGTCGGCTGGCTTGAAGCTGAAGATTTTCTGGACGGCGTCGGTGATGGCCTGGTCGGTGAGTCCACCCTGGGCGGTGCCGAAGGTGCTCACGTAGACGCTCACGGGGTCGGGATAGCCGATGGCGTAGGCGAACTGGATTTCGGCGTGGGTCGCGAGACCGGCGGCGACGATGTTCTTGGCGACGTAACGGCCCATGTAGGCGGCGCTGCGGTCGACCTTACTCGGGTCCTTGCCGGAGAAGGCGCCGCCACCGTGACGGCCCCAGCCGCCGTAGGTGTCGACGATGATCTTGCGGCCGGTGAGGCCGGTGTCGCCCTGGGGTCCGCCGACGACGAACTTTCCTGTGGGATTGATCAAATACTCGGTCTTGTCGGTGAGCATGCTCTTCGGAAGAACCTTCTTGATGATCTCCTCGATGCAGAATTCCTGGATCTCCGCGTGCTCCACGTCTGACGAGTGCTGCGTGGAGATGACGACGTTGGAAATGGAGACGGGCTTGTCGTCCTCGTAGACGACGGAAACCTGCGACTTCGCGTCGGGACGGAGCCACTTGGCGAGTTTGCCGGCCTTGCGGATGCGGGTCAGTTCGCGGCCGAGACGGTGGGCGAACATGATCGGCGTCGGCATGAGCTCGGGGGTCTCGTTGCACGCGTAGCCGAACATCAGGCCCTGGTCTCCGGCGCCCTGCTCGGCCTTCTTCTTGCCCTTGGCTGCTTTCGCGTCGACGCCCTGCGCGATGTCGGGTGACTGGCAGGTGAGGATGTTGTTGATGAAAATCTTGTCGGCGTGAAAGACGTCGTCGTCGTTCACGTATCCGATTTCGCGCACCGCATCGCGGACGAGCTTCGAGATGTTGATTACGCTGTCGAGCGACTTGCCCTTGAGGTTTGGGATCGTGATCTCGCCGCCGACGATGGCGACGTTGGATTTCACATAGGTCTCACAGGCCACGCGGCTGTGTTTGTCCTGCGCGAGGCAGGCGTCGAGGACGGCGTCCGAGATGGTGTCGGCGACTTTGTCCGGGTGGCCTTCGCCGACGGACTCCGAGGAGAATATGAAACGTTTGCTCATGAATCGTTGTGTCATCGGCAACAGGGGAAGGCGGCTTGAGCAGCCCACATATTGACGTATCAGGATGCGATGATATAAGCGTTCTATCTTCAGTCAACCGGCTTTTCCACTGCATCCTGCCCACGCGATGAGACTCCCCACCCAACTCCGCCTGATCCTTCTCATGGCGCATGCCCTCGTCGTGTCGCAGGCCTGGGGTGCGGATCGGGGCTATGTCGCCAGCGTCAGCCCTGTCGCGACCCGGGCCGGTCTGGATGCCCTCAAAGCCGGCGGCAACGCCGTTGATGCCGCCATCGCGACGGCAATCACCTTGGGCGTGGTCGATGGCCACAACTCGGGATTGGGCGGTGGTTGTTTCTTGCTGATCCGGCTGGCTGACGGGCGGGTCTTCGCCATCGACGGTCGCGAAACCGCTCCTGCGACCGCGACGCGCGATATGTTTCTCCGCGACGGCAAAGCCGACGTGAACCTCAGCCAGACCGGTCCGCTGGCCGCAGGAGTTCCGGGGCAACTCGCCGCCTTGAGCTATGCCTCGACCAACTTCGGCAAGCTGCCCCTGCGGCGATTGCTCGAACCGGCAGCCGCCATCGCCGAAGCGGGCTTCACCGTGGATCGGGGCTATGCGCGCAACCTCGCCTCGAGCGCCGAGGATCTCCGGAAGTTTCCCGCCAGCCGCGCGCTCTTGCTCAACACGAACGGCACCGTCCCGAAAGCAGGAGATCGCCTTAAACTCCCCGACCTCGGTCGCAGCCTTCGGACGATGGCGGAGCAGGGGACCGGTTGGTTCTACACCGGCGACTTCGCCCGATTGACCGACGAATGGATGCGGGCCAATGGCGGTTCGCTGACGACAAACGACTTCGCCGCCTACCGGCCCAAACTCCGCGAACCGATCCGCACGACCTATCGTGGATACGAGATCATTGGCTTCCCGCCGCCGAGTTCGGGCGGCGTTCACGTCGCCGAAATCCTGAACATCCTCGAGAACTTTGACCTGAAGGCGATGGGGCCGAACTCGGCCGACTTCGTCCACGTCGTGACCGAGGCGATGAAACTGGCCTTCGCCGACCGCGCGCATTGGCTGGGCGATCCGGATTTCGTTCCGGTTCCGCAAGGGCTCGTGGCCAAGGACTACGCCGCACAACTCGCCAAACGCATTTCCATGAAACGCGCCACGCCCGTGCCGACGCATGGAGAACCTCCCAATTCGACCAGCGACGTGTTCAAGAAACACACCACGCACTTCTCCACCGCCGACGCCGAGGGCAACTGGGTCGCCTGCACCGCCACGGTCAACACCAGCTTCGGATCGAAGGTCGTTATTCCCGGCACGGGCATCGTGTTGAACAACGAGATGGACGACTTCTCCGCGCAGCCCGGCGTCGCGAACTACTTCGGTCTCGTTGGTGCTGAGGCCAACGCCGTCGCGCCCGGCAAACGGCCGCTCTCCAGCATGAGCCCGACGATCGTGTTGAAGGATGGCAAACCCGTCCTCGCCGTCGGGGCCGCAGGCGGACCCACCATCATCTCTCAGACGGTGTTGGCCATCATTCGCACCATCGACTTCGGCATGACTCCGAAGGCCGCCTTGGCCGCGCCGCGCTTCCATCATCAATGGCGTCCCAACGAACTGCGCGTGGAACAGTCCATTCCCAACAGCGTGGCGAAGGAACTCGAGAAGCGTGGCCACAAGGTCGTCCGCGTCACGTCCATGGGCGTAAGCCAAGCCGTCAGAGTATCCGCCAAAGGTGGCTTCGACGGCGCGTCCGATCCGAGGGTCGAAGGATTGGCGGAAGGATATTGAGCCGATGAAGACCGGTTCATCCGCGAAGGACACGAAGAGCACGAAGGCTGTCAGTTTATCTTCGTTTCGTGTCCTTCGTGGATCGTCCCGTTTTCATTCTGAAACGCCATGAATCCCGGTTCCAAGCAGCACTACGACTCGCATCTGGCCGCCGTCTATTCGTGGATGGCCGGCGGGGCCGAGGCCGCCATCGAGCGGAACCGCAAGTTTTTCGAAGCCCATGTTGGTAGAGCGAAGGCTCCGGCCCGGCCGCTGGCCGTCGATCTCGGATGCGGCTCCGGCTTCCAATCCATTCCCTTGGCTGAGCTGGGCTACCGCGTTCTGGCCATCGACAACTGCCCCGCGCTTCTGGCCGAACTCTCCTCCCGTCGCGGCCCGCTTCCGATACAGTCGGTCGACGCCGATCTCACGAAGTTCCGCAACTACTTGAACGAGACTGCCGAGTTGATCGTCTGCCTCGGCGACACGCTGACGCATCTGCCCTCGCTCGAAGCGGTCGCCGCATTGATCCGCGACATGGCCGCCGCGCTTGCTCCCGGCGGGCGGTGCCTGCTGGGTTTCCGCGACTACGTCTCTCGTGAGCTCGTCGGTGAACAACGCTTCATTCCAGTCCGCAGCGACGACAACCGGATCCTCACCTGCTTCCTCGAATACCATCCCGACCACGTGCTTGTTCACGATCTCCTGCACGAACGCTCCGCCAACGGCTGGACCCAATGCGTCAGCACCTATCGTAAGCTCCGCCTCGATCCTGCGTGGGTCGTCGGGCAGATTTTGTCGGCCGGTTTTTCGCTCGGACGCAATTTCGTCGAAGAGGGAATGACCTGTCTCCTCGCCGAAAAACCTGCATCCTCCTGATCAGACGACAATGTCCGCCACCCTCAAATCCCTCCGCGCCCTCGCCGATCCCACGCGTCTCCGCATCGTCGCTCTGCTGGAAAAGGACGAGCTTTCAGTGAACGAGCTGCAGGAGGTCAGCCGCCTCGGGCAGTCGCGCATCTCCACGCACCTTGGGCTGCTGGCCGAGACCGGCCTTGTGCAATCGCGCCGCGACGGCAAGCGCACCTTCTACCGTTTGAGCATCCATCCCGACACGCATGTGCGCGAGTTCACGAAGCTCGCGATGCGCGGTGCGAAGGAGTTGCCCGAACACGAGGCGGACCAATTGAACCTCAAGCGCGTCCTCGCGCGGCGCCACGAACAGGCGCAGGTCTACTTCAACCAGGTGGCCGGCCGCTTCGACCGCAGCTACGGGCCGGGCCGCAGCTGGCAGGCCTTCGGGCATCTGCTGTTGCGCATCCTTCCGCCGATTGTCGTGGCCGATCTGGGTTCCGGCGAAGGGCTCCTGAGCGAGCTGCTCGCTCGCCGTTGCGCCAAGGTCATCGCCGTCGACAACTCGGAGAAGATGGTCGAGTTCGGGGCAAAGAAGGCGAAGAAGAACGGCTTGAAGAATCTCGAGTTCCGGCTCGGCGACTTGGAGAACCCGCCCATCGAACCGGCGAGCGTGGACCTCGTCGTCCTGAGCCAGGCGCTGCACCACGCGATCGAGCCGGACACCGCGATCAAGTCCGCGTTCTCCATGCTGAAGCCCGGGGGACAGATCCTCATCCTCGACCTGTTGAAGCACACCTTCGCCAAGGCCCACGAACTCTACGGCGACCGTTGGCCGGGTTTTGCCGAGAGCGACCTGCATCACTGGCTGGAAGCGGCCGGGTTCAAAAAGATCGAAGTCACCGTGGTCGCGAGCGAGGAGCAGGATCCCCACTTCGAGACGGTGCTGGCAACGGGTGTGAAGGGGTGACCGGCGGACGTCTCAAGGGGCCTTGAGCCAGCGCAGCAGGTCCGCCATGTCCTGGGGCTTCAGCGCGGATTCCATGCCGGTGGGCATGAGCGAGAGCTTCATCGGTTCCATCGTTCTGACATCGCTGCGGAGCGCGGCGTGTTCAACCCCACCTGCGAGGCGCAGCACGATGTTGTTGGCGGTTTCACCGGAGAGCAGGCCGGTCAGTTCCTCGCCGGATTTCAACGTGATGTTCCAACCGCGATATCGGGCTTCGATGGTCTGGCTCGGATCCAGGATGGCCGTCAGCAGCCATTCGGCCGGTTTGTCCGCAACCATGCCCAAGTCCGGACCGACTTCGGATCCATCGCCGCGCAGGCGGTGGCAACTGATGCACAGCGATTGGAAAAGCTGTCGGCCATGGGCTGCGTCGCCGGTCATTTTTTCCACTCCAGCATAGCCCGCGATCACTTGGGCGCGGTCGGCGGACGAAGGCTTTAGGGTGGCGAGCGTCGCCGGCTTCGGAATGGGAGCATTCCGTTTCATTTCCGTGAAGAGCGTGTTCTCCGGAGGCAACGACGACATGATCGCGATCCGCAACGTGTCATCGCCCTCGCTCCGGGCGGCGAGTTCGCGGAGCACGGGTTCGGTCTGGGCTTCCGGCCACGCACCGAGTGAGAACGCGGCCTGCAATCGCACCGAAGCGTCGCTGTCGGCCGCTGCCGCTCGGACTGCGTCGAACACGTCGTCGTTCTTGACGGCGAATGATTCGCTCTGCCGTAGCGCTTCCGCCCTGACGGCAGGGTGCGGATCCGCGATCGCCGGAACGAGGGCATCGGATTTGAGAGCGTCCAGAAGTCCGAGCGTGCTCAGGGCCTGGATTCGCACTTTGGGCGCGTAGTTCACGGCGAGCAGTTTCGTTATCGCCGGGTTCGCTGTCGGGTCGTGGCGTTCGACGAGCAGCCGTTGGGCGAAGTCGCGTTGCCAACCGTTCGGGCTGTTCATCGCTTCGACGAGTTCGGCCGAGTTCATCTTGGCAAGGTTGGGGATTTTCCGCCGTGGAGCGCCATCGGGGACGACGCGGTAGATGCGGCCTCGATCCGAGCCGGCGCGCAGATCGACGCGGGCCTGCATTTCGGGCGAGATCCACTCGGGGTGTTCGAGGATAAACCGATACATGTCGGCGATGTAGAGCGCGCCATCTGGGCCGGTCTTGAGCGTGACCGGGCGGAACCAGTTGTCCGTGCTGCTGAGGAATTCGCTCGTCTCCTCCTCATTTGCGCGGTGGCTGGTGAAGCCGCCGCCGTCACGCTCGAGCACTTCACGATGGACCGAGTTGTGGACCGGTTCGCTGATGAAGATGCTGGTGGCGAAGTCCGGACCAAACAGGTCGTCGCGATAAGGACTGGGGCTGCATCCGCTGGTGACGTGGTTGATCGACCATGGCTGGTTTGGGCGGACCATGGATTTGCTGGCGGGGAAGACGCGGTTGGAATCCGGGTAGTTGGCGAGGATGTGCCGGACGCTCTTCACGGCGAGCTGGGGGTTCCGGCGGAGATAGTGCTCGGGGATGGTGACGTGCCAGAGCCATGTCGGGTTGTTGTTGCCGAACCAGTTTCCCCAATCGTCACGGCGTCGGCCGAACTGCGTCTGGGCCGACACGGTTTCCAATTCACCGGTGTCCGGCTTGAAGCGGATGTCGCGGCCGCTGATCGAGACGGTCTTGCCGGTCGCGATGGATTTCACCTTGCCGCCGCTGTCGCCGTTGGCGGCGTAGATCCAGCCATCGAGACCCCATTCGAAGCCGTTGATTCGATGCTGCTGATTTCCTTCAGTGAAGCCGGTGAAGAGGACCTTGCGGATGTCTGCCTTGCCGTCTCCGTCCGTATCCTCGGCGTAGAAAATGTCAGGCGCAGCCGCGATGAGGACGCCCTTCTTCCACGGCATGACGCTGCTGGGAAAGGCGATGCCTTCAAGAAAGGTCGTCGACTTTTCATAGCGCCCGTCGCCGGCGGCGTCCTCAAGAACCTTGACCACACCGCCGGGCTTTCCTTTGCCGTCGAGGCCGAGCGGATAGTCGCGCATCTCGACGACCCAGAGACGTCCGTCCGCGCCCCAGTCGAACGCGATGGGATCAATGACCACCGGTTCGGCGGCGACCAGTTCGACCCGGAAGCCGGGGCGGACGCGGAAGCTGGCGAGCGCTTCCGCGGGCGACTTTGGCGGTGGCATGTCGAAGGCGATCAACATGGCGGCGGAAAGGCGTTCTGTGACGCCGGCGCGCTTCACGACGACCATGCCGTTTTCCAGCGAGACATCGGCTCCGACCAGGGAAGGCGGTTCCGATTTGGCTCCGCTGCGTTCAGCGGCGCGGACGAACTGGGACCATCCGCGCGTCCAGCCGAGATCGGACCGGACTTTCTTGGTCCAGAGGTGGATCGCGTAGCCTTTCGAGTTGGAGAAGAGGATGTCGTCAAAGCCGTCGCCGTTCAGATCGAGGAACCGCAGGCCCGCATCATTTCCCTGTTCATCGACGAGCGTCACGCCATCCGGCAACTGGTAGCCGGCGTCTTCCCACGCTTTCTTGGATTCAACCCACGTCTGGATCGAGTTCGTGCCGGGTCGGCTGGTGAGCTTTTCCTCGATGCCGTCATGGTCGAAGTCGCGGAGCAATGTCCCGGGCGGAAGCGGTTCCGCGCCCATGGCAGAAACGATCGCGGCCCAAAACACGAAACAAACGGCGGCTGCAAGGTAGGGCAGTGCTTCCAGCCTGCCTCGGGATTTCTCGGCGCAAAGGCCAGGCCTTGCCGGCTGATGCGTCCAAGTCGCCATTTGGAAGCCACGATTGAGACGGGGCAGGCAAGATGCCCGCCCTACTTCGGAGCGGCTTTGCTCCTCTTGAGATTGCGATCGGTTCATCGGTTAAGCTTCTCCATGATGTTGCGGGTGATTTTTTCGACGAACGGGTCCTTGCCACGCAGGCCGTGGGCCCAGCCGGTGCTGCCGCAGGTGAAGACCGTTCCGCCGCGCGTGTAGACGCCGAGCACGGCGTTGCCCTTACGGCCGTTCTCCCACTTGTCATACCAGGCGGAATCGTCGGGGTGCCACTGGGCCGGCGCGCTGCCCAGAACCTCGAAGCTTTCCGGCGTGCCGTCGCGATGGGTCGGGAAAGGCAGGCCGTCCTTCCAGACCAGTTCGCAGCCGTCGCATTCGTAGCCGACGATCGTGTCCTTTCCGCCGAAGGAATCGCCGCGCTTCAAACCCGTCCCGGCGTAGATCCAATGATCCGGCCGGTGGACCGTGAAGGCGCCGCTGCCGTCCATGAGCTGGCCGTGGCTCTTGTGGTAGCCGCCCCAGAGGAAGCCCACGCCTGTGAGCTGGTTTTCCGGGCGATTCACAAGATGGTGGCTCCAGAGCGAGGAGAGCGTGGCCTGGCTGCCGTGCTCCGCGTAGACCGGGTCGGAATGGTAGTTCTGCTTCCAGCTCGTCAACGCCTTGCCGCCGTCCTCGGAGCGGACCTGCCAGCAGCAGGTGTTGCCGCTGAAGAAGGCCACGTTGCCGCCGTCGGCGATGAACTTCTCCAGATGATCCCGCATGGGAGCCGACCAGTATTCGTCGTGGCCCACGCTGAGGACGAGTTTGTAGGCCTTCAGGATCTCGGGACGAAATTCCAGGTCGCTGTTGGCGGCGAACTCCAGAGCGATTCCCGAACGCTCGGCCCATTCAACGAACGGCTGTTCCCAGTTGCCGAACTGGCTGGTCGGCGGCCGCTCGTAGGAAACGCGGTGACCTTGGTTGCCGCCACGACCGTGGAAGCCGTAGAGGCTGAAGCCGCCCCAGTTGTTGTAGGCGTTGTAGGTGTGGGTCGAGAGCTGGAGGAGGATCTTGGACGACTTGCCGGGTTCGGCCGCGCGCAGGATGAAGTAGCAGCTGCCCTCCGCAGTTCGGGTGTTGCGCTGGGTGAACTTTCCACCGGTGTCGCGGACTTTGAGCGCGACATGGTAGTAGCCGCTGCGCCAGTCGGCCGGAATTTTCAGCGAGACGGCAGCGGGCCAGCCACAGCCGTGCGACGAGGCGTTTTCGGGAACCGGCAGCTCCTTCCCGACGACGGGCGGCGAGGTCCAGACGCTTTCCCGCTTCAGGCCGACACGCGTGATTTCAACCCCGAACGTCGCGGCGCTGGTGGAAACATGGAGCGTGAGTTCGTCTCCGGGCGCGTAGCTTACCGCTCCGGCGTATCCTTCGACGAACAGCGGACGCGGTTCGTCGAAGGCAGCCCTCGCGGCCGCGGTCGAGCCGAGGAGAAGTGCGAGCAGGAAGACGACCGTCCTGGAACCGAATCTGGGGAGCGTCATGGCTGAGCGTTTCACGGAAACCGTTCGACCGACAACATCCACGTGGCGTGGTGCCGTTGTTCAAAACGAAGGAATCCGGCTCCCGGATTGGAATCGAGGAACTCTTGTCTTGAACCATTCCATCGCGGGGCTTAATCCCGCTGCGCTCTTTGGAAATTTGAAGGGACGGTTCATCCGTCCCGGCCGAAACGCAGGAGGGAACCCCGTGAAAGTCGGGGACGGTTGCGCCACTGTATCGGGTTACAAGCTCCCATCGCCACTGGACCGCAAGGTCTGGGAAGGCGGGAGCGAGGTTTGAAGCCCGGAGTCAGGATATCGAATGCGTTTTCGCTCGTCGGGGTTTCACGCCGGTCCGCCGCACAGTCGGACCGATGGGGGAACCCTCTTCTCCGACCTAGAGAAGGATGAGGCCAGCCAGGTTCCGCGTGTGCGGTCTGGGAATGTAGAATGCCTTTGTTCTCGTTTTGTCGGGGGCGGAGGCTTTGTCGTTTTCAGGGGGAACGCGTTTCGGACGCTGCCTCTGGGAACGTCGTCTTCCACTCCCGGACTGGTTTCTTAACCGAAACCCATTCCGCCCCGTGCGGAAACCGTCAGGAACCAACAGTGAAAAATCCAAGCCGGCTGGCCCTTGCCAGCCTTTCGTTCGCCGGCGCCGTCGTGGCGCAGGAAACCGCCGTCACCAACCGGCTCCCGTCCATCGTCGTCACCGCCACGCGCGTGTCCGACTCCGTCGACGCCACCGCAGCGACCGTCACTTCGGTCGATTCGTCGGACTTCAAGGCGGGCAAGTTCAGCTCGGTCGCACATGCGCTCGAGTTGGTGCCCGGCCTCAGCTACGTCTCTGCAGGAACCCCCGGACAGCAGGCCTCCGTCTTCGTGCGCGGCACCGAAGCCAACCACACCCTGCTGCTCATCGACGGCCGCCGCATCCCACCGAGCCTCGCCGGTGGGTTCATCTATGAGAACCTCTCGCTCGACGGCGTCGACTCCATCGAGGTCGTCCGCACGCCGTCATCCGTGCTCTATGGCGCGGACGCCATCGGCGGTGTCATCAACCTGCGGACCTTTTCCGGTAGAGGTCTGGCCAAGCCGGTGAGCGAACTCTCTTTCGAAGGCGGCAGCTTCCGCACCTTTCGCGAAGCCGCTTCGACGCGCGGGGCCGTGGGCAAGTTCGACTACGCCCTGAGCGCGTCGCGGTTCGACGCGGAATACCCGCGCGCCAACAGCGAGTTCGAGATGACCTCATTCCGAGGCTCGGTCGGCTACGAAGCGACGAAGGACCTCTACTTCAACCTGAAGGGCAGCCTCAGCCTGAGCGACGGCGGATCGCCCGGCAGCGTATCGTTCCCGGATCCCATCGCGACCTTGAAACGCGAGGTCAGCCGCATCTCGCCGGGCGTCGAGTGGAAGATCAACGACACCCTTTCCACGAAGGCCTACTACTCCTTCGACCGCCAGTGGCAGCGCTACCGCGACCAGTTCGGTTCGGACAACAAACTCACCGTCGACGCCCACCAGGTCGATGCCCAGGCGGAATGGCAGCCGATCGAAACGCTCCGGATTGTTCCCGGCGTCACCATGGTCGACCTGTCGTTCAGCCAGTTCAATGCGGCCGGCGTGGAGAACATCCGTGCGCACCAGACCGGTGTCGGCGGGTTCATCCAAGGCCTTTGGAATCCGGTCGAGCGGCTCAATTTCGTCAGCGCTTTCCGCTACGACGGCTACACGGACTACGAGGACGCCTTCACCTGGCGCCAGGCCGTGGCGTATCGCGTTCCGGGTTCGGAGACGCGGCTACACGCCAGCGTCTCGCAGTCCTACAGCCCGCCCACCGCGCAGGACCTTTACTTCCCGGGTTTCAGCAATCCCAACCTGTTGCCCGAGGAATCGCTCGGCTACGAGGCCGGCGTCGAACAGCCGTTCTTCAACAACCACGTGAGGGTCTCCGCGACTTGGTTCCGCAACGAGATCGACAACCTCATCCAGTTTGTCTTCCCGTCGCCGCAGAACGTCTCCAAGGCTCTGACCGAAGGCGTGGAACTCGGCCTGGAGTATCAGCCGAACGAACGCTTCAAGGCCCGGGCCTCCTACACCTACCTCACCGCCATCGACGACAACACGGGTCTTCGGCTCCTGCGCCGTCCGCGTCATCAGGTCGGCGTGAACTCGACCTACACTCCGATCGAGAAACTGACGCTCAGCGCCGGCGTTTCCTGGGTGGTTGAACGGCAGGATTCGCAGTTTCCAGGGCAAGTCCCCATCGGCGACTACCTGACCGTGCGGGGCGCGGTCAGCTACCGCTTCAACGACCATGTGGAGATCTGGGCCCGGGGCGAGAACCTCACCGACGATCGTTACGACTACATCCGCGGCTTCCCTGCGCTGGGATTCGGTGCCTTTGGTGGAATCAAGCTGACCTTCTGACCCTGAGAAAACGACTGACGGAAGCGGTGGAGCGACGGTAAACCGTTTCAGCGTCTTGGAGCTCATGCGCTCCATCGCTTCCCGATTCAAATGTCCATGGCTCCCGCACCGAACGCGAACGACCCCTCTTGCTGCCCGCTTTGCGGAGGTCCGAACGACTGCCGGCTCTGCACGTCCTCGACCTACAAGGGCCAGTGCTGGTGCTTCAGCGTGGAGATCGATCCGTCCGTGCTGGAGAAGATTCCATCCGACGTTCGACGCCAGGCGTGCCTATGCCGGAAGTGCGTCGACGCGGCAAACGCAGCGTCGGCCTACCTGCCGCGGTAGACGCACTTGGCCGTGCAGGTTTCGGCGACGACGATCTCGGTCAGCAGCGGCAGCAGCGGCTTGAGCCGGTCCCAGATCCAGATGGCGACGACTTCACTCGTGGGGTTTTCCATTCCGGGAATCTCGTTCAGATAGTGGTGGTCCAGCTGTTCCCAGAGTGGCTTGAACGCGGCTTTGATGTCGGCGTAGTCCATGACCCAGCCGAACTGCGGGTCCATCGGTCCTTCGACGACGATCTCGACGACGAAGCTGTGTCCATGAAGCCGCCGGCACTTGTGGCCTTGCGGCACGTTTGGCAGCGCGTGCGCGGCCTCAAATTGAAAGCTCTTCCTCAGTTCCATGTTCGGTAAAGTCGTTGGTTGATCGGTCTTCAAAAGTGTTCAGCCGCCGTTCTCCCAGTCCGTCCAAGTGACCAGATCGCCGAGCGCGGGACGCCCGTCATGGCGCCAGGTGATCGGGGGATTTTGCATGTCGCCGATGGCGCACACTCGGGTCACGCCCCATCGGGCGAGTTCCTTGACCATGCCCGTCGCACGGTCTTCCGGCGCGGACAGGGCGACGGTCGAGACCCGGCGGTGGACGCGGTCGGCGCCACGGAGCGCTTCGGCGAGATTGGGTGCGGCCTTGACGTAGATGAAACGGTGCAGACAGGACGGCGCGAATGTGGTGTCAGCCTCGAAGATGACGGTCCAAACCGTGGAGCCGGTGCTTGTCCACATCCGTGTCTCGGCCGAGGCGCTGGCCCGCACTTCATAGAACGACCGTCGGGTGGCGATGGCGGCCGAGTCATCCGTCGAGATCGGGCCACGCGGCTGTTCCTGTTCGAGCATCTGCAGTTCGTGCGCGAGTTTTTCGGCGAACTGTTCGGGAGTCACTTTGCCGCCGGACTCGACGTAGAACACGTGCGGCGACAGGCAGCCCAGTTGGTCCCACGCGGCGACGTCGCCTGCGGCGCGGCGGAGCAGCTTGGGCAGGCTGAAGCCCGAGATCGTCTCGCGGGTGAGGTAGGCGAAGCTCACCCGGTGTCCGAAGCCGACGAACCTTCCGCGGACGCGCTTTTGGAGCGCGGCGACGGTTTCATCGCTCCCCATCGCCGACACGAGGTCGCTCTCGGAGAACAGCGCGTCTTCAAGAAGCGTGCTGCCGCCGCGCCACTCTGCGATCTCGAGGCAGGCCGCGATCTTCGGTTCACACGCGTAGATTGAATGGGCGAAGAGGCGTGGCAGGAGACTCGTGCCGGAAGCGCACTTCACGAACTGTGCGGAACGCGTGAGAAGTCCGAGGATGATTCCGGTGAAGACCGGATTTGGCAGGACACCGCCCGTGATGTGCGTCAGCAGCTCGGGTCCGGTGGCTATGGCCGCGCGATCGAACTCACGGTCGACGTTGTTTTCCGTTGGCTGGTCCATCCGATCGGCATGCCCCAGTTCCTGCTCCAACAGGTTGGTCAGCCGATCCGCGGTGATCGATCTGAAGTAGGTGTCGAGACCGTGTGCGAGGGTCTCGGACGAGAATCCGGTGGCGGCCGGACCTTCGGCCAGCGCCTGTTTGCGAAACGGGTATTCGGGATCGAGCCAGCTGGATGCAACTGAGCTGATCATCCGCACGATGCTCGCGGTATTGCGTTCGACGAGATACCGCTCGCGGTTGCGTTTCAACGTGCGGCAAGCCTCGGTGACGATGGCAGGAGTAAGCGAACCGCCTGGGGGCAGATCGGCGAGGAAGAAGTTGGGCAAAGGTTCAGTCATGTTCTGCGAGGGGTTTGCTCACGCCGGCATCAACGAACATCCGCGCGGCTCAGCCATGGCGGCACGCCCCAGCAGTTCAAAGCCATCACCACTCTTTATGCCCAGGTCGCCGGTTTGGATGGCGGCGACCGAGAACACGTTCGCGAGATCGAAGATCCGGATGATTCCTGGCTCTCCGGCTAGGGCATCGGATCCCGTTTCCGGATTTATCAGCCGAACCCGGGCCCAAGGAGGAAAGTGCAGTGAGGACGCTGAACCCCCGGATGCCTGCGCGGCGCACGCGTTCCTTACGTAGGCCTGCGAACTCAGCTCGCTCATGCCGTATTCGCAGACGATCCGTTCCGGCGGAATCCCGAGGTGTTTGGTGATGAGCGCGTGTAACTCGGCCTTCGGCATTTCGCGTGAGCGGCCTTTGTAGCCGCCGGTTTCCAGGACGCGCGAACCTTCGGCGAGCCGGTAACGGATGTTGTTCGCCGCGAAATGATCGAGCAGATGGACAAATGAGAACGCAGTTCCAAGAAGCGTCACCGGACGGTTTGCGCACATCGATTTCCGGATGGCGAAAAGCGTCGCATCCAAATCGAGTTGCCACGCGCCATCCGCCGCAACCAGTCCGGTGAAGACGGAATCGCGCGAGGCCAGTTCCCGGCGCGTGGCCTCGAACATATGGACGAGCGACGAATGGGGCACGGCATTCGACGGAGGCGTCAGGATGATGAAACCGGGTTGATCGAGCGGACCAACCCGTTCGTCTTCGATCAACCGGTCCCAATCGCCCAGGACATGTTGGCGAAACCAGCCGAGCAGCGACGCCTCGTAGACGGCGAGCGAGTCGCTGTTGTGGAAATGGCGGCTGGGTTTGTCGGCGGTCGTGCCGCTGGAGTGGAAGACGGTGGTGCGCCCGGTCGGAGCGAGGCAGGTCAGTTCGAGCTCCTTGAAGGCGGACGTCGGGATCGCCGGAACGTTGCGCCAGTCGTCGATGGAGTCGGCAGCAATCCCCCGGGCCTCGCAGAAGCGGCGATAAGGGGCGACCTTCTGGAACTGCAGGCTAAAGAGCTCGAGGGCGAGGGCGTTGAACTCCGCTTCAGGCAGGCTGGATCCCGGCCGTGAGGCAAGATCGACGAGCAGCGGCTTTAGCCGTGAGGCGAAGCCGGAAAATGGATTTCCTGCGTTCATGCGGTTTTGCTTCAACACCGGCTGGTTGTCCGCGACAGCCGGGGCGGCTGTGTGTAGCCCAACCCTGGGGCGAGGGCAAGCGGCGGAACGGCCACCGCATGCCGGGACCGGCTACGGCTTGGAGCCGGGCCGGTATTCGTTGAGATCCCAGTTGAAGTCCGCGAAGTCGAACTTGACCGGCTCATCGACGGTCGCCGCATCGATCATCTCGGCGGTGGCGGCGGCCGTGTGGGGACGGATAACTTTTATCAGGTTGGGTTCGCGGTTGGTGAAGTCCGCGCCATACCACAAGAACACCGGCGATAGCCACAGGACCTTCCGTTTGGCGTCGACGCGGTTCCGGGCGGGATCGGCGAGGAAGACCTTTGCCTGGTCCGCGAACTGTTCGTCCAATTTTTCCGGCAAATAGGGTTCGCTGCGAAGGGGAGGGGATCCTTTGGCCCCTTGGCACAGGGCGTAGTGGACACGCGGATCCTCGATGCCGCGGCGCAGCGGGCCTTGAACAATGGCTTCCAGGGTGGTGGAACGGCCGAGAATCCGGACGATGGGCAATTGCCATGGACTCGTGACGCCGCGGCCGAGGCGACGAACGCTCGTGGTCGGGTAATTGGTCGCCACGAGCATGAGGATGTGCGCGTTGTAGACGTTGATCAGGAACGCGCTTTGTTTGGCCCGGGTCCACAGGGCGAACTCCGTTTCGGTCGCCTTGGAGAACTCGACGAGCACGCCGCGAAGCGGTTCGAGATTGAGTGATAGGGCGCGGTAGTTCACGGCGCCGTCCTTGACGTTGTTCGTCAGGACTGCGGCGTAGGCCTTGTAGGAATGGTCGAATCCAGCGGCTGTGGTAGCGGCCGGGGCGAACAGGGCCGCGATCAGGCTTGCGCTGAGGATCAGGGCTTTCATTGGTTCGAGCTTCTCCGCTTCGTTTGATGCATCGGTGCTACGAAAACTAACCGCTCCGACCAGTTAGCCAAGCACGACGGTTCAGCGGGCTTCTCCCAAGGCAAGGACGCGCTTGAACTGCGGTTCGGTCAATGGGCTCACGGACAACCGGCTTTGTTTCACGAGCGGAATATCCTTCAACACGGCGTCCGCTTTGAGGGCATCCAATGTGACGGACTTCTTCAACGGTTTGACCGGGGCCAGATCGACGACAGACCAGTCTCCTTCCTCGGCGGTCGGGTCGGGGTAGTGCTCCTTCACGACCTTGGCGATGCCGACGATCTCCTTGCCGATGTTGCTGTGGTAATAGAGCACGAGATCGCCCTTCTTCATCGCCCGGAGACTGTTCCTCGCCTGGAAATTCCTGACACCCGTCCATGCCGTCTTGCCGTCGGCCACGAACTGCGACCACGCGTAGGCGTCCGGTTCCTGCTTCACGAGCCAGTAGTTCATGGGCCCAATCAAGCACAGGGCAAACCCATAACCAAGAGCGTGTTGTTCTGGCCGCTTGTCAGTTGGTAACCATGCGGCAGTGTCCGGTTCCGTCGTCGTTATGATCGTAGAAACGCTTGATGTCATCCGTCTGAAGATTGCCGAAGCCTGCGCTCGCGCTGGACGAGATCCAGGGGATGTCGCGTTGATGGGCGTTTCCAAGAACCAGCCCCCGGCGGCGGTCGAGGCGGCGGCGAGAGCCGGGTTGAGGCTCTTCGGCGAGAACAGGGTCCAGGAAGCGAAGGGAAAGATTCCCCAATGTCCCGGCAGCCTTTCGTGGCACATGATCGGGCATCTCCAGTCGAACAAGTGCCGCGATGCCGTGGCGTTGTTCGACATGGTCCAGGGTGTCGACAGCCTTGGATTGGCCGAGGAGCTCAACAAAGCCGCCGCGAAGCAGTCCAAGACACTGAAGATCCTCCTCGAGGTCAATGTCGCGGGCGAAGCCAGCAAGTTCGGCTACAAGCCCGAGGCGGTTCTCGCGGATTTGGAATCGATCATGCGTCTTTCGAGGCTGGAACTTCATGGGTTGATGACCATCGCGCCGTATTCGCCTCTGCCGGAGCGGGCCCGCCCGTTCTTTCGGGCGCTGAGAGAGCTCAGGGACCGTTGCCAGGAGCGGGTTGGAGTTCCGCTTCCAGTTCTCAGCATGGGGATGAGCGGTGATTTCGAAGTGGCGATCGAGGAAGGCTCGACGCTCGTGCGCATTGGCACCGCGCTGTTTGGAGACCGCCCCAAGATCGGGTTAGGGATCGACAATCCCGGACTGTGAAGGGGTGGTTGATCGTCCGGGAACTTTGGGATAGATTTTAATCATGGCGCTGCACGTCGACCAATTTGAGCCGGAGATGCGGGAAGCTCTCCAGGCTTTTGACAAGTATGTCGTCTGTCTCGAGAAGGCTCCTGTCGACTGCGAAAAGGTGGTCGAACGCCTGATGAGGAAAGCCATCGCCGCCTTTGAGAACCGCGGCCCAAGCCTTCGCCATGGGATCGCCCTCGACTCGCAGATCACCATCATCCTTAGCCAGGCCGAAGCTGACCGGCCTCTGTGCGGTATCTACTTCAACCTGCATTCGCCCTATCGCAAGGCGGCGGAACCGAAGCAGGCGGAAGTTTCGAAGTAGTCCGTCTGTCTCGGCCTAGTTTTCGCGGACCTCGTCTCCCAATTCGGCTTCTCCCGAGATCAAGTCGGCGGCCGTAATCGTGTCGCGCTCGGGTCCGGTGACCTTGACCTCTCCGACTTTTCGGCCCTCGCGGTAGATCCCCAACCGCTGTTCGCTCTTAGGCAAGGCGGCGGACGGATACGTGATCACAACGAAGCGGGAAACGGGATTCACCGAGGAGATTCTTCCGATCGGCTTCGTCACCGGGCGGATCACGGGTTCCTCCTTCACCGCGATTTCCGGCGCCGGCTTTTTGGGACCGACGGGTCCGGTCTTCGCGCAACCTGAGATCAAGAAGGCAGCGACGAGGGCGGTTGGAACGAACAGGTTCATGGCCGGGTTCATAGGTTTTCGAGGTGGCGAGTCAACGCGCCCCTCAGCGTTTGCTCCGGGTGGTCTGCGCTTTCTGGAGCTCGTCGATCTTTCGCTGACAACGATCCCTTACCTTGTCCCAGTCGGCCCAGTCGTCCTGCCATTCCGGGCCGGAGAACTTCTCCCGCGCTTTGGCCCGCCGGTCGGTCAGACCCTTGATTTGTGCCTGGGCGGTCTTGAAGTCGTGCGCCTCCGTCGCGATTTCGAGGAGGGCGATCTGGTTGCCAGGAAAGTCGGGGGCGAGCTTGACGGCTTCGTCGACATGCACGCGGGCCTTCTTGTGGTTGCCGATGCTCGTGGGCCAGCCGGGTGCCTGGAAGTAGAGTTGGCCGAGATTGCGATCCGGTCCGCCGAAGTCCTGCAGTTTGTCGAACTCCCGGGCGGCGAGGAACTCCCTCTCCATTTCACGAACCAGCTTCAGCGCGCCCAGGGTCTTGGTGCGTGCGAGCTGGCCCAGGTTCATCGCCAACCAGTAGTGGGCCGGCCCCGACTTCGATTCCCGGCCCAGGAGAGTTTTCAGGGTGCCGATGGCCTCTTCGGCGATGCTGCTTCGTTGCGAATTGCCGGCGGCGAACTCGGCGTGGTCAAAAGCGGCCCGTCCAAACTGGATGACGTTGGCCGGGTTGGTCGGATCCACGGACCACGCCTTGCGCGTTTCCGCATAGAACCTGGCATGCGCTTCCTGCGCGGATTCAGCGCAGGCTCCGAGGGTTCCGAGGCAGAGCAATGCCGCGACAACGAAGTGGCGGCGTGTTGCTCGAAGGAGGTTCATGGCGTGGTCTGCTCCTAAGACAGCATCGGGCAGGCTCCGGCGCAACCGATCCCTTGGCGGCGATCAGGCGACAAATTCTTGGCCCTCGGCCTCGGAGGCGCTTGGTCCCGATTCCGCCATCAACGGCAACTCGGGGTTGCGGAAGTCGATTCCGGCGAGGCTGGTATAGTGGCGGAAGACGTCGGTGTTCTGAACGAAGCCGCCGAACTTCTCGGCGCCGGGTCCTGTCGCCAGGATGGGGACGTAGTCGGAGGTGTGGTTGGTCGAAGTCCAGCCGATGCCCACGTAGTTCCCCAGCATCTGGCCAAGCTGGTAGTCCGTGTTGTTCGTGAGGTCGTAAAGCGCGTCGCCTTTTCCGCTGAGGAACTGGTGATACTTCGTGCAACGCTTGAGCGACGGCCGATAACCGCTCGCCGCGTGGACGATGTCGGCGATGACGCCGGGCTCGACGATCTTGCCCTTCTTGGGAGCGTCGCCCTTGTAGCTTTCGCCGTCGAAGTTCGCGAGGCCCTTGATCTGGCGCGTCATTTCGCCGAGCGACTTCCGGATCTTGGGGATGTTTTCAAAAAGGGGCCCGCTGAGATTGTATTCCTTGCCGGCGGCGTTCAGGCCCGGATTGCCGGTCCCGTGGTCGGTCGTGATGACGAGCAGGGTGTCCGGGTGGCGCTTCTGGAAGGCAAGACAGACGTCGAGCGCCTCGTCGAACGCGATCTGATCGCGGAATGCCGCGGCCGCATCGTTCAAGTGCGCTCCCTGGTCCACGCGGCCGCCTTCGACCTGCAGGATGAAATGCGGTTCGCGCTCCAGCTTCTTGAGCGCGGCTTCTGTCATTTCGGCGAGCGTGGGAATCTCGACGGTAGCCTTCGGCGTGTTCAGGTGGTCGATCGTGAAGGGCAGGTGGCTTCCGGCGAACAGGCCGAGCCATCTGGTATCCGCCGGTGCTTTGGCCAGGTCGGCCTTCGTCTTCATCACGGTGTAGCCGGCCTTGGCGAACTCGCCGGAGAGATCACGTTTGTCCTTTCGCCTGGCCTTGTCGAAAAAGTCGCGGCCGCCGCCGAGCATCAGGTCGATCTTCCGTTCGAAGAGCTGTTTGGCGATGTCGTCGGAGCTGCCCCGGCTTGTGACATTGATCGCGAATCCGGACGGAGTGGCGTGGGTGATCTCGACCGTGGTGACGAGGCCTCGCTTCCAGCCGGCTTCGCCGAAAAGAGAATAAAGCGTCTTCAGTTGCCGTCCGTCGGGCAGGATGTTGAGGGCCCCGTTGACGACGCGGGAACCGGAACCCCAGGCCGAGGCGGACGCGGCCGAATCGGTGACGAGCGAATTGAGTGCGCGGACGTTCATGAGCGAGCTGACGACCTCGCGTCGGTTGTAGAGATCGATCCACGTGAGCCCCTTCTTGCGCATTTGCTGCGACAAGTGATCCGCGCAGGTGAGCGTGGCCATGCTCATGCCGTCCGCCACGAGGTGGATGATGTGCCGGGGCTTCTCGCCCGGGGCAGCCGTGACATCGCCCGCCGCACGCACGAAAGACGGGGCGGCCACCGCCGAGGCGGCGATGAGGCCCGAGCGGCGGAAGAATGAACGGCGGTTCAACGACATGGTTTCAGGCTATGATTCGCGCGGTTTTGTTCAATCGCTGAATTGTGACGCTCCGGCGACGCGGGGCTTCAAACGCACAATTCTCATCCCTTCGGCGCCGCCAACTCTCCCAGCCAGACGCCCTCGCGCTTGCGGATGACGGCCTCACAACGGGGCACATACATCTGCGTCTCCGCCGGCAACCGGTGCGCGATGGCGTCGAAGGTCTTCGTCTTGGAGTTCTGCAACAGCCTGGCCACGCGTCCCTCGCCCGCGTTGTAGGCGGCGAGCACGAGCCGCCAGTCGCCGAAGCGCTGATACAGCTGTTTCAAGTAGTGCGCGGCGGCGCGGGCCGACTTTTCCGGATTCCGCCGTTCATCGGGAAACCACGTCGACAAGCCGAGGCTCTTGGCCGTTGTCGGCATGAGTTGGAACAATCCTGCCGCCCCGGCCGGGCTGGTGGCCTTCGCGTTGAACCCTGATTCCACTTCGGCGATCCACACCAGGCCGCCCGGGACGCCCTCCGATGCGAAGACGGGTTTGAGCCTGTCCGCGATGGGCTGGGACTCGGCGGGTTCGCGAACGAGCGACACGCGCTTCTCCCAGACGGCCCGTTGCTGCGTGACCGTTGGTGGAGGCGGAACGGCGGGCGGTTGGCCGGGCTTTGGTGGGACGGGCAGCTTCGGCGTGAGCTCGCGTCCCAGTTGGTCGGCGGCGTCGAGATATTCGAGGCGGTTCTGCAGCCAAAGGGCGTAGGGCGCGGTGTCCTCGAACTGTTGGAGCAGGGGAAGCAGTGAACGGGCGCTGTCGCGCATCGTGACGAGGTCGTAGACGGAATCGCCGTGAAGGCGTTTTTCCAGTTCGGTGAACAGTCCGCGGATCCGGTCACGGTCCAGTTGTCCGAACGTGGCGAGGACCGAATCGTCGATGTTTTCCTTGGCCCATGCCTCCGCGATGTCGCCGAGAGCGTCGATCCCGTCGGGCGCGGGCGGTGCCGGCGCGGACTTCTGCGGTTCGCCGTTCGCGACGGCGGCCGTGACGATGATCGCGGCTAGGCAGGTAGGGAAACATCGATGATGGCGGCGCAACACGTCGTGTATCGTAGCACGACCCGGCTCCATGGACAGGCTCCGCTTATTTCGCCGAGTTCCCGCCGATCCCCGACATCCGCTTGATTTCGTTGGACGGATTCAACCGGGACGCCTTCCGGCGCCTGCTTCATGCCGCTTTCCTTCTGGACGACGATCCCACGGCGCCGCCCGCGGCGAAAATGAAGCGGGTGCGCTGGCCGATGCCGGATTTATTGAGGAGCCTGTCTGAAAATTTCCGAGAGGCAGGTCCAGCGCCGGAGGCGCGGAAGAAACTAGCCCACAGCGCGAGCTGTGGGTTGTCGTGGAGCTTACGCATGAGCACCGGATGGGCGAGAGGAACCGCCGTCGGCGAACGGTTCTTTCGCCCCTCCGGGGCTGCCCGACGCAAACCGCCGTCCCCCGGGCTCACGCCCGGGGCTACTTTCTGTCGCCGCTCCGCGGCTGGAATACGTTGGCGCGGGCTTTTTCAGACAGGCTTCAAGAAAGTCCCCAGCAAGAAACGCCATCGCGCCGCGGCCGCGCACTTCGACCCGCCCAAGCCCAGCTACCGGCGCGAGTTCATTGTCGGGCTCAACGCGGTCATACGCGCCGAAACCCGCGAACGACGGCTCGGAGAAACCCTGGCGGCGCTCGCGGCCGGCAAGAAGTGGATTGACCGCCAGCCGCCTTCGGCCACGGAGTAATCATCCGACGCGATCTCCGACACTCGGGACGACGTTTTCAATACCATGTCCGCAATCACCTACCGCATCGGCAACGACCTTGAGATCGACCTGGTCATCGAGCTTTACCGGGCATCGACCCTGGGAGAACGGAGACCGATCGGAGACCGCGACCGGATGCATTCCATGCTGCGGAATGCCAGCCTTGTGGTCACTGCATGGGACGCGGAACAGCTCGTCGGGATCGCCCGCAGCGTGAGCGACTTCGCCTATTGCACCTACCTGTCCGACCTCGCGGTGCGGCAAACACACCAACGTCGGGGCATCGGCCGCGAACTCATCCGCCGCACCCAGGCAGCGGGAGGCGAGGCGGTGCTCATCCTGCTCTCCGCGCCCAAGGCGGTGGAATACTATCCCCACATCGGCCTGACACAGCATCCTTCGGCGTGGACCTTGAGCCCACGGCAAACGGTCGGCACGACGTTGGTGTCCTGAACCCCACGCCGGCGCTCGATTGCGTTGCTCCGGACGGAACGTGGAAATCCCGTCATGCCCTCGTTCCCGAAACCTCGTCTGTCCCGATAATCCGTAGACAACTACGACGATTCCGCAGCGGCCCGCGGCGCGCACGGAGTGACGCGCCCTACCTGGAACGCCCGGCCACGGGAACGGGCCGTCAAGCAGCAGCAGCGGCGAGCAGACAGGATGGCCCGCTGCGGCCGCTTGGGTGGAGGGTATCTGGAAAAGTGAACGTTTGTGGGCGACTTTTGAACGGAATCGCTTTCAGCGTGGATCCTGCCCGGCTGGGTCGGGACCATCCCGCCTTTGCAATCCCGCCACAAGGCGGTCCCTCGCCGCAACGAGGTGTCCGGTCCGCGTGACGAACCGTTCGTCCCTGGCGCACCGCTCTCGCCAACGGACGTAAGCGTTGAGCAGCGAGATCGCCGCGCGGAACAGGTTGGGCCTTCGGTGGCCCGAGGAACCGCCGTCCAGCAACCTGACCAGATTGTGGCCGAGCCCATGGTCGACGGAACGGTCCAGCCGGCGCGGCCCGTCACGGGTTCCATTCCTGCGCTTTTTCATGATACTCCTCGGAGGGAATCTGATCGACCGGGGAGGCGAAGGCGCCGCCGGCGGTTTCGTCGAGGATCTGACGCCGCAAGGACCGGGCGAGGTGGAACAGCGAACCGGTCGAAAGTTCCGCGACATCGCGTTTGGCGATCTCTTCGTCCACACGTTTGAGCTGGGATGCGAGCAGCCGTGCGCGGCCTTCCTGGGATTCGACCAATTGTTCGCGCAGGGCCTCCATTTCGATGGCGCGGAAGTTCTGGATCTCGAAGCGGAAGCGCCGGCTCCAGTTGACCAGCGTGCCGGTGGCGACGTCGAGTTCACGGGAAATGCGCGCGTAGGAGAGCCCCTGGACACGGAGTTGGACGAATTTGATCTGGGTTTCCTGGTCTTTCATGCGCCGGACAGCCTACGACAGCCGGTTGATCCGCCGGCACGCCGAGCGGCCCGGGGCCTGCATCGAGCCGCATCTGGAGGTCGATAAGCCGCACCGGACCGAAACATATCGGAGAGATGCGGGCTTGACGGGTTTTCAGGAATTAGTCGCAGCGGCCCGCGGCGCGCACGGAGTGACGCGCCCTACCGGGAACGCGGGGCTTGTTTGACGGGCCGTTAAGCCGCAGCGGCGGAATGCGGCGCGCACGGAGTGGCGCGCCCTACCGGAAACGTCCGGTCAGGGGACCGGGGCTACGACATCAGTGTGCCAGCCATCGGTCCCGTGATTCCGCGTTGGCCTGCGGCGCGCACGGAGTGACGCGCCCTACCGGAGGCGCGGGGCTTGTTTGTCGGGATGTTGGCGGCATGAACACCCGCCGCACGAACGGCCCACGCGGCGTGAGATCCAGAAACACCAGGGAGCGGGAGACCGAGGATGAGAACGAGAACGAGAATGACCGGGGCAAGAGGAACGAAACATCAGAGGCCTGAAAAAATGGAAACGTGACGCCTCTTGACCCGGCCTCGTAGGCTCTACGGATACATGGATAGGGATCGAATCGAGACATGGTGCCAGAAGGGGATGCTCGCGGTCGTCGTCGTGGCGCTGTGGTTCGCGGCCATCGCGTTTGGCGGCGTGGACCTGTGGGCGAGGGTGGTCCTGCAGTGGTTGATGGTCCTGGGCCTCTTCTTCTTCACCGTCCGTCTTGCGGTGGCGCGGAAACCGCGGCTGGTGATGCCACCCGCGTTTTGGGCCGCCACGTTGTTCATGGTCTATGCGGCCGGCCGGTATTGGTATGCCGATGTGGAGTATGTCGCGCGCCAGGAACTCATCCGCGTGGCCATCTGCTATCTGGTGTTCAGCTTCGTGGTGACAACCCTCCATGGGCAGCGGTCGGTCCGTTTCCTCGTCTACGCGTTGATCGCGCTGGCCACCGTGGAATCGGTCTATGCAATCTACCAGTGGGCCGCCAAGCCGGGGACGGTGCTGGGCTACGGGCAGGCCGCGCAGTATCTGGCCCGAGGATCGGGAACGCTCTTCAACCCCAACCATCTCGCGGGCCTGGTCGGTCTGGCGCTGCCCCTCTCGATGGCGATCGCGCTGATCAGCCGGGA
>JBBRDN010000032.1:0-29196 GCA_038203875.1 Verrucomicrobiota bacterium
GTTGTTCTGCTTCGACGTCGTGGCGCTCTCCTGGACGACGATCGTCACGATGTCGCCAATGGCCGAAGCCTTCTTGTCGGACAATCCGGAACGGGCGCCCGGCTTCCAGAGCGAGTCGGCCGATGCGCCGGCGGCGAACGAAACGAAGACGGCCATGAGGGCCGCCTTTCGAAAGATGGATGTCTGCGATTCGCCAGCCTTGAGGCGGTTCGACACGCGCTTCCACTGCTTGGACTCGCGCTCGAGTTCGGATTCACAGCCGACACGCGAGTCGGTGGAGACGCCGTTTTTCTGGGCCCATTCGTAGGCCCGTTCAAAGATGGAGGATAACGGTTTGTTCATTGTGCACCTTTCCTAGGAGTTCTCGTTTCGTTTTCGGATTTCGCACCCGCAGGGTTTGACCAAGGACGCCGTCTTCGAGCGCCTCGACCTTGAGGGAAATCTGCATGCCGCCGTCGCGCACCCACGCCTCGACCATCGTGCCGCGGAGGATGACCGGACGCGTGCGGACGGAACGTCCCGTCAAGGGCACTCCGGCGACGAGGTTCTCGGTCACTTCAAGATCGCCCTCGTCCAACGCCTTGGCGGGAACGAAGTCGCGGATCGCCACGATGTCGCGGCGTTCGGGTTTCACATCCGCGCTGCGCAGCGCTTCTCCACGCCGCACCGGGCCGGAGCTGACGACGATGTCACGCCAGATGCGCGCCTGCAGGAGGACCTGGAGCTCCGCGATGCGGCGGTCGGACAACTGGACTTCGAAGCGGCAGACAAAACTTTGGCTCAGGCCGGTGGCCGGCACGTCGACGATGCGGACCGAGACCGGCTCGTCGGTGACCTGCATCCCGTTCCACGCGCGGCTGAACCGGAGCTCCAGCTCACCCCGTTCCTTGACATGGTCCCGTTGGAGCGCGGCCTGGAGCAGCTCCTTGAGCTCGCTTTCCGCCAGCAGGCGCGTGCGGCGCGTGATGGTAATGCGGTCGGCACCGGACCAGTTGGTGAAGCCATCAAGCCCGGCATATTCGCCGAGGAGCTTCTGGATCTGCGCGGCATCCCAGTTCAACGCCTGCCCCATCGACGGGGAAGGCGCGAGCTGGACCGCCGCGGCGGAGTTGGTTTCGCCCCCCGTGAACAGGTCACGGAAGAGCACCCCGGCACCGTCCACTTGGACCGTCCGGCGGAGCTCGTAGGACTGGGCCTGCGAGGCGAAAGCGGTGAGGCCGAGGGCCAGACAACCCAATGCGGCGAAGAATCTTTTCTTGAAACGGACACGGGCCGGCCGGCCGGCGGCAAGACCTTCGAGTCCGGAAATTGAAGTGGAGAAGAGCCGGTTCATCGACGGAGATTATTGGCCTGTTGCATCATGTCGTCGCTGGCTTGGACGGCCTTGGAGTTCACCTCGTAGGCCCGCTGGGCGACGATCATGTTCACCATTTCCTCGACGACCTTGACGTTGGACATTTCAAGGAACCCCTGCTGCATCGTGCCCAACCCGTCTTGTCCCGGAATGCCGGGTGTGGCCTGGCCCGATGCCGGCGTCTCCTTGTAGATGTTGCCGCCGACGCTCTCGAGTCCGCCGGAGTTGGGAAAGCGGACCAGCTGCACGGAGAACGTCGTCTGGGAACCGTTGGCGTTGCGCATCGTCACGTCGCCGTTGTTGGCGAAGGTGATCTCGGTCGTGCCCTGGGGCACAGCCTGGAAGCCGCTGAGGATCTGGTAGCCTTCGCTCGTCACGAACCGTCCCTGGCTGTCGAGCTTGAGGGCACCGTCGCGGCTGTAGCCCCGCGTTCCGTCGGGAAGCTGGACCTCGAAGAACCCGTCACCATTGATCGCCACGTCGAGTTTCTCCCCGGTCTTGGTCAGTTCGCCGGCGGAGAAGACGCGCGCGGTGGAGCCGACCCTGGCGCCGTGGCCGACCTGGATGGCGGTGGGGGTGACGGCTCCCTGCCCCTGTTGGGCACCCGCGGGACGCTGCGTCTGGTAGAGGAGATCCTGGAACTCGATCTTGTTCTTCTTGTAGCCGGTCGTGTTGACGTTCGCCAAGTTGTTGGAGATCACGTCCAGATTCATCTGCTGGGCCTGCATCCCGGACGCCGAAGTGTAGAGTGCGCGAATCATGTTTCAGGAGAGTAGGGTTCAGGCGGGCGGGGACAGCTCGCCGATCGAGCGTTGCATCCGGTCGTCGGTCATCTGGATGACCTTCTGGTTGAGTTCGAACGCCCGCATTGCCGAGATCATGTTGGCCATCTCGTGCACGACGGAGGCGTTGGACGTCTCGAGGTATCCCTGCCGCACCAGCGCTGCGGAGGGGGCGGGATTCAGCGTGGGATCCTCGGCGATGAAATAGCCGCCCGGAACGGTCGTCAGCTTGGAGGGATCGTTGAACTGGATGACGGACAACTTGCCCTTGGCTTCGGGACCCTGGCTGATGTCGCCGGAGGAACCGACCACGAGCGGGAGCGGGTTGTTCAGGTCCAACTGCACGGGGCCCGCGCTTCCGACGACCTTGAAGCCGTCCTTGGTCACGAGCGCCCCGGACGTATCCAGCCTGAATTCACCGTCGCGGGTATAACCGGTCTTGCCGCCGGGGAGTTCGACCTCGAAGAAACCGTCTCCTTCGATGGCGAAGTCCGCGTTGCCGTTGGTCGGCCGGATCGGCCCGGAGGCGAACGAGGTGCTGGGCTTCACCGTTTGCATCGGCGGAGGTTCCCCGGCCACCGGCGCCGCCATGGAAAACGAGACGTCCTGCCGCTTGTATCCCGGGATCGAGCTCGAGGCCAGGTTCTGCGAGATGATGTCCTGCCACTGGCTATTCGCATTCAGCGCGGCAGCGGCGTGGTAGAGACCTACGTTCATGGCGATTCCTACCTAGCAGCGCCGATGCCACGGGAAGAAACTGGCGTGTTTCCGAGGATTCCGGACCGGCAGAGGGAAAAACTGGCAATCGTTTCCCGGCGGGTCCGGTGGAATTTGCCGCATGGAACGCGGCGGAGGGATCAAACAGATCAGAGCTCGCAGGCCAGCTCGACCACCTGCCCGCAAGGGCACTCGATGCGGATGGAGGTGACCACGTCATCCTGCTTCTGGACGATTACCTTGGGGGGATTCTTGCAGGAATCAGGCGAGTGGAGAGGCACCGCTATATGGGAAGGAGAGTTGGAGCGGGTCGGAACCTTCACCGCCGTGGGAGCGGACACGCTCACGACTTGGACCCGAGTGGTCGCCGCTCCTGACCGGGAGGGACTGGACTTGCCGAACAACGGGGCAAAGGCGGCGGGCATGTTGGGTGGCAGATTGGAGGCGACTAGCTCAAGCCTTGGTCTTCAGACGGAGCATGACGGTGACCCGTCGATTGGATTCGTCATCGGGCGCCAGTCCGGAAACGGGCTGGGTGTCCGAATACCCGGCGACCTTTCGGACCTGATCGATGCGGACGCCATGATTCAAAAGTTTTTTACGCGCTACGTTGGCGCGGCCCGATGTCAGCTCCCAAAGGTCGAGCTCCCCGAGATCCACCGACCCCCGGGCTTCCGAATGGCCCTCAAGCTCAACGGCAAACCCCTTGAAGCGGGCAATTCCCCACGCGACGGTGGAGAGAACCCACTCTCCATAGACGGTCAGCTCCGAACTGTCCTTCTTGAAAACAGGTCTCCGGGCGCGATCAAACAGACTGATGCGGATGCCGTCGGAGGTCATTTCCATCTTCATCGTCTCCGAGTTGTCCAACTCGTTCATATCGAGCTTCAACTCCTCGCTCACCTTGCGCAGAAAGTTCAACTCGACCGTCGAGGCGGCATCGGAAGTTCCCTTGCTGCTCTCAACCTTCTGGGGATCCTTGTTCTGGAGAATTCCCGGCGAGGCGGGCACGAGTGAGGCAAACGGGTTCCGGAACGAGCGTTCGATCGCGGCCTTGACCTTCTCATCCTGCGCCGTAAGCCAGAGCACAAGGAACAATGCCATCATGGCGGTGACGAAGTCCGCATACGCGACCTTCCACGCTCCTCCGTGATGTCCGTGTTTCTTGGCCATGGTGGCAATTCGCTCCCAACCCCGTTCGTTCCGTCGCTGTCTCCCGGTTCACTGACCGCAAACTACTTCTTACCGACTCCCTTCAACATCTCTTCCAGAGCCTCCGCGGTTGGCTTGACGTCGCTCGTGAGGCCGCGCCGCGCTACCTCGACGGCCATGACTGGAGCCATGCCGTTGGCGAATCCGACGACGGCCGCAGCCATCGACTTGAAATAGAGCATCTCCGAAGCGCCGTTGAACTCCATGGTGACGGTCATCGGATTGACGAAGCCGTAGGCCGCGAGGATCCCGAGGAAGGTTCCGACGAGCGCCGCACCGACGGCATGGCCGATCTGCTCGATCGGGCCGCTGATCGCACCCATCGTAATGACGATGCCCAAGACGGCCGCGACGATGCCGAACCCGGGAAGTCCGTCACCGGTCTTCTGCAGCACGCTGATGGGTTGGTGGTGTTCGTCCTCCATGGCCTCGAGTTCGAGGTCGAGGAGCACCTTCAACTGCTCGGGCTTCATCTTTCCGTCGATGATCGGCCGGAGGGAATTGCAGAGGAACTCCACCGCGTGGTGGTTCTTCAGGAAAGTCGGATACTTGGAGAAGATGCTGCTGGATTCCGGAGTCACCACGTGTTCTTCGAGGGCGATCATGCCGTTGCGCCGGCCGATCATGAAAAGTTCGTAGAGCGCCATGAACATTTCCTGGTAGGCGTTCTTGGTGAAAGGGGACGGCTTGAGGGTGCCGATGATCTGGCTGATGAGGCCCTTGATCACCCGCATCGGGGCCATGATGACGAGGGCGCCGAGCGCGGCGCCGCCCAGGGTGACGACTTCGGAGGGATGCCAGAGGGACATCAGCTGTCCGCCGGCCATTTTGAAGCCGCCGGCAACGCAACCGATCACGATTAGGGCACCGATGATGACTAGCATGACAATGAGGTTCCGATCCGTCTGGAGCGACCGATCTCAGAACACTTCAGGATCGTGCTTTTTGAGGAACGACTTGATGGAAAGAATGGCCTGCGCGTGGATCTGGCAGATTCGGGATTCGGTCACGCCGAAGACTTCCGCGATCTCCCGCAGGCGCATGTCCTCGAAATAGTAGAGGGCGAGCACCTTCCTCTGCATCTCGGGCAGATGCTCGAGTCGCTCCGCGATCAGCTTGGAAACCTCGCGGGTTCCCGTGCCTTCGCCGGGGTCGATCTGCTTCTCATCGGAAAGACTCTCGTAACGGCTGCTGCCTTCCTGGCTCTCGGCGTTCCTCACGGAGTCGAGGCAGACGAAGGTGGTGGGCCTGATCTCCTCGAGGAGATCCTGGTATTGGTCGAGCGACAGGTCCATGGCCTTGGCCATCTCCATGTCGGTTACCGCCCCGCCCTTTTGCTGCTCCAGCTGGCGCATGACCTTGTCGACCTTGCGGGCCTTGTCGTGCACGGAGCGCGGAACCCAGTCGAGGCGGCGGAGTTCGTCGAAAATGGATCCGCGGATGCGGGTGCGGGCGTAGGTCTCGAAGGCCGTGCCCGTCTTCGAGTCGAAGCGGCGGATGGCGTTCAGGAGCCCTACCAGCCCGGCGCTGTAGAGGTCCTCGGTGTTGACGTGCGACGGGAGGCTCATGGCGAGCCGGCCCACGATCGTCTTCACCAGCGGGAGGAACTGGGTGACGAGATCGTTCTCCACAGGACTGCCGGCGCCCGCCTTGGCATACTGCTTCCATATGTCGGACGAGGACGGCCGTGGTGAACTGGCTACGGCGGTTTCTTGGGTGGGTTCGAGGAGGGTGGCCTTCATGGGGGACTAGTCAGGATTGTTTCGCCAGCTGTTGCTCTTCCGCCTTCAGCGAGGCCGCCTGTTTTTCGAGGAGCACCTGTTTGAGGGATTTCATCCACAGGCTTCCCCACCATCGCATGAGCAAACCTGCGAGGTAGGCGGTCAGAGCGGCACGCCAAAGGGTCGACGGCCATCCACTCTCGCTTGCGATTCCGAAAGACACCCCGATCCCGAAGCCGATACACCCGCCTAGGATCATGAGTAGTTTCATCGTGAGTGGAGTTCCGTCTCCCCCTTCCCTAGCAAAGCCTTTGCCAGCCTATGAAATACTCAGGAAACCGAGGAAATCCCGCAATTCGCACGTGGGCGAAGGGGGAACTGATGGGAAAGAATTTGCCGCACAGACGCCGCCTCGAAGCGTCCGGGAACATTTTGCCCCGCCGCCAGGAAGCTCACTGGACGGTTTGTGCCCAGGACGAGGTTCCACACTTTGCCGCGCCGGGCATCTTCATCCACATGGGTGGCAATTATGTCCTGCACCGCGCAATCACTGAACGCGCGGGCTTGGGCGAGCATGGTGTCCGTTTCGTAGGCGAAGTTCAGGACCAGGTGGACATGTGCGCGTGGAAACCGGGACAAGTGCCGGTTGAGTTCACGGATCGCGCCGGGATCCCGCCAATCGACACCGGGCAGATCGATGAAACCGATGTCGCCGAACGTGCTGCCACCGGGCCACGAACGCTCCACCGGCACGCCGAGGATCTCGGCGTGCACATCGAGAAACTCCGCCGTGTTGGAGGTCGCCCCGTCCAATCGCCACACCTTCGTCGCCGCCCCGTCCACGAGCACCGCTTGTGTGAGCCATTTGCAGATCGACGTGGATTTGCCGCTGCCAGCCGGCCCGATGAACACATGCAGTCCCGAACGCGAATTGCCCGGCGTCTCCCGCCATAACCGCTCAAGCACACGTTCCGCCGCCGCCAACTGCTCATGCAACGGCGACGAACTCGACACCCGGCCGCGCTGGAACACTTCTTCCTCCACTCGGCCCGCGATCAAAGGAAGCAGGCCCGTGGCGATGAGATAGGACTTCAGGGAACCCGCCGCCGGCTCCGGCAACCCGCTTGGAACCGGCAACGCCGTCCGGGGCTGCGGACGCGCGAGGAGTCCCCCTTCAAAATGGAATCGCGAAGCATCCTGAGAGGATGCGGCCGCCAGCACGAACGGTTCGACCGGCGCTGCCGGCGTCTCGATCCGTCGGCGCATCTGGCCCAATTCGCGCCGCATTTCCGCCATTTGCGCGGCCATGAGCGCGTTTCCCGAAAGCCCGGCATCGGGTTGCGGCTCGGCTTCAGGCAACCGGGCCAGCACCTTGATCCGTGGCTTGCGCCAAAGTCCCGAGATTCCTTCGGCTGGAAGCTTGGTGACGCCGACGATGACGGCCCTCGGACCCAGTTCAGCCCGGATCTTCGCCACCGCGTCTGCGGACGAATCGGCTATGAAAGGTATGATGCGGCCTTCGGGCATGTTCAGGGTTCAACGGACGACTCAGGAAGGATCCGGAGACGGGATGATCCCCGCCGACTGGATTTCAACCCGGGGCGGAACCTCCGAGTAGGAGAGGACGGCGAGTTCGCCGAATGTGCTTTCGAAAAACCGCTTGAAGGCCAGTCGGATCTGCGGTGCACAGATGACCACGGGCGGATGCCCGGCAGCGACCAGGCTCTGGATCTTCTGGGAAAGCCAGTCGATCACGTGTTTCGCCAAGCGTGGATCCATCATCAGGGAAATCTCGGTCGGCGTCTGCCGGACGCCTTGGGCAATCTGCTGTTCGAGCCGCGGGTCGAGGGTGATCGCCTTGAGGGCGCCGGTGTCGGACTGGAAGCTCCTGGTGATCTGCGGCCCCAGCGCGCGACGCGCGAACTCGGAAAGTTCGTCGGGGTTCTTGGTCACGGTCGCGTAGTCCGCCACCTTTTCGAGGATGGCGGCGAGGTTGCGGATGGAGATTCCCTCGGCCAGCAGGTTCTGCAGGACCCGTTGCACGTGGCCCACCGTGAGCAGTCCGGGGATGAGCTCGGTGACCACGGTCGCGTGGGTCTGCTTGAGATTATCGAGGAGGTTCTGCACGTCCTGACGGCTGAGGATCTCGTGGCAACTGCGTTTCACCGTCTCGGACAAATGGGTGACGAGCACCGACGCCGCGTCGACGATCGTGTAGCCGGCGATCTCGGCGTTCTTCCGCTCCATGTCTGTGATCCACGTGGCGGGGAGCTTGAAGACCGGTTCGGTGGTGGGGATGCCCCGCAGCACGGCGCGGCTGTTGGTCGCGTTCATCGCGAGCCAATGGCCGGGGAGAAGCTCGCCCTGGGCGATGATATTGCCCTTGAGAACGAACCGGTATTGGTTGGCCTCCATCTGGAGGTTGTCCCGCAGCCGGATCGGGGGAACGAGGACTCCCATCTCGGAGGCGAAGTTGCGACGAACACCGGTGACCCGCTCGAGCAGGTCTCCTCCCTTGCGGGCGTCGGCCAGATTGACGAGCCCGTAGCCGAGCTCGATCTGGAGAGTGTCGAGCTGCAGCAACGATTCGATTTTGTCCGTCTCCTTGTTTTGACCGGGCTTGGAAGGATCCGATGCGCCGCCGCTGGCGGAACCATCCTTGCCGGCGACAGCGCCACCCGGCTGCCCCGTGGCCGCAAGGGCCATCCGTCCTTCGAGCTCCTCCTTCTTGAGATACCGCGCGATGACCCAGGAAATGGTGCCGAGCACGAGGAACGGGAACATCGGCAAACCGGGCACCAGGGAGAACACGATGAGCATTGCCGCCAGGATCTTCAGAGCCCGGGGATAGAGCATCATCTGACGGGTCAACTCCTGGCCAAGGGCGTCCTTGGCGGCGGCGCGCGTAACAAGGATACCGGAGGCGACCGAGACGATGAGGGCTGGAATCTGCGAAACCAGGCCGTCGCCGATGGAGAGAAGGGTGTATTTCTGCAGCGCCTCGGTAAGCGACTGGCCCTTCTGCATGATGCCGATGGCGAATCCGCCGAGGACGTTGATCAGCGTGATCAGGACCGCCGCGACCGCGTCGCCACGGACGAACTTCGAAGCACCGTCCATGGCCCCGTAGAAATCAGCCTCCTGCTCGACCTTGCGCCGACGTGCCCGGGCCTCGGACTCGACGATCATGCCGGCGTTGAGCTCGGCATCGATGGCCATCTGCTTGCCGGGCATTGCGTCCAACGTGAAGCGGGCCGCGACTTCAGCGATGCGGCCGGCGCCCTTGGTGATGACCACGAAGTTGATCACCACGAGGATCACGAACATCACGAAGCCGACGACATAGTTGCCGCCGACGACAAAATTGCCGAAAGCCTCGATGATGTGTCCCGCGCTTCCATCGGTGAGGATCAGACGCGTCGTAGCGATGTTCAGCGAGAGCCGGAACAACGTGATGAAAAGAAGCAGCGAAGGAAATCCAGTGAACTCCGAAGGATCCTTGAGGTAGAGGATCACCAGCAGGATCAGCAGCGACAGCGCGATGCTGCACGCGAGCATCGCGTCCAGGATGAACGGCGACACCGGCATAACCATCAGCATCACCGTCGCGAAGACGCCGATGATGAGGAAAATATCGCCCTGCTTGAGTAGGCGACCGATGTTCGAAACTGGATTGGCCATCGACTGTGACATGGCTCAGGAATGCTGCTCCCGGTAATAGCGGTAGGCGTTCACCCGGTAGACCCAGGCGAGCACTTCGGCCACGGCGGTGAACAGTTGAGCAGGAATCTCGCCACCAATCCGGCCGAACTTGAACATCGTCCGGGCGAGCGGTTTGTTCTCAAGGATCGGGACCCCGTGCTGCTGCGCGATTTCCCGGATCTTCACCGCATTGAGACGGATTCCTTTCGCCACGATCTTCGGCGCCTTCATCGTCTTGCGGTCGTAGCGGAGCGCAACCGCGATGTGGGTCGGGTTGGTCACAATCACGTCCGCCGTAGCGACTTCCGCCAGCATTTTGCGCTGGCTCATTTTCATGCGCCGGGACCGGATCCGGCCCTTCATCTGCGGGTTTCCGTCGGAGGATTTGGACTCTTCCTTCACCTCCTCCTTCGTCATCATCATGTCCTGATTGGTCTTCCAAAGCTGGTATCCGTAGTCCACTGCGGCGATGACCCCCAACGCAAGGACGGCGCGGTAGCCGATCTTCAGCGTCGCCGCGGCCATGAATCCGGCAATTCTTGCCACGTCGACCGTCTGGAAAAAAATGGGATCGGTCACGATCCCCTTGATCACCGAATAGGAGAGCGACAGGACCACGCTGATCTTCACGATTCCCAGCAGCGTTGGAACCGCCTTTCCGATGCCGAAGACCCTCTTGAAACCGTCCAACGGATTGAGGCGTTCCCAGTGGACACCGAGGGCTTCCGGGGTCGCCTTGAAACGGGTCTGCAACGCACCCGCGAGCAGTCCGACGCCGAGGATGGCAAGCACGGGAGGCCCGACCAGCTTGGCGAATTGCAGGCAGGCGAGGGCGAACTGGCCTTGGACCGAGTTCAGGCTCAGGGATGTTTCATGCAGGTGCCCCAGCAGCCCGACGCTCTCAACCATTCCCTTCCACATCCCCTGCCCCGTGACGCTCAGCGCGCTGAGGCCCGCCAGCAAAACCAACGCGGTTTGGATCTCCGGGCTGCGCGCGAACTGGCCACGCGACCACGACTCGTCCACACGCTTCTGCGTTGCCTGCTCTGTTTTCTCACCGCGATCGTCCGACATCGATCCCCCTGCTCAGCCAAGCGCATGCCAACGCCGCATCACTGGCCCATCAGCATGGCGACTCTATGGAAATCTTCCGGCAATCGGTTCAAGTAATTGGAAATGTGCTGGCCCATCAACTGGATCGTCATGCCAAACACGGCCAGCGTTCCCAGAACCCGCACGGTGAAACTTTCCGAGAAGACGTTCATCTGAGGCACGGCCCGCGCGAGGACGGAGAAGACGAACGAAACGACGAAGGAGACCGCCAGAATGGGCGCCGTCATCTGCAGCCCGACCAGGAACGTCTGCCCAGTGCGCGCGACCATGTCGAACGCAAGTTCCTTGGACATCCGTATTCCTCCCGCGGGCACCACGTCATAGGTCCGTGCAAACCCGACGATCAGCCAGCGCGGCAGGTCGAGGGCCACCCACATCACGGCGGCGAGATAGTTGAGCATCGTTCCGGGCGTTGACTGCGGTTGCGGGCTCATAGGATTCGGCGAACTCGTCGCCCCGAGCCCCATCTCCGCGGTGATCAAGGAACCCACGAGATCCAACGTGTAAAAAACCATCCTGGACGAGAACCCGAGGACCAGCCCGACCCCCACCTCCTTGGCGAAGATACCAACGATTCCAAACACGTCCTTCGTGACGCCGGGCGACACCGCCGGGATCAACTGCGACACAAAGATCGCCAGGAACGCCGCGAAAGCGACCCGCAGACGAACGGGCGTGTTGGTCGCTGAAAAGATTGGAAGGATGACGAGCAGCGCGCTGGCACGGATGAAAACCACTCCCCAGCTGACGATGTCGAACTGAAAGTTCATGCCGTGAGACCCCCGGGCGGCTAACGGGCCATGTCGGGCATCTTCTGGATCAGCTCCAGCGCATACTCCATCAACATCCGTAGCATCCAGGGCAACGCGACGATCAGGACCGTGATGATGGCCAGCGCCTTGGGCACGAACGAAAGGGTCTGCTCCTGGATCGAAGTCACCGTCTGGAAAAGACTGATCGCGAGCCCCACGACCATTCCCACCACGAGCAACGGCGCGGCCAGCTTGATGGCCAGAAAGATCATGTTCTTGATCAGTTCGATGGCGAGTTCGGCATTCATTTCCTACCTGCCATGCTCAGCAGGACCGGGGCCAATGGAACGGAACACTCCAGAACCGTCTCCCCCGCTAGCCTCCGAAGCTCAGGACGATCGACTTCACGACGAGGTTCCAGCCGTCGACCAACACGAAGAGGAGGATCTTCAGGGGAAGCGAAATGGTCATCGGCGGCATCATCATCATGCCCATGCTCATCAGCACCGTGGCGACGACGAGATCGATCAGGATGAACGGAAGGAACAGAAGGAAACCCATCTGAAAGGCGGTCCGCAGCTCGCTCAGGATGAACGAAGGGATCACGACCTTCATCGGGAGCGCATCCGGCGCGGTCGGGCCTATGCGCGAGATCTCCACGAACAGTTCGACATCCTTGGGCCTGGTCTGCCGCAGCATGAACGCCTTGAGAGGGACGGTGGCTTTGTCGAGGGCTTCCGCGCTCGTGATCTGTTGGGCCCGGAGCGGAGTCAGGGCCTCCTTGTCGATCCTCTCCCAAACCGGCGCCATGATGAAGAAGGTAAGGAAAAGCGAGAGCCCGATGATGATCTGGTTGGACGGCGCACCCTGCAGCGACAGCGCGGTGCGGATGAAGGAGAGCACTATCACGATCCGCGTGAACGAAGTCATCAGGAGGATGATCGACGGCCCCAGCGACAGCAGGGTCATCACCGCGAAAACCTTGAACGTCGAATCGATGTCCTGGAGCGGATTCTGCCCGTTCATCGAGATGCTCACGCCCATTGGCTGAGGGCCCGGTGGCGGGGACTGGTCCTGGGCCGACGAGGAGAACGCGAACAGCACGGTCGCAAAAACCATCCACAAGGCCGTCCGTCGTGGGACAAGGAGAAGCTGGCGAAGCGCGCTCATCTCTTTCCTGCGAGCACTTTCTGGAAGGCTTCCACGAAACTCGGATTCGTTCCGTTTCGCGCGGGCACCGGAGATGCGTCCGCTTCGGCAGGTTCTTCGCCCGGAAGATGCGACAGCAGCGTGATCCCGCTGGGTGCGGCGCCGATGAGAAGGCGCTGTTCACCGTAGCCGACGACAAGGATCGATTGGCGATTCCCGATCGAGCGCGCTTCCAGGACGTTCAAACGCGGAGCGACCCCGCGTTTAAGGAGAAGGCGTTGCCAATTGCGGAAGATCCAGATGCCGCCAAAGAAAACGGCGAAGACGATGCCAAGCGCGCCCAGGACCCGGATCATCGAACCAGTGGTGTCGAAGGCCGGCGAAGGCGTGAAGGCGACGGCGTTCGTGGAAACGGTCTCGGCCGCGGATGCGGTGATCGCGGAAGCGGCCGACAGGATTGAGGCGGTCAGCTTCACGCGGGGCCTCAGGATCCGATGATCTTGGTGATCTTGATGCCGAACTGGTCGTCGACCACGACAACCTCGCCGATGGCGATTCGTTTCTGGTTCACGTAGAGGTCGACCGGCGCGTCGGCCACCTTGTCCAGCTGGACAACGGAGCCGGCCGTGAGATGGAGCACATCCTTCATGGGCATCATGCAGGAGCCGAGTTCCACGGTCACCTTGACGGGGACATCGAGGAGGACATCGAAATTGGGGGAAGTGGCTGTTTCCATGGACTAGGTGTTCTTGAGGACCTCGTTCAACTGCACGGCCCACCGCTGGTCGGTGACGCCGATGGTTCCGTTGAACTTCGTGATCTGGGAAAGTCGGACACGGACCTCGTTGGCAAGCGATGGATCGAGCCGGACGAAATCGCCTTCACGCAGGCTGGCGACCTGGCCGGCGGTCATCTCCAGTCCCTGCCACTCGGCGGTGACGGGAACCTGGATGTCGTCGAACTGGCGGTTCCACGACGGCTTCGCGACGGGCGCGGCGTTCGCGGCATCGCCGGAAGCATCGTCCATCTTCTGGCCCAGGCGACGGATCAACGCCTCGAGGGCGTGGAACGGGATCGCGAGCTGGAGCTGCTCCATGCAGTCGCCGATCCGGGCCTCCATCGTCATGGCGAGCAGGATCGTGTCGTGGGCGCAGGTGTTCAGGAAACGGCCGTTGGACTCGTAGCCCAGCAGCGTGGGACGGAGTTCCTGGAAAGGGGTCCATGACGCGGCCCACTCGGACATGATCAGGTTCACCACCTGTTCCAGCAGGGCGTGCTCGATGTCGCTCAGGTCGTGCTCGTGGTTGATGGAATGGGCCGGCCCGCCCATCAAACGATCCACGATCGTGAGCCCGAGACGCGGGTGCATCTCGAGGACGCAGAGCCCTTTCAACGGCTCGACCTTGAAGACGGTGATGTAGGTCGGATTGTTGAGGCTCTCGGTGAACTTGTCGAAAGGCACCGTGTGCAGCTTGGCCATCTGCAGCCCGAACTCGAGGCGCAGGAAGATGGAAAGGCGGGACGCCAGGTCCTTGATGAAGGCCTCATGGTGGAGCCGGAGCTTCCGCATGTCGCCCTGCGACAGGAAGACCGGGTTACGGAAGTCGTAGGGCTGGATCCGGTCCTCGGACTGGCGGGATTTTTCAGCTCCGTCCTTGTGGACGGTGACGCTGTTCTCCTCGGTGGAGACTTCGGCGAGGAGCCGCTCGACTTCCGACTGGGAGAGGACTTCCGCCTCTGTCTGGTTGGCTTCCATGGCTCTCCGTTACTGGACCGCCATGTCGGTGATGAAGAGCTCCTTCACCATCGGCGAGGGAAGCGAGTTGTTGAACAGCGTGATCAACTCGGCGCGGATGTGGTTCCTGGCGCCGGGCTTCTCGAGATCGGCGATTGTCTTGGACGAGAGCGAACCGCTCGCGATGTCCATGAGCTTGTCCTTGTTCTCCTCGACCACGTCCTTGAAGTCCTTGCTGGTCCCCACAAGCGTGACGCTGGTCATGAGGTAGCGGGAACCCATGGTGCCCGAGACGTTCACGACGATCTTGTTGAGCGAAACCTTGGACGACCCCTTGGCGGCGGCTCCGCCACCGTGGCCGGATTCGGCGGCGGGCTTGGCCTCGCCGTGGCCTCCGGACTCCTCCTTCTTCGGCTCGGCGCCGTGGCCCTCGGCCTTGGGCGCCTCTCCGTGCTCGTCCGGCTTGGCCGTGGCACCGCCGCCGGCCGAAGCCTTGAGCTTGGGCAGGAGGACGAATGCAGTCATGGCGTAGGCCAGGACGGGCATGAGCACGATGCTGATGATCAGGGGAAGCATCGCCTTCATGCCCCCGCCTCCCGCTGCGGCCTCGGCGGGTTTCGCCGCCTTGGAATCCGCTTCTTCGTGTTTGTCCGACATGGCCTATCTCCTGGTTATCGCTTGAGCTGGACGAGCTCCTGGAGGATCTCGTCGCTGGTGGTGATCATTTTCGCCGTCGCCTGGAAAGCACGCTGGGTGCTGATGAGCGTCGAGAACTCGTTGGCGAGATCGACGTTCGAGAGTTCGAGCGCGTTGGCCTGGATGGTCCCGATGCCGGGATCTCCGGGGACGTTGTAGGAGCCGCCGGTGCGGCCCGCGTTCGGCATGTTCCCGAAGAGGTTGTTGCCTTCGCGGGTGAGGCCCGACGGATTGGTGAACTTCTCGAGCTTGACCTGGCCGATCTTCTGGCTGAACCCGTCGCTCATCGCGAGGCTGACGGTTCCGTCGGTCCCGATGTTCCAACTGCGGACCGCCACCGGCGGAGGCAGCACGCCGAGGGGCTTGACCTGAAGGTCGCCGACCGTCGCAGAAAGCGTGGTCGCGGGATACGCGGCCCCGGGCGTCGCCGTGAGGCCTTGAAGGCGATAGCCGTTCGACGAGACAATGTAGCCGTTCTGGTCCACGCGGAACGAGCCGTCGCGGGTGGCGAACTCAGCGCCCGTCTGCGGATCCTTCACGACGAAGTAGCCTTCGCCGGCGATCGCAAGGTCCGTGTTCACACCCGTGCGGGTGATCGCGCCCTGGGTGTCGAGCACCCGGATCTGGCTGGTGGCGACACCGGTGCCGACCTGCATCGAGGAAACGCCCGAGACGACACCGGAGCCCGCGGTCGAACCCTGGAGGGTCTGGCTGAAGGAATCCTGGAACTCGACGCGCGAACCTTTGTAGCCGTTCGTGTTGACGTTGGCGATGTTGTTGCCGATTACGTCGATCTTCTGCTGGAAGTTCTGGAGGCCGGAGACGGCCGAATAGAGGGAGCGGATCATATCAATGGAGCTGTGGTGTGTTCGGGGTCGACACCGGAACCGGCGTCGACCGGATGTTTTGGATTTGGGAGAGCGTATAGGCCTTCCCTGCCACGATCACGTTCGGTGCTCCGTCCTTAAGCACGACTTGGGTTACCGACCCGGTCACGGTGTCATTGGAATTGGCGACCTTGACCTCGACATCTTTTCCGATGAGCGAACTGGAGAACATCATCGACATGTCATTCTGCATCTTTCGCGTCGTATCGAGCGAACTGTAGCTGGTGATCTGGCTCGCAAAGTCCTGGTTGGACATCGGGGCCGTCGGATCCTGGTTCATCATCTGCGAAACCAGGACCTGCATGAACGCCTGCTGGTCGAGCTCACTGCTCGGGGTGCGTTTAAGACCGGCGGACTGGTAACTCGCGGCCAGCGAGGCGTTGAAGTCCTCGATGGACTTCTGCTGCTGGGCCGCGGTGGGTAGTATGGAGGCGACTGGCATAGCGTTTCAGGCCCAGTTGTCGAAGTTTCGGTCGGTGCTGGTGCCACGCCGTGGAGCGGACCGCGGTGTGGAAGGATTGGGAATCCTCGGGGAAATGGGCTTCGCATCAAACGGAGATTGCGGACGGCGCTGGTCTTCCTGGCGGAAACCGCCACGGGATTGTCCGTCGAAGGAGAACTTGGAGCCTGATTGATCGGAATCCTGCTGCTGCGAAAACCTGTTCTGGCGCGCCTGTTCGTTCGAATCCTGGTTCATCGAAGAGCCTGACTGCAGCGGCTGCAGACGGACCTGCTGCTCGGCCAGGGCGCCCTCCAAATGGCTCCACTGGCGGCGAAGCTCGGCCGTGTCGCCCTTATCCACGCGGATGAAAGCCTCGACGCCGCCCTTCTCGCGGGTCAACTGGATGAAGACTTCGGAATCGGATGTGGGACGGATCACCACTGCGAGCGCGTCCGCGCCCGAGGACTTGAGGACGGCCATCTCGTGGTTGATCACCGAACGGAGGCGTTCGACGGAATCCATCTTGTCGATGCGGTCGGACTGCACGACGCGGTCCAGCGGGCTGGCGGGATTGACCGGCGTGATTTCCATCCGGGAAGTGCGATCCGCAAACGGCATGGCCGCCAATTCCGTCAGCAGGTCCTGCGGACGGGATTTCCCCAATGTGTCTCCCTTGCGCAACGAGACCGCGGCAACGCGGTTCCCGGCATCACCGGCAAATTCCTCCTGGTCGTTGGTCGATCGCATGGCAACAGCCTGTCTAGCACTGGAAATGCCACCCGTGGAATTCAGGTTGAACCGCTGAGGAACCGGGCTACCCGAAGGTGTCGAAACCTGCTGTTTGGCCGAAGAATCGGCGTCTTGAGCGGAACCTAAAAAATCACCCGAGGTGGCCGACCGCGATAGAACGGGCGGTGTGATCACTGAACCAACCGGCCGAATTTTCCTGTCAGATTTGCCCTGGGGCCGTGGCACGTCTTGGCCCGCGGCGGCTGGAACCAAACTCCCCGCGGCTACCCACCGGTCTGCGGGCGCGGAACCGCGATCAAACCCGCCGGCCTTGGCCAAATTCGCCCCCGGTGCTGCGGGAGCCTGCGTCAGGTCGATTTCAGGGCGGCGGGCCTGATCTGAAACAATCGTCGCGTGCCTGGGAACGATTCCGCCGGAAACAGGATGATCGACTTCGGCAAGACCAACCAAGGTTTCTGGCGGATTGGAACTCGCCGGCAACGCATCGGAACCGATCGGCCGGGGAAGGCTAGTCATCGGCAGTGGCACCGTTCCCGCCGAGGGTATGGGATTGGGAAGAACCATCCGGCCGGCTTGATTCCACCATCCGGAAATTTTCACCTCCTGCTTTTCCGCCTGGACCTTGAACTCGCCTGGTTCCGTGACCGTCGGCGCTTTGATCAACTCGATGCGGACTGGCCCGTGAAGCGTGATTCCTTCGGCCTTAAGCCGGTTCTCAACCACTTTCGCCAAGTCAACCGGCACTGCAGAATCGCTCGGAGCAGTCTCGGCGATTGCAGGCAACACTGTGCGAGTCGAGGCCAGTGCCTCCCGGCCACCCGTCTTCGCCAAGCGTGGACGGCCCAACGGATCCAGATTCACCGCGACGGAGACGTTTTCTCCGGCACCAAGAACCGTTTGAAAAACTTGGATCGCCTCACTTCCGACGACGGGCTGGAAAAGTTTCGCGGGCAAGGCTGCCCGGCCGGGCATCTCAACCACGCTTTCGGACGCAACGAGTTCTCCAGCGTTTCCCCGGTCGACCCGAACCGGGGCGCGCTGGAGCTTGATCGCGCCGAACTCGCCCAGCGACGACGCCTCCAAACGGCGCCCGGCAACCGTGATCTGGCGGGTCACCACTCGGGGTTCACCGACCGGTTCCGAAGAAATTTCGGCCACGGGATTCTGACGAGCAATCGGGAGATCGGGACGAAGCGAAACCTCGCGCGGCACCTGGGCTGCGGACTCCAACGGAATCGATTCGTTTGAGGTGGCTGCAGTTTCGCTAACACGTGGGGAAACTATCGCGGGCCCGGCGAAGCCGCGTCTGCCGGAGAAAGCATGGCTCGGTTCAGGTTCCGAACGGGCAAAATCCTCGGAGCCACCAGTCTCAGGTTTAGCTGGAACCGCCGCCGGCTGAACAACAGGAAGCACCAGGCCCGAGGCTAGGACCCTTTCGTAGACGGCAGTTTCAACGGCGGCTACCCCGTCGGATTCGCGGGCGGGGGCAACGCTTTTTCCCGTCACAGGTGACGCCGGTTCCCTTGAAACCTGTTCGGTTGGTCCCGTCTCGGAAGGAGCCTGCCGCAGGAGTGAAGCGGGCATCGGAACGCGGTCTTGAAAACCGGCAGGGGCGATCAGTGCCGGACGACCACTGTCAGCCGATTCAGTTCGCTGGGCACCGCGTTGCGGTTCCACTTCGGACGGTGGGGCGATCGGAGTGGGTGCAGTGTTGGCCTGCAGGACATCATCGAAAGTTGCGGGCCGCACGGTTTCACCCGCGACGCAGACGTCGGAGGCCACAGAGGGCATCATGGGAAAACCCACACCGGTTGCTGGGATGGAGGGCAGCTCGAACGGCAAGGCTGCGGAGGATTTCATGGCGAGGCGGGTGCGGGCTTGGCGCGGCTCATCTGGGCCAGCCGGAGGCGCTCGGAGACAAACGACATGCGCTTCGCGTCGACGTCGCTTTTGCGGGCGATCAACTCGAGGATCGGCGCGGTTTCACTCTCCTTCATGAAGAGCAAGACCTTGACGAGGGAGACATCGTCGAGGCCTTTCATGACGGTCGCGGCTCCATCGGGGGACATTCCGGCGTATGTTTTGGCCAGCTTGGCGAGGTTCTTCCCCTCGTCGTCGCGGACCCGGATAATCGCCTGGTCGATCTCGCGTTGGATGCGGTGGACCTGCTGGGTGATCTGGATGAGCTCCTGCCGCTCGGTTTGGATGCGTTGGGCGAGTTCCAGGAGCGATTTTTTCTCGGCGTCCAAGTCCTGCTTCTGCTGCTTCAGTTCCGCGACCAACTCATCTAGGTCCGGGTTGACGAACTCCCATGAAGGCCCTCGGGTGACGGCGACAGGCTTGGCTTCTTCTTCATCGCCTTCGGCGGCGACGATGGGCTTCGCCACGATCTGGTCCTTGGCCTTGATCACGAGGAAGGCCGTGGTGCCGAGATAGGTCAAGGCCCCGAGGAGGATCACCATCCAGTTGGAGGTCAAAAACTTCATCGATTGCTAGGCGTTCTGCCAACGAAGGGACGTGGGTAGCTGCCGCTGTGCCAGTTCGTCGAGCAGGTGGGCTTCCTCGACCATGACCGCCTTCTGATGGCCGGCGTGCTGCCGCTCGAAAGCCTTGTCCACCACGTCCCGACGCTGTTTGGCCTGCACCAAACGCTGCATCGCGCTTTGCTGGACGGTCTCGGCCAGAACGAGGCGTCCCTCGCATTCACGGAGGGAGATCCGGAGCGATTCGTGAAAACTTTGCCGCTGTCGAAGCCGACCAGCGGTGCATCCGGCAGACATTTCCTGCCGGGTCTGTTCGGACGCCTCCGCCTGCTGGAGGCGGACTTCCTCGAGGCGGTCGAGCGCCTTTTGCCGCGCCAAAAGGGCTGAGGAGTAGGACTCCAGGGCGTCTTTTTCTTCCCGTTGCCGGACAACCCGCACGGCGTCCAAGGTGAATCGGAACTTCTTCATCGGATGTTCCATCCCTGTCTAGCAGCGCGCGGGCCAACTACTTTGGGACCTGCATCGACACCAAAATAAGTAGCCGGCTGGCCGGGATCATTCAGCCCGGACACGGGTCGTCCGGGAATCCTTTCCCTTTCAGCCCCTTGAACTATCACTTTCACCTGCCAAAATCCCCTCTGAAGTTCGCCTTAACATTTTCCATCTAGGCACGGACAGATTGTCCTACCTGACCGGCTGACAAAACCTGATCGACATGCCCATCGAACATCGCAGCCTATTCGAAATAGCGTTTAACCTTCCTTCGGATAGGAACAAAACCTCCGACCAACCAACAAATCCCTCATGTTTCAAAAAGTAGATTATTTTTTCCTAGGTGCGGCTTTCGCCAGCTTCGTCACAAGTGTTGCGCTCTGGTTTCTCGTAAACCATGACTATGGCGTATATGTGGGAATTTGGGTTCCGAGCATCCTCTCGCTCTGGGTCGGCGTCCGGGTAGTTCTGCTGACCTGCGCCACCGCAAGCGTCAAACCACGGAGATGAATATGTTCACCTATCTTTTCCCGATATTTGCCTTCGGGCTCGTTATCAGCTCAGTAGTTTTTCTCGGCCTCCAGCAAGCCGCCGACTTGGCCAGAAATCTGGATGTGCAGCGGAGTCAGGATGAGGATCAACTCCGGCAGCAAAACATCACTCCATCGTCTGCTGTCACCCCGTCAAACGACCCGCCCACTGATCCTTCGCGAATTTTGCCAACCAGCGCGCGGCTGGAATGACGAAAAGCGAAAGCATAGGGCCAAGGACATTCGTTTAGAGATCAAAACAGCCAAACCCGGGGGAAGCGTTTTCGAACCGGCATTGCCCCGACAGATAAGTTGGTCTGGCAAGGTTTAGAACTCTTCCCGAGCGCCTTTGACTTTGACGGCCCTCTACTCTTTCGGATTCCGACCTTCAGCCGTCGTTATCGCCGCTGGCAACACCACCACCTCGATCCGCCGGTTTCGAGCCTTACCTTCGCTTGTATCGTTCGACGCGACCGGCAGAAACTCGCCGTGGCCCAAGGCTCCAAGCCGCCGAGGATCGACCCCGCACTGTTCCTGAAGAAAGCGGACGGCGGCCAAGGCTCGGCCCGACGAAAGCTCCCAGTTGCTGGCGAAGCGCCCACGCCCTCCCCGGATCGGCACATTGTCCGTGTGGCCAACGACGTGGATCTGTCGCCCGGGAGCCTGTTGGAGCACGGCCGCGATCTTCCGGAGAACCTGTTGCCCCTCGGGCTTCAACTCGGCCTCGCCGGAATCGAAGAGCACCTGGTCGAGGATGTTGACGGTCAACTGGCCCTTCAATTCGGAGATGGTCACATCCTTCGACTCCAACGCCGTCCGCATGTCCTTTTCGAGCTGGGACTGGGCTTCGGTCACTTCCTCCTTGGCCTTGGCGAGCGCGTCGGCTTCAGCTTTGGCGGAATCCAACTCGGCCCTGAGGCGGGAAAGTTCGGTTGTGTTCGCCTCGCTGAGTAGTTTGGTGCCGCCGGCGACGGCCCGCAGTTCAGTGAGCTCCGAGCGTTGTTGCCAGACGACGATCGCCAGCATCCCACAGATCATCACGAGGGTGACGACGCCGACGATTTTCCAGAATTCTTTTGGCATCGCGGTCGACGGAAAGGCAACCAACGAACGCCCGCAAGCCGGAAGCGGCACGAACTATCCAATCAACGATCCAGCGGCTCGAAGAACCGCTCCCAGCGCGGGGCATAGTGCCGCTTGGGATCGACGGACAAGACCACGGTGGAAACCCGCCCGACGATGCGACGACGCTCCACGGCACCCCAGAAACGGGAGTCGTAGGAGTTGCTCCGATTGTCGCCCATCATGAAGTAGCTGCCAGCCGGGACGGTGAACGGGCCGAAATCGCGCGGCGCCTGGATCGATGGCGCGCTCATCACGGCGTGGGGTTTTTGAGGGAGCAACTCGCGCCCAAACTCATGTAGGGTCCGTTCAGGAGCTTCGATCCGTCTGCTGATGTCATCCGACAGCGGCTCATAGGAAACGGGCTGGCCGTTGATGACGAGACGATCCTGGCGGAGTTCGATCACGTCGCCGGGAATGCCAACGACGCGTTTCACCAGTCGCACCTCATCCTTCGGCGAAAAGAAGACGACCACGTCGCCACGGGCGGGGTTGCTCCACTCGGCGAGATGCCAGGTCGTGAACGGCACCTTGAGGTCATAGGCGAGTTTGTTCACCCACACCCGGTCGCCTTCGAGGACGGTCGGCTTCATCGAGCCGGTCGGCACGTCATTCCAGTCGGCGAGGGAGGAACGAAGCGAACCCACGACGATCAGCACGGTCAGCATCGGTTTGACCCAATCGCGCCAGATGCGACGAGGAAACGATGCACGGGGCGATGACAAGCTCTTGGAATTCACGATTGTTCGAGCGAGGCCAGACCAAGTTCGTTCAATCGTCGAAACGAAAACGGCCCCGGCGTTGACCGGGGCCGTCTTCATGAAACCCGCGGGAGCTACATCCCCATGATCTGGTAGCCGCAATCGACGTAGATGACCTGGCCGGTGATGGCGGCGGCACCGTCGCTGGCGAGGAAGGTGCCGGTCGCGCCGAGTTCCTCGGGCAGGACGTTGCGTTTGAGCGGGGCGTGGGCCTCGTAGTGCTTCAACATGTCGTTGAAGCCGGCGATGCCGCGCGCGGCGAGGGTGTTGACCGGGCCGGCGCTGATGCAATTCACCCGGATCTTCTTCGTGCCGAGATCGTAGGCGAGGTAACGGGTGCTGGCTTCGAGAGCGGCCTTGGCCACGCCCATGACGTTATAGTGCGGGACGACCTTCTCCGCGCCGTAGTAGCTCATCGCCACGATGCTGCCGCCGTCGGTCATGAGCGGCGCTGCGCCACGGGCCAACGCGATGAGGGAGTAGGCGCTGATGTCGTGGGAGATCTTGAAGGCGTCGCGAGTGGTGTTCACAAACTGGCCTTCCAGCGCTTCCTTGGGCGCGAAAGCCACGCTGTGGAGGAGCAGGTCAAGTTTCCCGAACTTCTCGCCGACGGTCTTGAAGACGGTCGCGATGTCGTCGTCGCGGGTCACATCGCAGGGCATGAGCAGCGTGTCCGCGCCGAAGGTGCCGGCGAGTTCCTCGACGTTCTCCTTGAGGCGTTCGCCCTGATAGGTGAAGGCGAGCCTGGCACCGGCCTTGTGCCAGGCTTGGGCGATGGCCCAGGCGATGGACCGTTTGTTGGCGACGCCGAAGACGATCCCGGTTTTTCCTGCGAGCGATGACATACGTGCGGACGATTTAAGCGGACTGCGGCGATGGTGACAGGGAAATTTTTAGCCTCTCGATCCTGGTCCCTCTCGTTCTCGTTCTCGATCGGTTCCGAGAGGGAGCAGGAGGGCGAGATCGAGAATGAAGTCAGGCTGCGGACACTTCCTCGATCGCCTTGCGGCAATACCACTTCACCGCGTTGCTCATGGGCGGTTGGAGCGCATCAAGCTCCCCACTGGAGACCCAGCGGATGTCGTGATGTTCCTCGGCCGCCAGGGCAAGCGCACCGGCCTTGGGCCGCGCGAAGTAGATCATGCCAATGTGCTCGTGCGTTTCGCTGATACGATGGATGTCCAGGAAGCGCGGCGCGATCAGCGCACGTGTGCCCGGCTCGGTCGTCGGGGGCCGTTCACCGATGAGTTCGACATCCAGCCCGCTTTCCTCCTTCGCCTCTCGGAGCGCGGCGATCTCGGGTTCCTCGTCGAGTTCGATGTGGCCACCGAGGGGCAGCCACTTGCCGAGTTTCCGATGGAGGATCACGAGGACCTTCGCGTCGCGGACGACGAAGATGGCCACCGTGAAGTCGATCTTTTCGTGGATGTGCGCCATGACGCGCGGACTGTGCTGGCGGGGACCAGAGGCGTCAACGGATCCGGATCGTGGAGCGGTCCATGATCCACTTCAGGTCGGGATTTCCTGGCGACGCCTTATAACCATCGTCGCACAGCACCGAACTGTTCTTCGTGATGGGCGGCATCGTCCTCTCGTCCTGCCACCGTTTGATCTCCGCGTGCCCATCGGCAAATGAGAATCCAGCCGCCCGGTGGTGATACGAGGCCGGATAGTCGCAGACAAATTGCCAGTCTGCCGGACGGTCGGGATACCCCGTCATGTCGCAATAATAGTTGCCCCAGTTGATCGAATCCTCGCGCTGGTCGAGGAACACCCAGGTCTTGGAGGGACCGAGCGCTCCAATGTCGGACAATGTCAGGAACACCCGGTAGTTCTTGTCCATGTAGGACGCGTGACGGCCACCGAATCCGCCGACCCACAGGTTCATCGACATGCTGCGGACGCGCGGGACCGGTTTACCCTTGTCCGGACCGAACGCGGGCCGGACCACCGACAAGTCGGCCGGGCATTTCCAGATTGCCGGAACATTGGCGCCGTAGGTCCACAGAAGACTGGTCTTGAGGTCAATTTCAGGGTCCCAGTTGCCCTGCCGGAAGGGGCTGAAATCCAGTTCGCTCAACGTCCACACGAACTTGTTCAGGTCGGGACGCGAGGGATCGCGACTGGCAAACGGTAACCGGTCGCCGTTGTCGGAGATGTATTGATTCCACGCGAGCAGGAGCTGCCGGTGGCTGTTCATGCACTGGAGGCTCTGCGCACGCATCTTCACCTTGGGGAAAAGCGGCAAAAGCAACGAAGCCAGGATCCCGATGATGGCGATGACGACGAGGAGCTCGATCAGCGTGAACCCCGCGCCGAATTCCAAGCCGGGATGAGGCCGGGTGCGACGGTCTCGATTGTTCGCGCAGATTCTCAGACGGGGAAACGCTACTCGACGGACCTCGGGTCCGCAAACCCCGCGTCGCCTGGCAGTCCCCACCCCATCAGTTCACGCGCGTAGCCCGCTGCTGCAGCCAGACGATGTCCTTGTTGTTGGGTGAAGGAACCGTGGTCTGCAGGGAAGTGTTCATCTTTCCCTTCACCATGGGCGGCATTGTCCTGGGATCGACCCAGCGCTTGGTCTCCGAATGCCCGTCGGCAAATGACAGCCCCCCCGCCTCGCCGTGGTAGAACCCCGGGAAGTCGTAGAAGAACTGTGTCTGGTTCGGATTGTTGGGATAGCCGTTCATCTGCGTGACAAAGTTGCCGAAATTCACGCTATCCTCGCGTTGGTCGATGAAGACCCACGTCATCGACGGCGAAGGCCGGATCAGGTCGGACAGCTTCGTCAGCACAACGCCGGGACTATACTCGGTCACCCCAGCCATCCCGCCGATCCAGTAGCTCATCGCCATCGTGCGGACCCGCGGAACGATCTTACCCGCGAACTCGCCCGTGAACGGCCGGATCGTCGACGTATCCGAAGGACACTTGTAAATGGACGGGGCCTTTCCGGCGTAGGGCCAAAGGGCGCTTCGCTTGATGTTCCGCTCGATATCCCAGTTGCCCTCGTTGTAGGGATCGAAATCCATCCTGCCCGTCATCCAGATCCCGTTGTTGGTCGTAGTCGAACCGGCGGCGTCGCGGCTGTGGTAGGCGAACCGGTCGTTGTTGTCGTCCGCATACATCTTCCAGGCGATGACCAAACTTCGGTGGTTGTTCATGCACTGGATGCCCTGGGCTTTGAGCTTGGACCGGGACAACGCCGGCAACAGCATTCCGGCAAGGATCGCGATTATCGCGATGACCACGAGCAGTTCGATCAGGGTGAATCCACGTTGGCGGCGGGTTGTGTTCATTTTAGGGCAGATTGGCTCTGGCAAACGCCGAAACGTCACTCACCTAACCAAAGCAGTAAATACGCCGTGAAACAACGTCGCCATGGTCCTTATGGCCACCGAGCCGCAAGCCACTTCACGGCCAGCGCAGGCGGTAGAAGCGGTTGGTCGGGCCGAGGGCCTGCTGGAACCGGTTGGTCGGGCCGTTGGAGGAAACCGGTTCCTGCACGTCGTTCCACGCAGATGGAGAACCCAGCACCCCGGCCTCTTGCAGGATGAAGCCCGGTTCGGGCGCCACCCAGCCGACAGAGACGTTTGAAGTTCCCAGCGAGAGACGCAACGGCGGCGGCGGAGCCGGCACCGCGTAGAGGTAGACTGAGCCGGCACCCGATGCGCCCGCATTGTCTCCATCGGCCCCGACGATGAAAAAATCATTGCCCAGATGGGCTGCGGCAAAGCCGAAGCGGTCATCCTTTTCCGCAGCCGGGTTTTCAAATGTCGCAAAAAGGACGCCATTTGTATCGAACAAATAGGCGACTCCAGATGGTCCGGCACCAAGGTCGTTGAAGTGGGCGCCGATGAGCACACGGTCGCCTCCGACCACGTCCAACCCGTGGCCGAAACCGGCGTTTTGCCGAGGCGCAGGGTTGGTGAAGGTGGCCAACACCTTTCCACTCAGGTCGAACAGATAAGCGGCTCCCCCGCTGACTGGGCCGACATAGTTTCCCTCGGCAGCGATCAACACCCGGTCGTTTCCCATTGCCGCCACAGACCATCCCAGTTTGCCGCCAGCCACCGGTGCCGGATTGGTGTAGGTGGTCACCAGTTCGCCTGCGGTGGTGAAAAGATAGGCGCGTCCTGCGAATTGGGTCGTCGCGTCATTCCCGTAGGCCCCGATGATCACATGGTCGTTCCCCACTCCGGACACGGAAGATCCAAAATGGCCCAGAAAGAGCGCCTCCGGATTCCTGAAGGTCGTGAGCAGCGTCCCGTTGGTCGTCAGGAGGTAGGCCGCTCCGGAACCCACTTCGGCCGTGGATTCGACTGGCGCGCCCACGAGCACCCGGTCCGTCCCCACGGCCGCCACAGCGGCGCCAAACTGGTCGTTCGGCGTAAGGGGCGGATTGGTCAGCGTGGTCAGCAGCGTTCCGTTAGTGTTGAAAACAAAGACGGCGCCCGCGTTGGTCGCGCCCACCATGGCGCTGCGGGAACCGACGAGCACCCGGCCGCTGCCCAGCGCCGCCACGGCAATACCGAAAAAGTCTCCATTTTTCTGTGTTGGGTTGGCGAATGTCGTGATTCGCACGCCATTGGTGTCGAAGAGGTAGGCGGTGCCACCGACGCCTCCGCCCGCGCCCTCATAGAGGTTGTCCCACGGCACCCCAATCACGATCCGGTCCGTCCCGACGCCAGCGAGACTGAACCCGAATTTGGCCCGGAAATACGGCTTGGGATTGCCGATGGTGGCGAGAGGCGGCCGGTATGCGCCCGGAGGAGCGGCCAAACCCGGCCACCCCACGTAGAGCAGCAGGGTAGCCAGGAGCACTGCGGTCAAACGGACGAGAGCCGTTCCAGGGTCGGTTTTGATGGATGTCTTCATGGACGCGCTCACCACACAACGACTACCTATCAGTGCGGCTCAGTCGTTCATTTCACTGGTTGTGGATCGAAGAGGAACCATCTGGATGGAATACGACGTAGCTGGGCAACGAGTTCGTCCCTCCGTATACGTAAATAGCATTGTTGTTCCACCCATAGGACCCGGTGCTAACTTGAATTTCGAAGTAGTCAGACCCACTTTGCGGAGCGGCACCTTGGGGAACTGCATCCACCCAATACTCTGTATAAGTGTATGAAACACTGGTGTCGAAGTAGAAAGTCCAAATGTCATTCCCGCCGGATTGAACCCGACTGACGCTGGTCATGACTGCCCCCGCCTGCGCGGATGGTGCTGAAACGAACAATCCGCAAACAACAGCGGCGATGATCCCGAACAGTATTTTTCTGTGCGTAACTTACCTTTCCCTTTGTTTTGTTGGTTAAACGTCCTTGCTCTCAAAACCATTTTTGGGAGCGGTTATCCTCTGCATCTATTGGGGGGGCTGGCAATGAACGATTTGTTTGCAGGGAATATTTTCGTCCCTTCGTCCACACCGTCCCGTTCACGGCCAGCGCAGGCGGTAGAAGCGGTTGGTCGGGCCGAGGGCCTGCTGGAACAGGTTGGTCGGTCCGTTGGAAGTGACCGGCTCCTGCACGTCGTTCCAGACCGCCGGGGAACCCAGCAGCCCCGCCTCCTGCAGGATGAAGCCCGGCTCGGGCGCCACCCAACCGACAGAGACGCCGGTAGTCCCCAGCGAGAGGCGCAACGGCGGAGGTGGCGCCGGCACCGCGTAGAGGTAGACGGAGCCGGCTCCCGGTGCGCCAGCATTGTCGGAGTCGGCCCCGATCAGGAACAGATCCCGACCCAGCGGGGCCACGGCGAAACCGAACCGGTCACTGGGCTCCGGCGTCGGGTTGGCGAACGTCGCCAGCAGCATGCCGTTGGTGTCGAACAAATAAGCGGCTCCAGCCCTCCCTGCGCCATTGTCGCTGAGAAAGTTGCCGATAAGCACCCGATCGCCACCAACTACGGCAAGCGCATGGCCGAAACGGGTGTTCAGAGCGGGCGCGGGGTTTGTAAAGGTGGTCAGCACCTTTCCTCCCGTGTCGAACAAATAAGCGGCTCCGGCGTTGACTCCTCCCACGGTGTTCCCTTCGGCACCGATCAGCACCCGGTCACTCCCTATTCCCGCCACGGACCAGCCGAAGGAGCCTCCGGCTACCGGTGACGGATTGGTGAAGGTGGTCAACAGGTCGCCGCCCACGGTGAAAAGATAGGCCGATCCAACGTTCCTGGCGCTCTCGCCGTTCCCGAAGGCCCCAATGATGACCAAATCGTTTCCCACCCCCTACACGGCGGATCCAAACTCGCCCAGTAAAATTGGGACCGGATTGTGGAAGGTAGTCAGCAACGCCCCGTTGGTTGTCAGGAGGTATGCAGCTCCGCAATTATCGATCCCAGCGTTTCTCGCGCCAGCCAACACTCGATCCGTCCCCACGGCAGCCACGGCCTGACCAAATTGGTCGTTAGGCGTCATGGGAGGATTGGTCAAAGTGGTCAACAGTGCGCCGTTAGTGTTGAAAATATAGACCGCGCCGGCGTTGGTCGCGCCCACGCTGGCGAGGCGCGCACCAATAAGCACGCGACCAGCGCCGAGCGCGGCCACCGAATAGCCGAAAAGACCGCCGATTTTCTGGGGAGGATAGATGAACTTCGTGGCAAGCGCCCCGTTGGTATTGAACAAATAGGCGCTACCGCCCAGGCCACCGCCCGCACCCTCAAAGAAATTGTCCTGAGGGACGCCGATCAGGATTCTGTCGTTCCCGACTCCCGCCAGGCTATAGCCGAACTGAGCCCTAAAATAGGGAGCAGGGTTGCCAATGGTAGCCAACGGAGGGCGATAGGCGCCCGGGGGTGC
>JBBRDN010000033.1:0-28663 GCA_038203875.1 Verrucomicrobiota bacterium
CCGAGCATCCAGTTCCAGCTCTCCGGAGTGTCGAGCCAGCGCACCGGCCGGCCCGTGCTACCACTGGTTCCGTGGCAACGTGAATACGTTGCGACCGGAAAGGTCAGGTCGGAACCATAGGGAGGATTCGCCGCCTGATCGGCGACGAGGTCGGACTTGGTCGTGAACGGAAACCGCCTCTTGAACAGGTCCAAAGAAAGGCTGGCTTCCGCTTTCAGTTCAGTGACGGAACCAAGGCCCAGGCTCCGAGCGAAGGCCAGAACCCGGTCGTGGTAAAACGGGTTCGTCTCCATCGCCGCGAGCAGCGTCTTCAGCTGTGAAAGCTGACGCTGCTCAATTTCGGCGTCGGACGGGGATTCGGGCATCCGTTCCTTCGGTGAGGAGGCATTGCCTGCCGTTTCAGAGCCTGGCGGTCGCCGGTTTGGCGGACGCTTCGGCCGAGGGTTTCTTGGGCGGAGCCATGTTTGCCGGATTGTAGCGGGCCACCATGTAGCCGCCGGTCACAGCGAGGACGATTCCTGCGAAGAAGAGCGGGTTGACGTTGCCCCAGCCGTCTTTCGGCGGGTGGAGAATGGAACTTACGACCGCGTTGATCAGCGGTGCACCGGCGAAGACGATCGACATCACGACAGGAGGCGTGCCCTTCGCGCCGAAGGCCAGCAGCACACCGAACGCGCCGATGGCTCCCGCGATGCCCGCGATGAGCGACCACCAGGCTCCGCTGCTGGTGTAACCGGAGAATGCCTGGCCTTTGCTCATGAGCATGAAAAGAGGCGCGAGGACGGCCGTGAGGAAGTAAGCGATGCCGACGAAGAGAAAGGCCTTGTAGCGGAGGATGGTCGGGTCGTCGCCGGGACCGGATCGCATGAGGGTCTGGCCTTTGTGGAGGAGGATGCCGTAGACGCCCCACGAGAGGACGGTGAGCATCGTGTAGATGAGCCAGGTGTTGTCGGCATTGGGAGCCGCGGCAGCCGCAGGAGAATTCATACGCATGCGGACGGTAGGGTTTGGCCCACTTTACTTCAAACGGTTTGTCGAACACGCTCCGCAGGCCGAATTTGGATGCGCCCGTTTCGTCCAAAGACCACGCATGAAACCAAAACCCGAAAAAAGTCCGAAGCCCGAAACCAGTTTCGCCCGTGGGTTTTCCGGCCTCTTTTGGCCTTTGTGGTTCAGGCCTTCGTCATTTCTGGCATTGGCCTCGGCCCTCGTGCTGGCCGGCTGCGCCACTAGCACGATCGAGAAGCGCCGTGTGGAACGGCAACCGGCCTACCAGGCGCTGGCACCCGAACAACGGACCCTCGTGGACCAAGGCCAGATCCGCGCCGGCATGAACCATGACGCGGTCTACATCGCCTGGGGCAAACCGGCCCAGAAGCTCCAATCCGAAGGCGCCGACGGGCTGACGGAAACATGGCTCTACAGCGGCTCCACGCTGGACGACTACCGCTATTGGACCTTCCGCGAATACCGCGAACGCGACGGCTCGACCCGGCTGGAGCGGGTGTTGGAAAGCGACTACCAGATCCGCGACTTCATCTCCGCCGAGATCGTCTTCACCAACGCCTTGGTGAAAAGCTGGCGAACCCTGCCGACTCCGCCGTCACGCGGCGCCGCGGTTCGGGGCTATTGAGGCGGGACAGGGGGAAACCGGACAGCCTTCATCCGGCCCTAAACGCCGGAGGGCTGGCGCAACGGGGAGCGTCACTCCCTGCATGGCGGTTGATCCGCTACGCAGCTTTCATCGTTCCAAAATCAGCTCGAGGATCTGGCGGAGGTCTTCGTTGTGCTGCTTCGACGCCATGCCGAAGGCGCGGACGACGTCGAGCAGCAGGCCGATGCTTTCGGAGTCGAAGCGGTAGAGGACTCGTTCCTTGGTTTTGGCCGGTCCGGCTGGACGCGGGGTGCCGTCGAGGCGGAGCACTTGGTCCATTGGCAGGCAGACGTAGAGCATGGCCTGCACGCCCACGGCGCGTTGTTTCTCCTTGAGCTGGATCAGCACGGTGCCGTGGACGCTTTCCTTGAGAAACTGCGGCGACCGTTCGACCGCACGCTGAAAACCCGGTGGCAAGGATCCTTCCGGCGACGCCACTTTCTCGACCAAGACACGTTCCGCTTCTTCGATGGTGGAAGGTTGGTTGGTCAGGGCGGTTTGTAGGTTCTTGAGCTGGGAATCCTTCACCAAACCGAGGCGGCGGGCTTGCTGGAGGAGGGTTGCGAGTTCGTAGCCGTATTTGGTTTCGCCTTTGCGTTTGAAAACGACCCCGTCCGCGAGCTGGGGAGTCGCCTTGTCGGGGGTGTCGTAGCCGATCTGCCATTCGAGGTAGTGGCCCTTACCCAGCTTGGTCTTCGTCGGTGCGATCGGGTGTCCGGAACCGTCCTCGCTGCGTTCCTTTGGGCGGACTTTGCTGGTGATGGCGGTGATCGGCAATTCGACGTCGATGTGGTTCGTCGAGGGTCGGATAACGATGAGGGGAGCGGCGGCTGCGAAGGCGGAATTGGTGGCCAGGAGGAGTGTGGCGCAGCCGAGGGCGACCAAACGGTTCATGGATGGGAGGTTGTCGGGATGAAACGGCCGTGTCGCCTGCAAAACGACTGCCCGATGCTTCGGGCGAGTTGGCGGCGAGGGTTTCTTTTGGCTTTCGCGGCTTCGGGCGGCAGGTCTTAGCCGTGCGTTCGTGGTTTCCTTGGCGGCGGTTCCCGTTTAGGCCAGCGGCGTGCCGGTCATTCCTTCCTCCTATACTGCGCCTTGGTGGCTGGGGAACGGCCATGCTCACACGATATTCACGTCGTTGGCTCGGCGCGTCCGGGAAGTGCGCTACGAGCGCGAGCGGCTGGAGTTGGGCGACGGAGATTTCCTCGATCTCGACTGGTCGCGCGTCGGCAGCCGGCGACAGGCGGTGATTGTTTCCCATGGGCTGGAAGGTTCCTCGGATGCGGCCTACGTGCGGGGAATGGCCCGCGCCTTCAACCGTCGGGGCTGGGACGCCGTGGCGTGGAACCAGCGGGGTTGCAGCGGTGAACCCAACCGTTTGCTTCGCATGTATCACAGCGGCGTCTCGGACGATCTGCTGCGGGTGGCCAAACACGTTGCGGGACTCGGCTACGAACGGATCGGGTTGGTTGGATTCAGCCTCGGCGGAAACGTCACCCTGAAACTTGTCGGGGAATTGAGCGTGGAAGTTCCCGCGTGGCTGACGGGTGCGGTGGGAATCTCCGTTCCCGTGGACCTTGCCGGGTCCGCCGCCGTCATGGCGGGTTGGTCGAGCAGAATTTACATGGGCCGGTTTCTGATCAGCCTCCGTGGAAAACTACGGGCCAAGCAGGCCAAGTTTCCCGGGCTTCTCGACGACACCGGTTACCATCGGGTTCGGACCTTCCGGGACTTTGACGGACGTTACACCGCGCCGATCCATGGATTTGCCGGAGCCGAGGATTACTGGGCCAAGTGCAGTTCCCTGCCGGTTCTGGAGCGGGTTCGGACGCCAACGCTGCTGCTTAATGCCATGGATGATCCGTTCCTCTCATCGAGCTGTTTTCCGACCGCAGTGGCTCGAACGAACGAGTTCCTCCATCTCGAAGCGTCAAACCGGGGAGGACACGTTGGGTTCTGGGGCGGCGGAGCCGAGAAGGATGAATCTTACGCGGAACGCCGGGCGATTGAGTTTCTCCTAGGGAGTGGGCGATGAGATATGCCGACAAAAAGAAGCGGCAATCAGCTGATCACCCGACAATCGCCCGCCTTTTGAAACCGTTCCCAAGCCCTCGGCAACGATTCGCGCACCGGCAGGCGCTAGATCAATCAGCCAACTACCGCTTCTAAATCAGGTAAGCCGACAGTCGCACGTGCTGTGGAGAAGCACCGAAACCCAAACTGCCAACTAGCTCGTTGAGCATTGGTTGTGCCCGAGGACTGTTGTGTCGGTTTATGGGGCGATTTAGAAAATGAGGTTGAAGTGGGTGCGTGATTTTCACGCTTTATGCGCGAAATTCCCACGCATCATACGGCGGTTGGCCGGGTGCGCTCGGGTCTTGTAGCCCAGTTTTCGGTGGCGCGATGAGGTCAATGCCCGACGCTTCTCATCGGTTGTGGCCATTGACCCGTCCGCCGGGTTCTACCACTCTTCGCGCCTTGTTTATGCTGCACGTGCTTGTTTGCGACCCGATTTCGCCCAAAGGCATCGCCTACTTCCAGGGGCGTCCCGAGTTCAAGGTCACTGTCCTTCCCAAACGCCTGACCGAGGCGGAGTTGATCCCCATCGTCGCCGATGTGGACGCCATGGTCGTGCGGTCCGAGACCAAGGTGACCAAGAAGTTGATGGAAGCCGCGCCCAAGCTGAAGGTCGTCGGCCGCGCTGGTGTCGGAGTGGACAACGTCGATGTCGAGGCTGCGACGGCCCGGGGCGTGGTCGTCATGAACACTCCCGCCGGCAACACCATCACAACGGCCGAGCTGACTTTCTTTATGCTGGGGGCCATCGCCCGGAAGATTCCTGCGGCCCACGCCACGATGGCGGCGGCCAGGTGGGACCGGAAGGCGTTCCAAGGCACCGAAGTTTTCGGCAAGACCCTCGGCATCCTGGGTGCCGGCCGCATCGGGACGGAGGTCGGCAAGCGCGCCCTCGCCTTCGGCATGCGTGTCGTGGCCTACGATCCTTTCCTGACGGAGACGCGCGCCAAACAGCTCGGGTTCGAGCTCGCGACGGATGTCGACGACGTCTACCGCCAGGCCGACTTCATCACCGTCCACATGCCCGTGACCGAGCAGACACGGGGAATGTTGAACTCCGCCGCCTTCGCCAAGATGAAGCCCGGCGTCCGCATCGTGAACTGCGCGCGCGGGGAGATCATCGCCGAGGCGGACCTGTTGGCGGCGCTCGAATCCGGCAAAGTCGCCGGTGCCGCGCTGGACGTTTTCTGCGTGGAACCGCTGCCGTCCGACTCGAAGTTCCGCACGCTTCCGAATGTTGTCCTCACTCCGCATCTCGGCGCGAGCACGGAGGAAGCGCAGGAGAAGTGCGGCATTGAAGTCGCCGAGGTGATCTCCGGATTCCTCCTCAGCGGCGAAGTGCGCAATGCGGTGAACCTCCCGGGTGTCGACGCCAAGACCTACGAGTTGGTGAAGCCCTACATCACCCTCGGCGAGAAGCTCGGCAGCCTTCTGGGCCAGCTTGCGCCGGCCAATGTCGACCGCATCCACATCACCTACGGCGGCAAAGCGCAGGAGCTTCCGAACACCGACCCGATCACGCGCGCCATTCTCCTGGGATACTTGGCGCATGGTTCATCGGTGCAGGGCGTCAACAACGTCAACGTCCGCAGCGCGGCGAACGCGACCGGCATCAGCGTCGAGGAGAAGCGTTCCGATGAACCCGTCACCTTCAACGAATGGCTGCACGTCCAGTTGTTCAGCGGCGAGGAGAAGATCCTCAGCGCCGGCGGCACATTCTTCGGCTCGCCGAACAACCCGCGCATCGTCCGCCTCTACAGCCAGCCCGTGGAGATCCCGATCAGCGGCACTCTTCTGCTTCTCACCAACAAGGACCGTCCGGGCATCGTCGGCTACCTCGGCACCCTGCTGGCCAAGCACAGCGTCAACATCGCCAACATGAGCCTCGGCCGCGACGCCGCCGGGGGCCAGGCGCTCACCGTCTTCGTCCTCGACAGCAAACCGTCCGAGGCGTGCCTCGCCGAAATGCAGAAGGACAAGGACATCACCAACGTCCGCGTTGTCACCCTTTGAACCGAATCCGCGCCATGAAACGTTCCCTAATTTTTTCCGTCGCCGTCTCGGCAGCCATCTTCTCCGCCGCGTCCACGGTGATCGCCGCCGATGCCGCGAAGGCCGCGTCCAAACTGGACGGGCTGTTCGAGGACAAGGCGGTGGCCAAAGCGAAGACATTTGATATCAAGGAAAGCCAGTTGGATTCGGCCTTCGCCGAGTTCATCGCGGCGGCGGCCGTCCAGGGCCAGCAGATCCCCGAGAACCTGCGCACCGGGATGCGCTATCGGGTTCTCGAGAAGTTGATCGCCTCCAAGACCGCCAGCGCGCGGGCCAATGACGACGACAAGAAGACCGCCACGGCCAAGACCGAAAAGGTGATGGAGCAGACGACCCAGATGCTCGGCAGCACCGAAGCGTTGGAGCAACGACTCAAAGCGACGGGCCAGACGATCGGCAGCTTCCGGACGAACACCTACAACCAGAACCTCATCCAGGCGATTTTGGACCGGATTCTCCGGCCGACGGCGGCGGTCGTGACCGACGCGCAGGTGAAGGAGTTCTACGACAAGAACCCCGCCCGCTTCGAGCGGCCCGAGATGGTCAAGGCCAAGCACATCCTGATCTCGGCGATGGACCGCCAGGCGAACACCCCGCTGCCTGAACCCAAGCGCAAGGAGAAGCTCGAGATGGCCCGCCGCATTCAGGAACGGGCGTTCAAGGGGGAGGATTTCGACGCGCTCGTGAAGGAGTTTTCGAACGACGACGGCTCAAAGGCTCGTAACGGCGAATACGCGTTCGCCCGTGGCCAACTCGGTGCGGCATCCAAGGCGTTCGAGTCCGCCGCCTTTACCATGAAGGCGGGACAGATCAGCGATGTCGTGGAAACCGCCTATGGCTTCCACATCGTGAAGCTCCTCGAAAAGACGCCGTCGGAGAAGATCGCCTTCGACAAGGTGTCAAAGGACATCCGGGAAGCTCTCTCCGGTGTGGAGCTCCAGAAGCAGATCCCGGGGTTCCTCGCGCGCATCCAGAAGGAGGACGGTGTGGAGATCCTCATCCCGATGCCGCCCGAGCTGAAGGCCGAGATGGAAGCTGCCGCCAAGGCAGAAGCGGCGGCCACGTCGGTGAAGTAACGGTGGCAGGGCAGGGCGCCGCAGCGGTCGCCCTCAATACTTCTTCGAGAAGCGTTTTCCAGGCGGCTCGTCTTCGGGCGGCGTCGCCGCGGGCGCGGATTGCTGGGCGTCGGGTTCGTCTGCTCCTTGGGAATTGATCGCCTCGACGAAGGCCAGTTGAAGAGTGGACAGCGTCCGTGTCAGGAGGTGCTTCTCCTCCGCTGAAAGGTTGCCCCTGGTTTTTTCCTGCAGCATCTCCACCTGGTCGATCAGCATCTTCGCGCCTTCGACCTCGAGCATCGTCCCGCCGGTTTCCGGATTCGGGATGCGCCCAAGGAAGATGAGGGCGGTGTTGCCGAGATGGATCACCAAGTCGGCGAAGATCGCCGACATTATCTCGTCGCGGGTCGCGTTGGCGAGGGCGTCCTCGTTGAGTTTTGTCTCGGGGGTCATGGAGAGAAGTCTTTGGACAGGGCTATCGGGACCGTCGGCGCTTGATGTCGGTGATGTCGGACATCAGGAACTGGATCAGGCGGCGCAGACGCGGTTCTACCTCGACGGTCTCGAGCATCTCCTGGCGTTGACCCGGTTCTGGCAGGAGGGCGCAGGAGACGAGGTCCGCTACCTGATCGGCGTCATTGAGCGTTTCGAGGTATTCGATGACCTCCTTCGCGGTGAGGAACGCCTTTGCGTTTCCTTTCTTCCCAGCCGCCTTCTCCGGTGTGGCGAACGGCCGCGCGGAACCCATCTTGACCCGTTCGCCCACCAGGTCGCGGACGCGGGCGAGCAGGGCATCTATGTGGATGCTGTCTTCCTGCTGGGGCTGCAGGGCGCGGATCTCGACCCGGCGATAGGGCTTGTAGCTGATCGTCCTGACAATCTCCACGCGGGTGATTCCCTGAAGGATCAGATGGGACGTTTCATCGTCGTTTTGGACCGACACGCGGATCAGGCCGAGTCCGGCGACGGAAAGGGGGCTCTCGCGCTTGGCACCGGGCTTCTGCATGGCCACGGCGAACATCCGGTTGGAATCCAGCGACTTCTCCAGCATGCGCCGGTAGCGTGGCTCGAAGATGTAGAGCGGGAGCATCGCCTGTGGGAACAGCGTCGCGTTCGGCAGGATCATCACGCCGACATCGCGTGGAATTTTCATGAACGGAATCTATGGGGCGGCGTCAGATTGGCAAGGCGGGCCCGGGCTTGCGTGTCCGTGGTCTTGCTCCACAGTCCATTCAGCTTATGAAAGCAAAGGTCGCAATTCTCCTGCTCCTGCTCGTCGCCATCGGTTTGGGCGTCGCGCTTGTGAAGCTCAACCAGACGATCGAACAGGAACGCGCCACCTCGGCCACGTTCAAGGCCAACTGGGGCAATTCCTCCAATGAGGCCGTGTCTCTGCGCGGCGAGTTGAACGAGTCCAAGACCGTCAACCTCACGCTTGAGACCAACCTCAACCAGCGTTTCTCCGAGCTGACCACGATTTCGAACGACCTTTCTGCCACCATCGCCACCCTGGACAAGACCCGGGTGGACGCGGCCGCCGCCGCCGCCAAGGCCGCGGGCCTCTCCGCCGCCGAGATCGCTAAACGCGACGAGCAGATCGGCAAGTTGACGACTGACCGCGACGACCTCAGCAAGGAAGTGAACGACCTCAAGGGCGCGATCACGAAGCTCGACACCCAGATCCAGGAGACCCAGCGCAAGCTGGCCAGCTCCGAAGGTGAACGGACCTTCCTCGTAAAGGAGCTCGCGCGTCTGCAAAAGGAGAAGGCCGAACTGGAACGGCAGTTCAACGACCTCGTCGTCCTCCGTGAGCAGGTCAAGAAGCTCAAGGACCAGCTCTCCGTCGCCAAGCGCCTCGAATGGCTCCGCATGGGAATCTACGAACGGCGCGACATGAAGGGCGGCCAACTTCTCACCCAGGGCGTCCGCCCGAAGGATCCGGGCACCAACGATTCCTCGCTCAAGGTCGACCTGAAACAGAGCGGCGAGGTCAAGGTCCAGGGCGGCACCACCAACGCACCCGCCCCGAAGTGAACCCCGCCGGCGCCGCTTCCTCCGGTCTGCTGGTCGACTCGCACGGCCGCGTGTTGCGCGACCTCCGTGTCAGCATCACGGACCGGTGCAACTTCCGATGCCTCTATTGCCTGCCGGAGACGGAGGAGGCGGCGGACTTCTACCGGAACCGGTTCGTCCCGACCGGAACCGATTCGCCCGTTGGAACGCCCATTGAGCGACAGTGGAAACCCGAGTCGAAGATCCTGACCTACGAAGAGATCGCCCGCGTCGTCCGCATCTTCGCCGAGCTCGGCATCCGCAAGCTCCGGCTGACCGGCGGCGAACCGTTGCTGCGACGGGAAGTCGAGAAGCTCGTCGGCCTGGTGTCGGCAGTTCCCGGGATCGAAGACCTCGCGCTGACGACGAACGGTTTCCTGTTTGCCAAGAAGGCGCAGGCGCTTAAGGCGGCCGGCTTGAAGCGCATCAGCTTCAGCATGGATTCGCTGGATCCTGAGAACTTCAAACGCATGACCGGCCGGGCCGGTCTCGATGAAGTGCTCGCAGGCATTCGGTTGGCGCAGGAAATCGGGCTGAACCCGGTCAAGGTGAACGCCGTCGTCATCCGCGGGCTCAACGACCACGAGATCGAGGCGCTCGCCGGGTTCGCCCGCGAACACGACCTGAGCTTCCGTTTCATCGAGTTCATGCCGCTCGACTCGAAACGCTCTTGGCAGCGGGATCTTGTCGTCCCTTCGCGCGAGATCCTCCAGAGGCTCCAAGCACGTTTCCAGTTGGTGCCGGTCGTCTCCGAAAACAAATCGGAGACCGCCCGTCGTTGGCGATTCGAGGACGGACGCGGCGAGATCGGCCTGATCGCGCCGGTGAGCGAGCCGTTCTGCGGCCACTGCAACCGCATCCGCCTCACGGCCGATGGTCAGATCCGCACGTGCCTGTTCAGCCTGCATGAGCATGACCTTCGCATCCGGTTGCGGTCGGGTGAGAGCGACGAGCAGATCAAGGGATTCATCCGCGAAGTGGTCGGCCACAAGGAAGACCGCCATCACATCGGCGAACCCGAGTTCGTCCAACCCGAGCGGACCATGAGCTGCATCGGGGGGTGACGGGCACGCCATCGTATCCTTCTCGACCTCGTCCTCTCTCTCATTCTCGAATAGGGTATCTGGAGAACCAGAGCGAGAACGAGAAGGAGATCGAGGAAGAGGAGGATTGGCCAACCCCTTGCGCCGCCGCCCGTGAATCCGCATTCTACCAGCCGTTGAATCTTTGATCCGATATGCCGACCTACGAATACGTCTGCACCAAGTGCGACCACCGGTTTGAGAAGTTCCAGTCCATGAAGGACGACGCCATGAAGACCTGCCCGGCCGACCTGTGCGGCCGGAAGAAATGGGGCAAGGGCATGGTCGAGCGGCAGATGGGCGGTGGTGCCGGCCTCATCTTCAAGGGCAGCGGATTCTACATCACCGACTACCGCAGCAAGGGGTATACGGAAGCCGCCAAGAAGGATTCCTCGAGCTCCAGTCCCACTCCTACCACTCCCGCCGCAGCGGCTCCCGCGAGTCCCGCTCCCGCTGCTTCGAAGCCGGCCGCCGCGCCGAGCTCGGGAAGCACTTCCAAGTCCGGCAGCGCCAAGAAATAGGCTGACGGGTTCGCCATGTGTGGCAAATTTCAGGCCGTGTTCCCGAAGACTTCCAAGCCGGCCGTGCTGCTCCGGGCGGTGATGGTCTTGGCGATGTGGTGGTGGTCTGCCGGTGCCGCATCGGCGCAGCCCGGCGCGTTCCAGATCGAAAGCGCTTCCAAGCAGTTCGTCGTCATCGGCCCGCCGGGCGCGAGCACGCCGATGCTGTCGCCGCTCGGCGCGCCGTCGAAGGACCTGATCCGGCTCGACCCGTCGCTTGTCGCCATTTCGTCCGAACGTGTGAAGGCCGCGTTGCTGAAGGCGCTCGGCCAGCGGGACCGCTGGGGAGGCTTTGCCGGCTCGGGAATTTCCGTGGTGGCTCCGGGGCGCATCTACCTCCGCGTATCGCCGCTGCAGGGTGACCAGATTGCCGTCGTCCGGAACCGCGTGCCCCAGGGCTGGAACTACTCCATCCAGTTGCCGCTTCAAATGGACCGCAACCGGTTCATCACGCTCATCACCCAGGTGCTGCTGGTAGACCTCTGCAACCCCGGCCGCAACGACACCGCGCTGGACCTGCCGTCGTGGCTCACCGAAGGCCTCATCGCCCACATCAAGAGCAGCGCGTCCGAGGAGCTCGCCCTGGAAGCCAGCACGTCCGTCAACCTCCCCCGGGTGGGATCGGACTCGATCCGTCCGTTGCGCGAGCTTTTCCAGAATCGCTCACCGCTGTCGTTCGACGAGCTGAGCTGGCCGTCCGGCGTTTCGACCGAACGGGGTGGGCTCTTCGTTCCGTCGTCCGAGCTCTTCGTCTACGAACTGCTGCGGATGGAAGGTGGCCGCGAGGCCCTGCGCCGGATGATCGGCGACCTCGGACGCTTTCGGAACTGGCAGTTCGCCTTCTTTGAATCGTTCCAGCGCCGGTTCAAGCAGCCGGTCGACGTCGAGAAATGGTGGGCCGTCCAGATCGCGGCCGTCATGGGACGAAACCCTGTTCAGATTATGACACCGGCCCAGTCGCTGTCCCGGCTGGAGGAGATCATCAGCGTGCCGGTGGCCATCCAGCGGACGTCGAATTCCGTAGCGCAGGCCGCCCATGTGTCGCTCCGGCAGGTGGTGACCGATTGGGAGTTCAACCGCGAGAATCCCGCGCTCCGCCGCATGCAAGACGACCTGGCCGGACTGCGTTACCGGTCCGCACCGGAGCTCATCCGGCTGATCGAGAACTACAGGGCGGGGATCGAACAGTATCTCCGGGAACGCGAGCCGCGCATGCGCTACGACGCCCGGCAAAAGGCCCCGCTCTCCACCGCCGCATTGAAGAAGGCGATGCTCCGGCGGCTCGATGAGCTCGATGTCGACCGGGCCGAAGCCCGGCGGGTGCTCTACTCGTCCTTCGCCAACTCCGAAGCCGAACGCCGGAGCGCGATGACCAATGCGCTCAACGCCGTGCGTCAACTTCCCCGTTAGTGGCCGTCGGCCCGCCTCTCCGGCGAATTGGTCGCCTTCTGCTTCTTCTGGCGCGTTCTTACGTTTCCTTCCCGGCTCGCCGACCTACAATCCGCACGTCGACGTTGTATGGCCCCCATCGAAATGACACCTCCGACCGGCGAACGGCTTGTCCGATTCGTCGGTGATTGGCTCCTCTTCACCCTTCGCATTCCCGGCGGCCTGCCTGCCGGTGGACGTGCGTTGCTCCGGACCAACATCGGCAAGGCCGTCACGCTCCGCCGCGAGATCATCGCCTCCCACGCCGGCAAACGCCCGTTGTCCGTCTCCTTCTGGCGCGACGTGCCCATGCGTCCGGTTGCCGGCACTGCTGAACTCTTCGAGATCTCCCTGCCGCTGGCCGAGGTCGGCTTCTTCCGCGCCAAGGCCTATTGGGTCGATGAACGCGGCTGGCAGCATTGGCCCGACGGAGAAGATTTCGGCCTGTCCGTCCATCCCAATTCCACCCGCACGGCCAACACGATCTACTGCGCCTTCACCCGCATGTTCGGCGACGTGCAGAAAGCCACCCGCACCCGCGACGACGCGCTCGAAGCCCGCCTGCGCAAGATGGAGGACGAAGGTTATTCGGTCATTCCAAAGTCTGGAACATTCCGCGACCTGAAGAAGGAATTGCCGCACATCTTCGACACGCTTGGCTGCCGCATTCTCCATCTCCTGCCGGTTAATCCGACGCCCACCGTCTTCGCCAAGATGGGCCGCTTCGGCAGTCCCTACGCCGCGCAGGACCTTGTGGCCGTTGATCCGGCACTGGTCGAATTCGACAACCGCACCAACGCCGTCGACCAGTTCATCGAACTCGCCGACGCCGTCCATCAGCGCGACGGACGTCTCTTCATCGACATCGTCATCAACCACACCGGCTGGGGTTCCACGCTCTGGAACGAACACCCCGAGTGGTTCATGCGCGAGCCCAACGGCAATTTCGCCAGCCCCAGCGCATGGGGAACCGTCTGGGGCGACCTCGTTGAACTGGAGCCGCACCACATCGAACTATGGGAACAGCTCGCCGAGGCGTTCCTCATCTGGTGCCGCCGGGGCGTGGATGGTTTCCGCTGCGACGCCGGCTACAAGGTGCCGTTGCCCGTTTGGCAATACATTGTGGCCCGCGTGCGCGAGGAGTTTCCCGACACGGTCTTCCTGCTCGAAGGGCTCGGCGGTGCGTGGACCCTGACCGAAGCGCTGCTGACGGAAGGCGGCATGCAATGGGCCTACAGCGAACTCTTCCAGGAGTTCAGCGGCACGCAGATCGGCGGGTATCTCGGCCACGCTCTCAAGCAGAGCGGGCGTGTCGGCGCGTTGGTCCACTACAGCGAAACCCACGACAATCTCCGTCTCGCCGCGAAGGGGCGCGACTGGTCGTTGATGAGGAACCGGCTGAGCGCGCTCACCAGCGTGTGCGGCGGTTACGGCTTCACGTGCGGCGTGGAATGGCTCGCCGATGAAAAGGTGGAAGTCCATCAGCGCCGCGGGCTGAACTGGGGCGCGCCCGTCAACATCACGGCGGAACTCGCCACGCTGAACCAAGTGTTGGTGGATCACCCGGCCTTCTTCGATGGAACGTCGTTCACCCGGCTTAGCCCGCCGGGTTCGCCGATCTACGCGCTCCGTCGCGACTCGGCCGATGGCTGCGACTCTGTGCTTGTTCTTGTGAACACCGATCCCGAGGCCGAACACGCGCTCGGGTTGGCGGCGGGTGACCTGGGGTTCCTCGGCCGTGATCCCGTGAGCCTGTTGTCCGCGGGCGATTCCTCCACGCCGCCGCCCGTGATGCATCGAGACGCGGATGGAGCGACCGTTCTTATCCAGCTCCGTCCTGCGAGCGTCATCTGCCTGGCGCCAGGCCGTGTTCCCATCGGCCCCGGCGGTGCGGATTACCGCCGCATTCGCGCCCAGGCGGCTCTGGCCGCGCAGGCGATGGCCGCGGTGCTTGTTCCGGAAGCGATGCCGCAATGGTCTGCCGCCGAACTGGCCGCCGCCATCCACAGCGATGGCGCCGGCTTCCTGACGGTCGTGTCGCGGTTGTCCGTTGAGCGCCCTTCTGAGGACCTCGCGACGACAATGGCCAAGTCTTCAAGCAGCTATCCGAACGTGGTTTCGTGGATGCCGATCGATGTTCGTCGCGTCACGCCCGTGCCGCCCCGGCATTGGATTCTTCTCAAGGACACGGTGCCCTTCCGTGCGACCGTGAGCGCGGTTGGATCGGCCAAGGCGCCGCTGCATCTCGAATCCGTTCCCGTTTTGAATGGCCACATCGCCGTCGTGCCGTCGACCTGGTGGGCCGATGCTCGCGTCGAACCATCCGGCGACCACGGTGCGATCACCGCCACCGTCTCGATGATCCGATTTTCCGCCACCGTGGAACGGATCAAGGCATCGCTGCTCCTGCTGACGGATCGCCCGACATTTTCCGGCGACTTCGATGTCGCTTCGCCGGCAGCGCAATCGGCCATGGTGTTGCTCACGAACGGGCGGGGCGGCATGTCGCGAATGGCCATCGATCTGGGAAGGGTTTTCTCCAAATACGACTGCCTCCTGGGTGCGAACCTCCATCCGGAACTGCCGGTCGATCGCCACGTCTTTGCGAAACGGCTTCGCGCTTGGATCAATGTCGATGGCTTCATCACGCCGCTGAATCTCCAGAACCTCGCGGCGTTCCGTCCCGGGCCGCCGGCGGTGTGGACCTTCCGCGCCTACGCCGGCGACGAACGCACGGTCGACGTGCGGCTCTCTGCGGAGATGCCCGACCGACAGAATGCGGTGGTGCTGAGATTCTCCCGCCCTTCTGGTGGCGTGGGTGGTCCTTCATATGTTCGGGTCACCGTCCGAGTCGATTTGGAGGACCGGAGTTTTCATTCCCAGACGGAACGCAACGAAGGTTCGGAGCATCATTTTCGTTCGCACACCCATGCCATGGCGAACGCGTCCGGCTTTGCGTTCACACCGACTGCGGATCGTCGACTGCACGTCGTCGCCGGCGTGGGGCAGTTCTACCCGGGCGAAGAATGGTCCACGTGCGGCCACCCGATCGAAGCGACGCGCGGGCAGGTGGGGCAGGGTGATGCCTTCAGTCCGGGTTGGTTCGAGCTTCCGGTGGAGACGATCGGCGAAACGACCCTGTTGATATCGGCTGGGGAGGCGGAAGCCGGTGGAGCCGCGCTGCCGCGCGGCCTTGAGCACGGTGGAGCAGCGGCTCCGCCCGACCAGATGGCCGATTCCTTCGCCGCCCAGCTTGGCATTGCGGCGAAGGCTTTCGTCGCGAAACGCGGACGCGGCAAGACGGTCATCGCGGGGTATCCGTGGTTCCTCGACTGGGGCCGCGATTCGCTCATCGCCGCGCGAGGGCTTCTCGCTGGCGGACAATTCGAGGCCGTGCGCGATCTACTCGTGACCTTTGGACGATTCGTCGAGAACGGCACTCTGCCGAACACGATCCATGGTGACAACGCCTCCAACCGCGACACGTCGGATGCGCCGCTGTGGTTTGGGATCGTGGCGGAGGATTTGGCCGAGGATATCCGGCGCCGGGACGGTGCAGCTGCGGTGACGGCCTTCTATCAGTCGAAGATCGATGACCGGGGCCGGTCGCTGGCGGATGTGCTCCGCGATATCGCCGCCGGTTACATCGCAGGAACACCGAACGGCATCCGCGTCGATGCCGCTTCCTGCCTCGTCTGGAGCCCGTCGCACTTTACATGGATGGATACAAACTATCCAGCCGGCACGCCGCGCGAAGGCTACCCCATCGAGATCCAGGCGCTGTGGATCCGCATGCTCAGCCAGCTTGACCGCATCGGCTGCGCGCCGGTGGTGGAACGTTGGGCAGTGCTGGCCGAACGCGCCCGCGTGAACGTCGAGCGGCTCTATTGGCTGGAGAAGAAGGGGTGGTTCGCGGACTGCCTTAATGGCGTCTCCGGAATGTCGGCGGATCATTGCGTCCGTGATGAAGTGCTCCGGAGCAACATGCTCTTCCTCGTCAGCCTCGGGCTTGTGAAGGGCGAACGCGCCCGGCGCAGCGTCGAGGCGGCGCGGCGTTGGTTGGTGATCCCTGGAGCGCTCCGTTCGCTGGCGCCGCTTCCGGCGACTCCAGTCCGCGCGGTCTATGGCAATGGTGGCCAGTTGCTGAACGATCCCGGGTTCCCGTATTGGGGCCGCTACGAAGGCGACGAGGACACCCGGCGCAAGCCCGCCTACCACAACGGCACCGGCTGGGGTTGGACGCTTCCGACCTTTTGCGAGGCTCTCGCCGTGGCCTACGCCAACTCGCCCGAGGCCGTCGCCGCCGCCAAGGCCTATCTCGCCAGCTCGGCGGAACGCCTGAAGGAAGGCTGCCTCGGCCAGCTTCCCGAGAACACCGACGGCGACGCCCCGCATATCCAACGCGGCTGCGATGCCCAGGCCTGGAGCGTTACGGAAGCACTCCGGGTGTGGAAGGTTCTCAAGGGATAGGCTGGCCGCACTCTTCGGGTCATCTTGCCACGGCCGTCGTGCTATGGCTTCCTCGCCGGCATGTCACAGGCCGACCTTTCGCAGGATCTACTCGCCAAATTCATCGACCACACTCTGCTGAAGCCGGAGGCCAGCAAGGCGGACATCGAGAAGCTTTGCCGCGAGGCTTTGCAGCACAAGTTCTACAGCGTGTGTGTGAATGGCTCACGCGTGATCCAGGCCCGCAGCCTGGTGGAGGACTCGGGCGTGAAGGTTGCGGCGGTGGTCGGCTTTCCGTTGGGTGCGTTGGACGCGGATGCGAAGCGCTACGAGACCGAGATCGCGATCGATATGGGCGCCGAAGAGATCGACCTCGTGCTGAACATCGGGCGGTTGAAGGAGGGCGATTCCAAGTATGTCCTCCGCGAACTGCGCGACGTGGTGGAAGCGGCCGATGAACGACCGGTCAAGGTCATCATCGAGACCTGCCTGCTCACGCGGGAGGAGAAGATCCTCGCCTGTGAACTGGTGGTGGAGTCGGGCGCCCATTTCATCAAAACCTCCACCGGTTTCAGCTCAGGCGGCGCGACGATCGACGACGTGAAACTTCTCCGGGAGCACGTCGGCGCGAAGTTCGGCGTGAAGGCTTCGGGCGGCATCCGCGACACGGCGGCGGCCTTGGCCATGATCGAAGCGGGCGCGACGCGGTTGGGGACCAGCGCGGGCATCGCAATCGTGACAGGACTTTCAGCTGGCAGCGGCTCCTATTGAGCGCGGCGCGGCGTGCCGGTCATTCGGCGGCGCCTTGGGATTCGACCCAGCGGACGGCTTCGCGGATGAGTTCGGACGAGGTCTTCAGGGCGAGCTTGTTCTTGATGTTGAGCCGGTGGACTTCGACCGTTTTCACGCTGAGGCGCAGATGTCCGGCGATATCGCGCGTCGACTTCCCTCCGCCGATGAGCTGGAAGACCTCGAACTCGCGGTCGCTCAGTCCTTGGACCGAACTCCTGCCCGCGTCGGAGCGCCGGCCCGAGAACTGGTTGAGAATCTTCGCGGAGATGTTGTCGCTTACGTAGACGCGGCCTTCGAGCACTTGCCTGATGGCGTCGGCGATGCGTTGGCCGCCCTCGTGTTTCATGATGTAGCCGCGGGCGCCCGCGCGAAGGACGCGTTCTGCGTAGAAGGCTTCGTCGTGCATCGAGATCGCCAGGATCTTCAGCTCCGGCTGGAGCGCGAGCGCGTCCTTGATGAGTTCCAGGCCGTTGCGATCTGGGAGCGAGATGTCGGCCAGAACGAGGTCGGGCGAGAGGCGCGCGATGGCGTCCAGGGCCTCGGCTGTGTTTTTGGCTTCACCGCAGAGCACCAGGTCCGAATCGCCCGCGATCAACTGCGAGAGCCCTTCGCGCATCATCGGATGGTCGTCGACGATGAGGAGGCGCTTTTGTTTTGGAGCGGCGGCCTTCTTTTTCACGGCTTTCATCGGGGCGTTGTCGGCTCGAGTGCGAGCTTCGGGATGACGCAGGTGACGGACGTTCCGTTCGGGTTTGCCGGTCCGACGGCAAGCGTGCCGCCGAGCAGGCGGGCCCGGTATTGCATGATGTGGAGACCCATGCCGGTGTTCGCGGTAAACGAATCGGGCAGTCCCGAGCCATTGTCGGTGACCATGAGGTGAAGCCCGCCGTCGATCGGAGAAAGCGTGATGGTGATCGTCTTGGCCCCGCTGTGTTTGATCGCGTTGTTCACGGCTTCCTGGGCGATGCGGTAAAGGTGCGTGGCGACGAGGCTGTCGCCGAGCGGAGTCGCCTTCGGGCACTCGAATCGGCACTTGAGCCGGGGTGGTTGGTTGGTCGAGCGGGCTAGTTCGTCGAGCGCGGCCATGAGTCCCTCGGATTCCAGGACGACGGGGCAAAGGCCCCGGGCGAGACGGCGGGTTTCTGCGATGATCCCGGCGATCTCGTCGCGGCATCTGGCGATCTGGTCCGCCTCGGGTCGACGGGCTTTCCGGAGCTTCTCCTCGATGGAATGCGTGACGAGGGCGAGGCCGGCGAGCTGCTGGCAGATGCCGTCGTGCAGATCCTGGCCGATCCGTCGGCGCTCCTGCTCGCTGATCTCGAGGACCTCGGCTTCAAGGCGGCGGCGCTCGGTCAGGTCGCGGACGAACCCGGTGAACAGCCGGCGGCGGGGCGTGCGGACTTCGCTGACGGCGAGATCCATTGGGAAGACCGTGCCGTCGCGGCGGAGTCCCACCACTTCGCGGCCGATGCCGATGATCTTGGCCTCGCCGGATTTGGTGTAGTTCGAGAGGAAGCGATCATGCATCTCCCTGTAGGGCGAAGGCATGAACATGCTCACGTTCTTGCCCAGCACCTCGGGCGACTTCCAGCCGAAGATCCGTTCCGCCGCGCGGTTCAGGGCCTCAATGCGGCCCCGTTCGTCGATCGTGATGATTCCTTCGACAGCCGTGTCGAGAATCGCCCTGAGCTGAAGTTCCGACTGGCTGACCGCGCCTTTTGCGTTCCGGGCGGGTGCGCTTTTGCGGTGCGGAGCCTTGCCGGCGGCCTTGCGTTTCAGGGGTCTCGGCGGGCTTGGATTCATTGGACGCAGCCTAGCGGACTCCGTGCGGGTGCCAGAAGGAAAAGAACTTGGCGGGCGGATCAATTCCTTGGACCGCTTCGCGGATCCTCCGTTGAAAGCGAGTAGGAAGCTCAAATTCCAGGCAGTTGTCCGCGGTATTCCGTCGGCGACATTCCGATCAACTTCTTGAACACGCGGTTGAAGTGGGTCAACGACTGGAAGCCGACGTCGTAGGCGATCTCGCTGATCCGGAGGTTGGGATTCAGCAGGAGATTGCGCGCCCGTTCGATCCGGAGGCGGGACACGTAGTCCGTGAAGTTGATGCCGGTGACTTTGCGGAACATCTTGCAGAAGTAGAAGGGGCTGCAGTTGACGGCCTTCGCCACCTGGCCAAGCGAGAGATCCTCCTCCTGGTGGTCGCGGATGAATTCCTTGGCCTTTGCAATCATCGGAGGCTCCGCGTTCTGCTGCTGGACGGCGAGCTGGTTGCTGACCATCGACAGGTGTTCGGCGAAGATCCGCAGCATGGTGACGATGCTGTCGTGCTGCTTCGGGGAAACGACGCGGCCCTTGAAGTAGGCGGTCCGGATTTCATCGTCGGATGCCTCGACTCCCCATTCGCGGACGAGCTTGAGTGTCCGTTCAAACTGCGCCTGCGTGGGCGCTTTGCGGAAGGTCTGGCCGGTGTGGAGGAACGCGACCGTGCGGTCTCCTAGCTTCACCGGGATGGCCGAGTCGTTCAGGCTGGCGGGGCAGGTGACGGTGGCCGCTTCGCTCCGGGCGTTCTCCGTCAGTTGCTGCTGAGATGTCAGGCAGGCGGCGCAGGACCGGCTCTTGGACGCCATCAAGGCGCAGAAGGGATTCTCGCCCCGGTGACCGTGGTGCGGAAGCTGCCACGTCTCGACCGGTGTGATGGCCAACGGCAGGCCGGTGGTTTCGGAGAAGGCGTTCTCGTAGTCGCGGTAGACCTGGGAGCGGCTGAGGACGTCGACGATCTGGTTTTCTGCTTTCATGGCTTTTGAGTTCCGTGGTCGCGCAACATCTCTTGCTCGACCACGTGCAAGATACGGACACCAAGAATTGTCCATCAATCGGGGCGACCCCTGCTTCCGTTTGGGCGTTCGCCCCGGGGTTGGGTAGGGGAAACCCTTAGTGATTGGGCGAGACCGCAGGCAAAGTTGCTTTCGGTTGATGGCCGTGGCTTGTTCGCCTCAGCTTTTTCATGAACCCTTCGAACGTAGAAATCCTAGCCTCCGTGCTTTTCGGCATCGCCGTGTTGCACACATTCGTCGTGAAACGGTTTGCCGCATGGGCCCACCGTTATCCGTCGGGTTCCGTGGCGGAAAACGTCTTGCACTTCCTGGCCGAGACCGAGGTGGTGTTCGGCGTCTGGGCGGCGGCGCTGTTCGTCGGCATCGCCGCGCTGAAGGGATCGATCCCCGCGGCCGTGGAGTATGTGGAGAGCCTGAACTTCACCGAGCCGAAATTCGTCTTTGTCATCATGGTGGTGGCAGCGACCCGCCCCGTGGTGCGGCTGGCGGAATCGTTCATCGCGTTGACGGCGCGGGCTCTGCCGATGCGCGAAGGCGTGGCGTTTTATGCGGCGGCTCTGGTGGTGGGCCCGCTGCTGGGTTCGCTGATCACAGAGCCTGCGGCCATGACCTTGCTGGCGCTGGTTTTTAAGCGGCGTTACTTCGACCATGGCATCAGCCGCCGTCTGGCCTACGCCACGCTGGGCCTTCTATTCGTCAACGTCTCCATCGGCGGCACGCTGACCCATTTTGCCGCGCCGCCCGTGCTGATGGTTGCGGCCACGTGGAACTGGGACACGGCTTTCATGTTCACGCATTTCGGCTGGCGCGCGGCGGGCAGTTGCATCGTTTCTACGGGACTCATCGTTGGGTTGTTCTGGAAGGAGTTGAACGGAATCAAGCCGGTAAAGAGCGCCGGCGGGGATGTGCCGGCCTGGTTGACCGTGGTGCATCTGGCCTTCCTCGGGGCCGTCGTCGGGTTCGCCCACCATCCCGACGTCTTCTTCGGCGTGTTCATGATCTTTCTCGGCCTCGTCGTGGCGACGAAGGAATACCAGGACGACCTCAAGCTGAAGGAAGGGCTGCTGGTCGGCTTCTTCCTCGCGGGCCTGGTGACTCTTGGGTCGCTGCAAGCCTATTGGCTGAAGCCTTTGATCCAGTCCCTCGGCGGCAGCGCGCTCTATTTTGGAGCCACGGGTCTGACGGCACTGACGGACAACGCCGCCTTGACCTACCTCGGTTCGCTGGTCGAGGGCATTTCCGACGAGTTGAAGTATGCGCTGGTGGCTGGTGCTGTTACCGGTGGCGGATTGACCGTGATCGCCAACGCGCCGAATCCCGCCGGTGTTGGAATTCTCCAGTCCTCCAAAGCATTCGGGGGAGCCGGCATCAGCCCGGTCGGCTTGCTGCTCGGGGCGCTCTTGCCGACGGGCGTCGCGATCGTCTTCTTCTGGCTGCTCCATTAGGCAGTGTTTGCTGGATCTGGGCGGGAACTTATCTATTGCCCGGAAGGAAGTCTCTGGTAGGTTCGCGCTCCTTTTTCCGGGGCATCGGGCGTCGGGAGAGGGTGAACGGTCTTAAACATCCGATCCCGAAGTGGAGCGGTGGCCACAACAACAACTGACATGAATCCCGTTTTCCGCGGGATGGTCCGGACCAAACTCGGCCGGATCGCAACATAGGAAACTGATTGAAACCCAATATCGGCGTTAAAGAGCTCCTCGAAGCAGGCGTGCATTTCGGACACCAGACCCGTCGCTGGAACCCGAAGATGAAGCCCTTCATTTTCGATGCCCGCAACGGCATCCACATCATCGACCTGAGCAAGTCGGTCGTGCAGCTCGAGGAAGCCTGCAAGTTCCTTTTCGACACCGTCTCGAAGGGCGGTCAGGTGCTGTTCGTCGGCACCAAGAAGCAGGCCCAGGAAGCGGTCAAGGAATCCGCCAAGGCCTGCGGGCAGCTCCACGTCACCGAGCGCTGGCTCGGGGGCACGTTGACCAATTTCGCCACCGGCAAGCGCTCCATCAAGCGCATGAAGGAAATCGAGAAGATGGAGCTCGACGGTTCCATCAACAAATACGTCAAGCAGGAGCAGTCGATGATCCGCCGCGAGCATGCCCGCATGCTCAAGAACCTCGATGGCATCCGCACGATGGAGAAGATGCCCGCCGCGATGTTCGTCATCGACGTGAAGCGCGAGCACAATGCGATCGCCGAAGCGCGCCGCCTCAAGATCCCCATCGTCGCTCTGGTCGACACCAACGCCGATCCGCTGCTGATCGATTATCCGATCGCGGGCAACGACGACGCGATCCGGTCCGTCCGTCTGATCCTTTCCACCTTCGTGACGGTGCTCGCGGCCGCCAAGTCCGAGTTTGACGCGAAATACGCCCGGCGCAAGACGGCCGACAAGGATGCGGGCGAGACCACCGACGCTCCCGCCGCCGCGCCCGAGGCAGCCGCGCCCACCGCCGCCTGATTGATTCCGACCGGAAGCCACGAGGCGGGGCATCACCGCTCCGCCTCGTTTTCCGTTCCAAGCACCAACACTCAACTCTCAGAACGACACCATGGCTGAAATCACCGCCCAAGCTGTAAACACGCTCCGCCAGATGACCAATGCGGGCCTGATGGACTGCAAGAAGGCACTCGTCGAAACCGCCGGAAACCTCGACGCGGCCGTCGATCTCTTGCGCAAGAAGGGGATCGCTTCCGCCACCAAGAAGGCCGGACGCGAGGTCAAGGACGGCGCCATCTTCCAGGCGATCTCCGCCGGTTCCAAATCCGGCATCCTCGTCGAGATCAACTGCGAGACGGACTTCGTCGCCCGCAACGACATGTTCAAGACGTTCGGCGACGAGATCGCCAAGAAGCTGCTCGCGAACCCCACCGCCGATGTCGAGGCGGACCGCGTGACCGCCGTCGCCAAGATCGGCGAGAACATCCAGGTGCGCCGCAGCCACAAACTCGAAGTCTCCGGCAATGGACTTGTCGCCGCCTACATCCACGCCGGTGCCAAGATCGGCGTCCTCGTGGAGGTCGGTTCCGGCAAGGAAGCCACCACCGCTAACGAGGATTTCAAGCAACTCGTCCGCGACATCACCCTGCACATCGCCGCCGCCAGCCCCGTGGCCGTCCGGCGCGAAGACGTGGCCGCCGATGTCGTCGCCAAGGAACGTGAAATCCACGCCCAGTCCGACGCCCTGAAGGGGAAACCGGCCGCCGCGATGGAGAACATCCTCAAGGGCAAACTCAACAAGTTCTACGAGACGAACTGCCTGCTCGAACAGGGCTTCGTGAAGAACCCCGAGCTCAAGGTCGACGCCCATGTGGCGTCCGTGGCCAAGAAAGTCGACGACGAGATCAACATCCGGCGCTTCCTCCGATTCCAGTTGGGCGAGTCGATCTAATTTTGGCGACAGCGCCTGGGTCCAGAACTGCGAACCGGCGGTGGGAGGAATCCCGCCGCTGGTTTTTTGTTTAGGGATAGTCTCCTTTGCCCGGGCCTCAGTATCCGTTCACCACGTCGATCAGTTCCCGCAGACGGCCGTAGCTCTTGCGATCGAAGCCGAAGGCAATGCGGGGAAGTTCAAGATTTGAATTGTCCTCCCGCTCCTCGGGCGTCGGGTCGATGACCCGGAATTTTTCGCCCGTGACGATGTCCGCGAAGTCCTCGTTCAACGCGTCGATGGCTGCCGGGGAAGGGCGATGCTTCAGGCGGATGACCAGCAGTTCCCGGACGAACCTTTGCGAATGGTAGTTGCGGTAGAAGCGTGTGATCCATTTCACGGCCTGGTCCGGACTGTCGGTGATCTGGTAGAGGTTCAGGTCGTCCGGCGAGATGAGCTGGTCGCGCAACAGGTGTTCGCGGACGTGTTTGTCCCAAGTCTTCCAGTAGGTTCCGCCCGCCTTGTCCACGAGAATGAGGGGCATCAAGCGGCTCTTCCCCGTCTGCATCAAGGTGAGCGCCTCGTAGCCCTCGTCCATCGTGCCGAAGCCGCCGGGAAAAAGGACGATGCCGTCGGAGTAACGGAGAAACGTGAGCTTGCGGGTGAAGAAGTATTTGAAGGTGATCAGCTTCTTGTCCTTCTCGATGATCGGATTGGCCGACTGCTCCCATGGTAGGCGGATGTTGGCGCCGAAGCTGTTTTCAACGCCTGCGCCCTCGTGTCCGGCCTGCATGATCCCACCGCCAGCGCCCGTGATGACCATGAAGCCGGCCTGCGCGATCTTCTGCGCGAAGTCCACGCACTGGACGTATTCCGGCTTGCTCGCCGCAAGGCGGGCCGAGCCGAAGATCGTGATCTTCCGCCGCGCCGCGTATGGCTCGAAAAGGCGGAAAGAGTAGCGCAGTTCGCGGATGGCCGTGCGGATGACGCGCACGTCGCCGCGGTTCTCCACGTCGGTCAAAAGCTTCAGCGCGTTGTGGATGATGTCCTCGACGTCTTCCTCGTTGTAGCCGCCGCCCTTGAAGTCGATCAGGTCGCGGATGCGCCGCTTCAGTTCGGGATCGATGACCGTCTTGTCCGTCTTGTCCATGGTAGGAGCCTAGGGAGAATCCGCCTCACCGCAACCGAACGCGGTGGATCCATGGCACGGCCTCCGGTTGGAGGACCGGAACGACAACGGCTGGATCAAGGGTGGCATGTGAGGGTCATCGGCCGGATCAAATCATTCTGAACAGCAAAGCAGTGGTGGATCAGTTCACGCCCCACTTGGTGTTCTTCAGGAAGGTCACCAAGTCCGCTAACTCCTGCCGGCTGAGCTGCTCGTCCAAGCCCTGCGGCATTACGCTCACCGTTCCCGGCCTCATCTCCGTGATCTCGCCGCGCGCTATCCGAACTTCCGTCTCCGGTCCGGTGCCGATGACGACCTCATCCGCCGCGTCGCGCCGCAGCACGCCCGCGATCTCCTCGCCATCCTTCCGGGTCACCAGCACCGGCTCGTAGCTCCGCACGAAGCTCGCGCTCGGATAGACGATGGCTTCCAGAAGATCCCGCTCCGTCCGCGCCTGGCTGATGCTCGTCAGGTCCGGCCCGAGCTTGCCGCCGAGGTAACCGATGCGATGGCAGGCCGCGCACGACGCCTTGGCGCTGTTGAACACCGCCTGTCCGCGCCGCACGTCGCCTTTCAGCGCCTTCAATTCGCCGATCAACGTCTCCAATCGCGCCGCCTGCTTGGGCGCATCTGCGTCGAGTCCGGCGAGGAACGGTTCCGCCGCCTGCTTCACGCCCGCCGGGAACTTCGCGAACAATCCCTTCCAGACCGATACCGGCAGGCTCTTCGCCGCGACGGAATCCTTCAGCGAGGAAAGCAGCTTCAGCCCGAGCGTCTCCGTCGGCCCGGCCTCGAAGGCGGCGAGCAGGCGCGGCAACTCCAGCGGTCCCACCCCACCAACCAAGGCTGCCAAGTCGAGGCGCTGTGCGTCGGTCAACTTGGCTTTGGCCAGCGTGGACGCCGCAGCGGTGCGGCTCAACGGCGGGTTGGTGGAAGCGAGCGTGGCCTTCAGGAAACCAATGCTCGCGCCTTCCAGCGCTAAACCCGACGGCAATGAGCCGAGCGCTTCAAGCCGGAGGGTGTCAGGGAAACGTGCGTCTGCCGCGATGCCACTGAGCGATCGCTGCACCGCCGCATCGCCTGAAAACGATCTTGCGGCCTTTACCGACGCCAGGGACGGAGTGGCCAGCGCGACGCGGACCGCGTCCCGCCAGACGGCCGGTGGCGTCTTCAATCCGGCGCCGGCGATGGCGTTCAATGCGGCGACGCGGGTCTCGGGGCCGAAGACGGAATTGGTCACCGCTTCGGCCAGGAGCTGCTGGCCGGCGTCGGATTTGGTGAGGATGCCGAGCTGGGAGACGACCGCCGTGTTCGAGGATGTGAGCTGTTGCCGGAACCACCCAGCCAGTTCGCCGCTCCACTCTGGATGCCGCCCGACGATCCACTGCGCCGTTTCCCTGAGAGTTTGATTGGTGGAGATCAATGAAGGGGCGACTTCTCCGGCTTTAAGGTCTGAATCCTGAACCTGATCCAAGCTCGTCAGGTAGAGGGCATGAATCGGTTCCGTCCTGATCCGCAGTCCGTTGGTCTGCCCATTGGCAATACGGCGTTCGTAGTGGACGGGATAGTAGTTCGCGAATTCGGCGCGGAGTTCTTTGGCTTTTGTAAGGTCCACAAACGCCAGTGAAGCGGCTGATCTCAAAGCCGGATCGCCTACCAACTGCTCCGCGAGAGACACCAGTATGCTAAGATGATTGGTCATCTTCATCCGTGCAGCTGTTTCCAGAGCGACCATGCCGGTCAACTCGCGGGCGCACGCTGCCGCCGTCATCACTCCTAGAGACGATGAGTTCAGATCTACGGGAAGATTGTTGGCTGCTGTCGCCCTGAAGACGGAGCGGAGGAATGGGTAGTCACCGTGGTCTCCGGGGATGGGATCGTAGCTCATTTCCCACAATGCCGTCCCACTGTTGGTGCTCCCAATTCTGCCAAGGACAAAGGCGGCCCCGATCGGTTGTTCGAGAGTGGCCGGGTTTGCGACGATGTTGGTCAGAAAGGTGACGATTGCATCGCCCCGGTTGACCAATTCATCCGCCGCCTTGCTCCGCACCACCGGCTTCGGATCACCCAGCAGTGTCGCCAGTTCCTCGGGCTTTAGTTCACCGAACTTCGTCTGGAGGCCGTAGGGATCGTTGACCTTCTTCGCATCCGCTTTCCGCACCCGGTAGATCGCGCCGAAGACGTCGGGCTTGGCGAGTTGGGAGCTGGGGCAACAGAGCTTATACCAGCCGCCGGTGTCGATCACGAGCAGGCTGCCGTCGCCGTCCTCCAGCACGTCGGTCGGGTGGAAGTCGGTGTCGTCGCTGACGAGGAAATCGCTGTCGGTGCTGGCAAAGGTCGCGCCGCTCGGACGCAGCCCGTGGCGGGTGATCTTGTGCAGGTTGAAGAGCGAGGCGAAGAGGTTGTCCTTGTAGCCCGCGCCGAAGACGTCGCTCTCGTAGCGGCAGAGTCCGCTGGGCGCGCCGGCGCCGAACTGGATGAAGGGCTGCGTCAGCTTCGGTCCGGTGCGCTTCACGGCGCGGTCGTTGAGCACGTCGTTCTCCTTGCCGAAGACCGCGCCGTAGGTGGCGTGGCCGATACCGTCGCGGAATCCCGGCTGGCTGAAGTCGATGAAGGTGCTGGTGAAGAAGACTTCGCCCTCCCGCGAGAAGGCGACTTCCACCGGGTTGTCCATGCCGCCGGTCATGACGACGGCCAGGCCGGTTCCGTCCGGGCGCCGCCGGAAGATGTGGGCGGCGCGGTCCTTCAGGATGGAGCCGTCACCGAGCGTGTGGGTCTGTTCGGAGAACGCGCCCTTGGTCCAGTAGAGGAAGCCGTCCGGCCCGAGATACGGCCCGTGGATGTCGTTGGCGCAGCCGGTGAGGGTGCCGCCGTTGAACCATTCCTCGCGTTTGTCGGCCACGCCGTCGCCATCGGCGTCGGTGAATTTCCAGATGCTCGGCGGCCCCGCGACATAGACGGAGCCCGCGTGCCAGAGGCAGCCCTGCGGAAACATGACCTTGTCGGCGAAGACGACGGACTTGTCGTAGATGCCGTCGCCATCGGTGTCTTCGAGGCGCAGGACGCGGTGCGTGGGATTCTTGAGCTGTTCGGCGGGCGGGAGATTCGAGCCGGAAGAATCGGTCACGTAGAGGCGGCCGCGGTCGTCGAAGCTGCCGCTGACGGGGCGTTGGACGAGATTGGTCGTGGCGATGCGCTCGACGATGAAGCCCGAGGGCACGGTGAACTTACGGCCGTCGATGGTGAACTCCGTCGCCGTGGCCGCCGAATCAAGGAGTCCGGCAAACGCTGCGACGAAGGCTACGGACAGAAGGCGGGTTTTCATTTGGGCGCGACTTGGGACGCCTCTGACAAGAATCCGATGGCGCGGAGGATTCAACCGCGAAACCAGCAGGTAACTTGGGGCGGTCAAGAATTGTCCGGCGTCCGCCAAGCGACGCGTAGCCCCACGTGGAAGACGGGATAAGGATGCCTGAATGAAAGCCACCCTTCTTCTCCTGGTCACTTCCGCCGCCCTTGTCCTTGCCGGTTGCGCCTCGACCGGCGGTCACGGGATGGCCTGCGGGAAATGCGCGTGCAAGATGATGAAGCCCTCCGCGTCCGACCCGGACAAGTGCGCGATGTGCGGTCACACGGCGGCGGAGCATGCCAAATCCGCCGATGGAAAACCCGCGACCACCGAACACAAACACTAGGGCTTGTTGCGGTGGCCGCCCGCGAATTGGATGAGACCCATGGACTCCAACGCTTCATCAGGTTTCCTGTTCGCGGCGGTTGAGCCCCTGCTGCCGCAGGGGCAGGTGCTCATCGCGGGGATCTGCGTCGCTCTCGTGATCGTCTGCGTGCTGTTGCACTACGAGGTGCTGAGAATCCTCTCCGTGCTGCTTGCCCGGATGACCGCTCTGCACCGTGTCCGCGTGCTCGTCCTCATTCTCGGCCTGTTCGCCACGCACACTGTCGAGGTGTGGATCTATTCCGCAGCCTACGGTTTTGTGGACGGTCGGGGCGCGCTCGGGCACCTCGTCCATTCCTCCGTGCCCACGGCGCTGGGTTGGCTCGACTATGTCTACTTCTCGTTCGTCACCTACACCAC
>JBBRDN010000034.1:0-28355 GCA_038203875.1 Verrucomicrobiota bacterium
GCTCAACGCGTGCGGAGTCGGCACCTGTGCGCTGGGCACAGTAGGACCGCTTCACTCTCCAGTGACCCCGCAGCGCGGTTGGCATACCGCACCGTGTCGTTGGCCGGACGCCGTGAGCCGCCGGGACGGCGGCGGTCCGGCTTCATCGTTCTGATTTAGAGAATGATGAAGATTATGATTAGGACGGCCATACCCGCACGCCGTCAAAGGCAGGCCGGACTTCCATTGGAGCACACGACTTAGGCACCGGCGGGCGGCTTCTATGGTGGCGCAGGCCGGAGGGGAAACCGGAAATGTGAAATGAGAAATGGGGAGACGCTCAACGGGGACGGCGCGGGCGAGCGCGGAGGTTGCGAACAAGATTAGGAACCCAGATAAGCTGCAACTGGGCGGGGCGGGCGAGGAGATGGGGCTCGTTTCGCCTAAAGGCGGGGCTACATACCCAGACGAAGGCTTGTGCAGCGGCTTGGTTCCAAGAGGAAGCCTCGAACTGTGCCGGGTGGGACACCCGGAAGGCCTGCGCCACCCGATCCCGATTACTCGTCGGACACGCCCAATACCGGCGTGATGTTTGTCGACATTGCTCCGGTTAGCGCTCGCACCGGGCTGGTAAGTCCTCGAACTGCTCTGGTAAGTGCTCTGACTGCTCCGGTAAGTGCTCGAACTGCTCTGGTAAGTGCTCGAACTACTCCGATGTTAGTTAACATCGCTCTGGTTCGAGTGGCATTTCCTGCCGGGTGGGCGGTTGTTGCAGCGGAATGTTTTGCCGCTGCCGCAGCGAGCATCATTGAATCTCAACGGGTTGAGGTTTTTGGCACGGCATTGGCTAGGAATCGGTCCCGGTGGCCCGTGCGTTGTTCCGCAGCCGAGCGAGTCTCGGCCGGGGAGATGGCGCGAGCTTGTAACGGCCACCGACGTTGCATCCATAACAAGTCGGGCGGGCTTGGTCCCGTCCGATGCCGGTAATCCCACGGAGGTATCATCATCATGAGTCTGATCAAACTTGGCCTGCAGAACATGCCCATCCCGGATAAGATCCAGTTCGCCCGCCAGATCGCGCAGGCGATGCAGGGCAATACGGGCTTCCCCACGCCCACGCCGCCGCTGCCCTCGCTGACGGAGGGCGCGCACGAGCTGGAGGACGCGTATAACGACGCGCAGGCCGCACGGCAGGCGGCGAAGATGAAGACCTCGATCCAGGACGTCCGTTCGGCGGAGCTGGACGGCGTGCTGACGCAGCTGGCGCTCTACGTGGAGAACGCGAGCGACGGGGACAAGGCGATCATCGAGAGCGCGGGATTCAGCGTGCGCAACCCGCCCGCGCCCATCGGCACCCTGCCCGCCCCGGTGGACGTGCAGGTGGCCCCGAGCGAACACGCCGGCACGGCGGACGTGAGCTGGAAGCAGGTGCGCGGCGCGCGCGCCTACTGCATCGAGCGCGCGGCGGACGCTCCGGCGCTGGACTGGGGCATGATCGGCACGAGCACGAAGAAGGAGGCGTCGCTCAACTCGATGGTCAGCGGGAGCAAGTATTGGTTCCGCGTGGCCGCCATCGGCGCGGCCGGCCAGAGCGCCTACAGCGATCCCGTGCCGCTCTTCGCACCGTGACCCGCGCGAAGACATGACCTGGGCGGGATGGGGAACCAGGTTTTCCATCCACGAAGAACACGAAGGGCACAAAGAAGACTGTGCGCGGCGGGATTGGCCTACGGGCTGGTCCCGCCGTTTTTCGTTTAAGCAGGGGGAGTTGATCCGCGAAGGACGCGAAGAAGGGGAACATCCGGCATCCGGCATCTGGTATCCCGTGCCGGGCTTTCCGGGAACGCTTGCCAGCACGGAGCAGGCTGGAAGCCCGCCCTACTTCGGACTGCCTGGTTGCGGCTTAGAGAAACGCTGGTTTGGTCCCGAGTCCATCCCTGCCATCAGCCGCATCAGCGCCGGTTGGGAGAATTGTTCACGCGCCAGTTCGCCGCTGATCCGGCCCTGTCGCAGCACGATGATGCGGCGGCTGAGGTTCATCACTTCGGGAAGTTCGGAGGAGATGACGAGGATGGCGAGGCCTTGGCATGCCAGTTCGTCGAGCAGGCTGTGGATCTCTGCTTTGGCGCCGACGTCCACGCCGCGGGTCGGTTCGTCGACGATGAGGATGTCGCATTCGCGGGCGAGCCACTTGGCCAGGGCGATCTTCTGCTGGTTGCCGCCGCTGAGTCCGGAGATGAGCGACTCGGTCGAGGGCGCCTTCACGCGGAGCCGGTCGGCGTAGCGGCGCGCCATCGAACGTTCTTCGCCCATGCGCACGAAGCCGGCCGTCGCCAGCCTGGTCAACGACGCCAAGGAGGTGTTCTCGCGGCAGTTCATCGAGAGCACGAGCCCGAGGCGTTTCCTGTCTTCCGGCAGCAAACCGATTCCAGCAGCGAGTGCTGCCTGCACGTCGCGCATGGGAAGCTCCCTGCCCTTCACCTGGATGCGGCCTGTCGCGTCGGGATCCAGTCCGAAGATCGCCTGCGCGACTTCGCTGCGACCGGCGCCGACGAGTCCGGCGAAGCCCAAAACCTCGCCAGCGCGCAGCGTGAACGAGATGTCGGAAAACTTTCCCGGCGACCTCAAATCCTCCACACGCAGTCGTTCCTCGCCCAATGGACGCTCCAGATGTTGCGGTGCCACCGACACCACGTCGCGCCCGACCATCTGGTGGATCACGCGTTCGGGATTCGTCGCCGACGCGGCTTCGGTCGAGACGTGTTTGCCGTCGCGGAAGACGGTGATCGTGTCGCACAGGCGGAAGATCTCCTCCATGCGGTGGGACACATAGAGCACGGTGAGCCCGCGCTGTTTCAATTGCCCGAGGAGTTTGAACAGGTGCTCGCTCTCGGCCACGGACAACGAACTTGTCGGCTCATCCATCACGATGATGCGCGCGTTCGTGCCCAACGCGGCGGCGATCTGGACCAACTGTTCCTGGCCCGTGGTCAGCTCACCGATCGGCCGGTCGACATCGATGTCCGCCTCGATCTCGGCGAGCATCTTGCGGGCGCGTTCCCGCATCAAACCGCGATCTAGCCAGCCGGCGGTGTTGGGAAGTTCTCCCAGGCAAAGATTCTCCGCCACGGTCAGGTTCGGGCAGAAGGCCAACTCCTGGTGGACGATGGCGATTCCCAGTCGCCGCGCGGCCAATGGATCGGTGGGTTCGATGCGTCGGCCTTCCAGGAGGATCTCCCCGGCATCGGCCACATAGACTCCCGAGAGGATCTTCCCGAGCGTGCTTTTGCCCGCGCCGTTTTCGCCCATCAACGCATGGCAACTGCCGCACTCCACGTCGAACGACACCCCGTCCAAGGCCTGGACGCCTGGAAACGCCTTGGAGATATCGCGGAACGAAAGGAAGGGCATGCCTCTGGAGTAACCGGCCCGCAGCCGTTTGTGAACTCTGTGTTCTTTCGTGGCAAATACTCAGCCCGCCGGCATGGAACTGCCCTTGAACCCGAAAACGCCTTTCAGCCAACGCCACATGGCCCGCAGGCCGATCGGTTCCACGCGAAGCCCATAGACTGCGGCCAATTCCTCTTCATGACTCCGGTAGCGCGGCGGCAGCGACATGACCGAGCGGACGTCCTCGCCCTCGACCTGCACCAGTTCCGAGAGCACCAGGCCCTTGCCCACCGCATAGTCCGCCTTCGGCAGATCGAGTTTCTTGGGAGCCATCACCAGCCAGGGTTTGTAGGTGAAAACGAAGCCGCCATCGTTGCGCTTCTCCAGCTTGCCGTAGGTGCGGACAGGAACCTCGTCGATCTCGCGTGCGAGGAACATTTTGTTGGTCTGCGGATCGGGTTGGAACCGCCCTCTGCGGCCCGTGAAAAAGTCCCACAGGAACACGGTGCCAAAGTGCGCCAGTCGAAAGGTCCAACCCGAGAGGAACCATGCGAACAGAATGATGACCGACGCCCAGATCAGGCCGATCAGCGGACTCGCAAACGACGTTCCCACCACGCTGCCGAGCAACGCCAGGCGCACTCCCTTCAATGCCGCATCCACGGTGGCGAATGGGCTGACGAGGATGAGGACGTTGATCGCGTGGCCCAGGAGGAACACGAAGACGAAGGCGATCATCGCGAAGGGAACCAGCAGCACGTTCAAGATTCTGGGCCCGTCGATGGCCGCAAAGCCGGCGTCGCTCAGTGACGCGCTGCCAAAGAGGTCGCTGCCGAAGAGGCTCGATGCCAGCGGCACAAACGCCCCGGCCGCCACAAGGCCGCTCAGCTTGTTCTCGAGGACTTCCGCCACGTCGATCGGCTTCTTGAGTGCCGTCGGCACCGCCGGTCCCAGGACGTCCTTGGCAAAGACCAGTCCGACGATCAGGAGCGCCGGAAGGAAGAACATCGGTTTCGCATACCACGGAAGGTTCGCTTTTTCCTCCTTGGCCGATGCGAAGTATTTCCACGCCCCGACGGCACCCACGCCGAGCAACGGGGAGATGGCCACACCGGTGATCATCGACACCGTCTGGGCCAGTTGCTCCCACTCGGGTCTCTGGTTCTTGGAAGACTCGGATGCCGGCGCGGCCGCATCAGCCGCATCCGCGATGAAGGGCTGCAGGAAGAGGAACACCACCAGAATCGCCGCCATGATCCGCTTTTTCATGGCAGAACTCTGAGGAATGGAGGCTGGAAGTAAAGTGGAGGAACCAATGCCGTTTTCCATCTGATCGGACGTGAAACATTCGTCGAGCAACGCTCACGACAACGCTCAGCTGGGACCATGAATTTGAAGGAAGAGCCGCGACGAGACTTCCTCAAGGTAGGGCAGTGCATCTTGCCTGCCCGCGGCGCTGCCGACCTGAAATCAAACGGTGCGGGCGGATCAGGATGCCGGGCTATCCGGGAATTCTTGTCAGCACGGGGCAGGCTGGAAGCCCGCCCTACTATCTACTGCATGAGTCCGGCTAGCTTCCCCGCCAACTTCTCGCGGAGCCATTGCGGACGGTTGGTGGTGATGCCGTCGACGCCTGCGTCGGCCCACTTCTTCGCGATGGCCGGATCATCCACCGTCCAGACGTAAAGCTTCAACCCGGCGTCCTTCACCTGCTTCACGAACTGTTTGTCGACCGGGAATCCCTGGTGCAGGTCGAGCCCGTCCAATCCGCCCGCCTTCGCCTTCGCGATCAGATCGTCGATCTTGGGATACTCCCCTGTCTTCTTGTCCTTGGCCCAGCTGGAGAGCCAATAGACCTCGTGCTTGGGAAACTGCTTCTTGGCCGCCACAGATGTCTCGTAGCCGAAGCAGATGATCGGCATCTGCTCCGGAGCCTTGCCCGAACCACCGATGACCCGCGCCATCTCGGGAAGAATCTCCGGTCCCACCTTGATCTCGATGAAGATCCGTTTGCCCTTCTCCAAGGTCGCGAGGAACGAATCGAAGGTCGGCAACTTCTCGCCGGCATACTTGGCATCCTTCCACGCGCCCACGTCAGTTCCTTTCACCTCGTCCCAAGTCTGCGTGGCGATCTTGTTCGTCGAGCCACCGACCCGTTTGAAATCGAAGTCATGGCTGATGACAATTTTCCCGTCCTTCGAGAGATGCAGGTCCGTCTCGATGCCGTCGGCCTTCTGCACCCACGCCAGCTTCATGGAGGAAAGCGTGTTCTCCGGCGCATCGAACGACGCGCCGCGATGCGCGACGATTTCAACGGCCGAAGCGGCGAAGGTCATGGACATGGCGGCGAGCAATTGGGTGAGGCGTTGCACGGATCGAGTAAAAGCAGCCCGAATCCCGGCTCCAAGAAACTTTCTCGTGCCGTGTCTGGTCCCACCACCCCATTCCGCCGTCGATGCCGCAGGCATCCGACGTTCCCCAAAGACGGAGCAGCAGCTCCGCCCCACACCACTTCGCGTTCTTCGCGCCCTTCGCCGGACATCCCTTCGTCCCCGGACTCGACGCGACTCTCGTCCACCGCCAACGTCCCTCCGTGGATTCCACACCCGCCGCGCCAACCCAGCTCCCGCCACTCACGCCCTCGACTCTCTACCTCGTCGCCACGCCCATCGGGAATCTGGAAGACATCACCCTCCGCGCCATCCGTGTGCTCAAGGAGTGCGACGTCGTCGCCGCCGAAGACACCCGCCGCACCGGCCAACTCCTGACCCACCTCGGCCTCCACCGGCCGCTCATCAGCTACCACAAGTTCAACGAAGCCAGCCGCACCGCCGAAATCCTCCAGCGCCTCGGGCGCGGTGAAAAGGTCGCCCTCGTCAGCGACGCCGGATCCCCCGGCATCAGCGATCCCGGCGAACGCGTCGTCCGCGCCGCCATCGACGGCGGGTTCAAGGTCGAGTCCGTTCCCGGCGCCTGCGCCCTCGTCGCCGGACTCACCGCCAGTGGACTTCCGACCGACGAGTTCCACTTCATCGGCTTCCTCCCGCACAAGTCCGGGCAACGCCGCAAACGCCTCGAAAGCCTCCGCGCCATTCCCGGCACCGCCGTCCTCTACGAATCCCCCTACCGCATCGAGAAGCTGCTGGGCGAACTCGCCGAGGTGTATCCCACCCACCGCATCGTCCTCGCGCGCGAACTCACCAAGAAGTTCGAGGAATACCTCCGCGGCACCCCGGCCGAACTCCAGGCCCAGCTCAAAGGCCGCTCCCTCAAGGGTGAGTTCGTCGTGATGATCGCCTTATCGCCGGATAAAACCGAATCGGCCGATCGCGACTCCGCTCACCGGCAAACCCGATAATCCGACAGTCCCACCAAGTGAAAGCACGTGGCCTCCAAAAAGGCTCGGCAATCATCTCGGTCTTGTAGGACCGGTCCCTGAGCGGGCGATTTTTGCCGGGCTGTTAGCCAGCAGCCGACGGCAACGCTCCAAGATGCAAAGATTAGCTAGAGGACAGATTTCCATTAAGTTTTGTTTACATTTGAGAAAAGTTGACGCACAAACCACCCCCACAAACATGAAAACACATTCTGCCACCAAGCAGGTGTTGTTCGGGGTGCTAGGCTTGGGTTGTTTAACGAGCACGGCATTCGCGGACCCCACCACCGGAACGGTCTACTACACCCGCTACGCAACACAGGCCGCGCGGGTCAACAAGGTCGACTACGCCTACAACGGAACAACCTTCTCCATCGGCACCCCCACGGTCCTCAGCACGTTGGGTGGGTTTGGAGGAGCTGACGGGATCATCTTTGCGCCGGACGGCGACTTGCTCGTCGGCGGCCAGGGCAACGCGGTGCACAAGGTCGAGGTCGACGGATCGTCGTTCGAAAGCCGGACCGCGGGAGGCACTTCATCGTTCCATCTTTCTCCTGATCCGAGCGGAAAGAACATCTGGAGCGGCGGTATCCCCGGCCAGCTGGCCGAGATCCCCCTGACACCGTTTTCAAACGGCATCGCCTACACCATGCTCGGTGCCGAATCCGGCATCGACAGCATCATTTTCCGCGGCAACGACGCCTTTTACACCAGCAGCTCCCCCAACGGGAATGGCAGCTTCGGATCGATCACGTTCGACCGCGTAGCCCATACCGCGACAACCACGCGGCTCATCCCGTTCATCATCGCGGCCCACGGAGGCGCCTACGACCTGTTCACGGACTCGATCATGCTGTTCGGCAACACCCATATCACCCAGCTGAAAGGCTCCGACCCAACCGTCGTCCTCTCGGATTTCGCGCTCAACGGCGCCAGTTTCGACCAGGGTGCCGTGGATGGCAAAGGCCATGCCCTCGTCGCCAACCCCGGGCAAGGATCGCTGTTCTTCCTCGATTACAGCGCCTCTGGCCTGGTGGGTGCGGCAGGCAACTTCCGTGACCAGAAGTTCATCGCGAACGACATCGATGATGTAACGCCGCTCTCCGGCATCGGTTCAATCGACCCAAATCCAAATCCAAATCCCCCTCCGGGTCCGGCTCCCGTTCCTGAAGCGAACACGCTCATCGGTGGCGCGGGATTCGCGGCGCTGGCCTTGGGCGCCCTGGTCCGCCGCTCCCGTCAGCGGTCCTGATCAGCGGCCTGTTGCCGACTCCTTCGAACCCGTTGGAACCTCGTTCCAACGGGTTCGAAGGAGTCGGCGAAACGATCGACGCCCGCCTCCAACAAGTCCGGCGGTCCGCCGTCACCCGAGGAACTTGCCCGGGTTCAGCAGACGCAATGGGTCGAGCGCGTTCTTCACCGTCTGGTGCAGGGCGCGGACGGATTCGTCGGCGGCGAGCGGCCACCAAGGTTTCTTGGCGAGGCCAATGCCGTGTTCTCCGGTCACCGCGCCGCCCCAGGCGACGATCTGCCGGAAGAGCTCATCGACGGCGGCTTCGCTGCGTTCCTTCGCGCCGGGCTGGGTGAAGTCGACCATCACGTTCACGTGGATGTTTCCGTCGCCGGCGTGGCCGAAGCACGCGACAGGCAGGCCGTGTTTCTTCTGAAGGCCTTCGGCGAAGGCGACGAGATCCTCCAGCTTGCCGCGCGGCACGACGATGTCCTCGTTCAGCTTCGTGAGGCCGGTGTCGCGCAGCGAATAGGAGAACTCGCGCCGCAGGCCCCAGAGCTTCTCCACTTCCACCGGACCGAACGCGCGGTCGATGAAGACGGGCTTCAGCGGTTTCACCAGCTTCTCCAAGTCTTTCAACTCGCCGCGCACGGAACGTTCCTGGCCGTCGAGTTCGACGAAGAGCATGGCGTTCGCGCCTTCGAGCCGTTTGCTGCCGGTGCGCCTGAGGGCGGCGGCGAGGGTGAACTGGTCGGCCATCTCCAGCGCGCAAGGCAGGAAGCCGGCTTTGAAAACCTCGCGGATGGCCCGGGTGCAGCCGCGCATGGTGTCGAAGCCGACGCCGAGCAACGCGCGATATGGGGGCAACGGCAGAAGCTTCAGAGTGGCTTCGGTGACGATGCCGAGCATGCCTTCGCTGCCGACGAAGAGGCGGTGGAGATCGAAGCCGGTCTTGTTCTTGTGCGCGCGTCCACCCAGGCGGGTGATCGTGCCGTCGGCGAGCACGACTTCGAGACCAAGGACGTAGTCGCGGGTGACGCCGTATTTCAGGCAGCGCGGTCCGCCGGCGTTGGTGGCGATGTTGCCGCCGAGCGAACAGTCGGCCCGGCTCGCAGGATCCGGCGGATAGAACAAGCGCTTCTTTTCAACCGCCTTCTGGAGCATGGCGGTGATCACGCCCGGTTGGACCACGGCCACAAAGTCGCGGTCGTTGACCTCCAGGATGCGGTCCATCTTCTCGACCGAAAGCACGATGCCGCCCTGAACCGGCACGCAGCCCCCCACGTATCCATAACCGGCTCCGCGCGGCGTCACGGGGATGCCATGGCTGTGGGCGAAGGCAAGGACCTTGGATACGGACTCGGTCGAGGTCGCCAACACCCCGGCATCGGGCCGAGCGGTGGCGAACCATTTGTCGCCGGAGAATCTCTTCAGGGTGGATTCGTCCGTCACCAGTTCGCCGGGGGCGAGCTCGCGGGAGAGACGGTCAAGGGCGCGGCGCGACGTGGCACTCATAATCGGGAACAGTCAGGCATGAAAGGAGTGGATTGAGAAGAGGCAGCCTTTGTTTCCTGCCCACCGATCATTCCCGCTCGCGTTCTTGATCGCCTCGGGTGCAAGACGCGAGAGGGGTGGAACGACGAGTGGACCAACCGTCAGACTTCGTTTTCAGATCCATTTTCCCGCGCCTTGAGCTCGGCCTCGATCAACGCACGCGCTTCCTCGGCCTGGTCCTCCGGCACCTGGAGGCGGATGCCTCCGGCAGCAGATGTGTATCCCTCGAGGTTCATGCCGGCGAATTCCCCATGGATGAAAGCGTCGAATCCACCGACCTCAAGGCGCCCACGCAGGAGATTGGCGTCCGCCGAACTGAAGGTGGTGTAGATGGTGCGGAGTTCCATGCGGGCAATGTGCCCGTCGGCAGGGATCACGCAACCTTCTCGGCGAAGATCATCATGCCCGCACCGGTCTGGGTCAGGTTTCCGACTCGGACCGGCAACGTCTCGCCCACCGATCCGCCGCCCCCGTTGACCACGACCATGGTTCCGTCCGGCAGGTAGCCCACGCCCTGGCCCCGTTCGCGGCCTTCGCGGGCGATGCGGAGGTTCATCGTGTCACCGGGCAGGACCTGGGCCTTCAGCAGAGCGCCCATTTCGGCGACATTGATCACCTTGATCGACTGGAGGGTCGCGACGCGCGCGAGACTGGAATCATTTGTGACCAGCCGCGCCGACAGGGCGGTCGCAAGCAGGACCAGCTTGGCGTCCACCTCGGTCTCACCCGGAAAGTCCGCCTCGTGGATCTTCACGTCGGTCTTTGGATAGGCCTGAAGCTTCTGGAGGAGTTCCAGTCCACGGCGGCCGCGCGCGCGCTTCGCGTCATCCGCCGAATCGGCCAATTGATGGAGCTCGCGCAGCACGAATCGTGGAACGATCAGCTTCCCCTCGACAAGATTCAGCTCAACGAGCCCCGCGATCCGTCCGTCGATGATGGCGCTGGTGTCGATGACGAACAGGTTGTCGGGTTTGGTCTGGGACGCCAGCCGGACGTAGGGCACGATCAGCGTGAAGTCCTCCTTGTTGCTGCGCATGGCGATCACCATGCCGAGGTAGGAGAACGCCAGGAACAGCCCGAGACGGATGAGCCAGCGGACTTCTTCGGCGGCGAAATCAAACAACCCGGACCGGTCCACGATCCACGCCATGACCGTCCCGATGGCAAGCCCCGCCGTGGCGGCCGAGAAGGCGCGGATCGAAAACCCCTTCAGCATCTCGTCGATCGCCACCAGAACACCCGCGAACCCAAAACCGATGAGGCAGGCCCTACCCGGATGGTCCAATAGATCAGGACGCACCTGACTGATGCTGAAGCCAGCGCCAGTGCAAAGGAGCATGAAAAAGACACGGATGACCCAAGTGTTCATCGTCCAACCATAGGTCGGACGATCAGGAACGAGGCTGAAGCGGACCGGCCATCAGCGGATCGACTTGATCGGATAGTTGAAGCTGCCGGTCGTCTGGCGGGGGCGGGCCTCGGGCGGCTTGTAGAGGATGCCGTAGCGGCTGAGGTTTCCCGAAAGGATCACCAGATTGCTGGCCACCAGGCTCAACTGGTCTTTCAAAGCGGGATCCTTGAGCAGGCCTCCGACGGTGCCCTGCCCTTGCTGGATGCCCGCGACGATCTCGCGCAGCGTCTCGCTGGTGGTCTGGAAGTTGGTCATCGTCGCGTTGACCGCCATGGCATTGGTCGCGACCACGGAATCCAGCCGGCCGATCACCTTGTTCAGCTCCGTGCTAAAGGTCAGCAGGTTCGTGACGGCGAGGGCGATGGGCTCGCGGTTCGTCTGGATGATGGAGTCGACCCCGTCCATCGCCAAGACGGCCCGGTCGGAGACGGCCCGGAGATTGTGGAGGGTGACCGCGATGTTGGTCAGGGTTTCACGGTTGAGAACCATCTCGTCGACCCGGGTGATCGCGTCGTTAAGCCGGGTCGCCGTGGCGTCGAGGCGCTTGATGAAGCCGGCGGCCGCCTTGGCCGTGTCCTGGAGATTGAACGGATCTTCGCAGGTCACGGTGTCGCCGTCTTTGAGGAGCGGCTTGACGTTGGCCGTCGGCTTGATGGAGACAAACTGGTCGCCGAGGAACCCCGACGCGTCGATCCCGAAGACGGCGTCGCCGTAGACCAGGAACTTCTTCTCGATGCCGATTCCGATCGAGACCGTCTTCCCGTCACCGGCGAGCTCGATGGAATCGACATGCCCGACCACGACACCGGCCATCTGGACCTGGGCCTTCATCTTGATGCCGCCCACATTTTTAGCCTTGAGGCTCAGGTTGTAGGTGCCGGCGGAGAAGATCTTCCCCCGGCTGAAGGCGATCATCAACGTGGCGGTCAACACGATGCCGACGATGACAAAGATGCCGACGGACAGGTTTTTGCGGGAGTCGTTCATGTGGTGAAATCGATCTGCTTCTCGTCGGAGATTCCGTTGACGAAGCGGTGGACAATCGGGTCGGTCGACGCGAACAGGTCTTCCGGACTGGCGGTGGTGTGGATACGGCCTTGATGGAGGAGGAAGATGGTCTTGCCCACGCGGCGGGTGCTGCGCATGTCGTGGGTGACGACGACGGAGGTGATCTTCAACTCCTGCTGCACGCGGATGATGAGCTTGTCGATGCTGTCCGAGACGATGGGATCCAAGCCGGTCGTCGGCTCGTCGTAGAGCACGACCTCCGGTTCGTAGATGATGGCGCGCGCCAGTCCGACCCGTTTGCGCATCCCGCCGGAAAGTTCGGCGGGCTTCTTCTTCTGGGTCCCGCCTAGGTCCACCAGATCCAGCACGCGCGCGATGCGGCGATCGATCTCGCCCCGCGTGAGCTTCCGTTCACGGTCGAGGACGAAGCCGACGTTCTCCTCCACGGTCATGGAGTCGAAGAGCGCCGCCATCTGGAACACCAGGCCGAACTTGTGCCGGACCTGGAGAAGCTGGCGTTCGTTCAACCCAACCAGGTTTTGCCCGTCGATCAGGACTTCCCCGCTGTCGGGCATCATCAGACCGATGAGATGCTTGAGGAGGACGCTTTTGCCGCCGCCGCTGACGCCGATGATGACAACCGCCGTGCCGGATTCGATGACGAGGTTCACGTCGTCGAGCACCTTCTGGGAGCCGAACGATTTCCTGAGATGTCGCACCTCGATCATGGCGTCAGTCGAGCAGGCGGTTGAGGACCATGGTGAGGAAGAAGTTCGTCACCAGGATGGCGATGGACGAAAAGACCACGGCCTCCGTCGTGGCTTTGCCCACACCCTCGGCGCCCTGGGGACAGCTCAGGCCTTTCTGGCAGCCGATGATCCCGATCAGCCCGCCGAAGACGAAGGTCTTGATGAAGCCGGCGCCGATATCCTCGATGCCGGTGTAGCGGACTGCGTTGTGCCACAGGTAAGCGGGATCGATCCCGAGAAGCTGACTGCCCACCAGATAGCCGGCCAGAATGCCGACGAAGATCGATTCGGCCGTGAGCAGCGGCATCGCAATGAGGATCGCCAGAATGCGGGGCACGACGAGGTAGTCGACGGGGTGCGCGGCGAGGGTTCGCAGCGCGTCGATCTGCTCGGTGACCTTCATTGTCCCGAGTTCCGCCGCGATGGCGGCACCGATCCGCCCGGCCACCATCAGCGCGGTCAAAACCGGGCCCAGTTCGCTGCCCATCGACACGGCGACCACCGCCAGCGTCGCGGTATCCATTAGGACCTTGTGGAACTGGAAGTAGGTCTGCGCCGCCATCACCATCCCGGTGAATGCGCCCGTAATCAGGACGACCGACTGGCTCTTCACCCCGATGAAGTGCATCTGCCGGATGACGTCCTTCCAGTTGATGCGCGAAACGAAGAGGGCACGGACAATCTCGGACGCCAGCCGCCCAACGGCCCCGGCGAAATCCACAACCTCAACCACAAAATTCTTGGCCATCCCGATCATTGTGCGGCGAGAGCGTAAGCAGGGAATCCATGGAGTGCCAACAGACACCTGCAACAATCCCGCGCGGCCACCCGCCGCAGGTTTCAGGGCGCCGGCCTGGTTCCCACGGCGATCAATTGGCTTCGCGTGCGGAAGTAGAGCACGCCGTCACTGATTGCCGGCGTGGCCATGCAGGTTTCACCGAGATCATTGGTCGCTTCGACCTTGAAGGAGTTCACGGCTTGCAGCACGCGGACCTTCCCTTGTTCGCTCGTGAAATAGATCCGGCCGCGGCTGGCGACGGGCGAGGCCGAGTAACCGTCGGCCGTGGGCGAGATGCGTTCCTGGAAATGCAGTTTGCCTGAGCGTGCGTCGTAGCAACTGAGGGCTCCCGCGTCGTTGCAGCAGAAGAGCAACTCTCCGACGACGATCGGCGTCTGCATGTAGTTACCCTTCCGGGGAACGCTCCAGACAATGCCGGCATTCGTGGTGACTCCGGAGGGCAGCGTCAGGTCGCCCCTGGCGTCCGGGCGAACGGCGTAGATGGGGGAGAACGGCCCGTGGGCGCTGGTGAAGAACGCAAGTCCGTGGGCCACGATCGGAGTCGGCACGGGGATGTCGCCACCACCGCTGAGCTTCCAGAGTTCTTTCCCATTGGCGAAGTCGTAGGCGCCCGTGTGCTTGTAGCCATTGATCAGGACCACCTTCCTTCCCGACACCTCGACCACCGTCGGCGTGCACCATGTAGGGACTTCGTCCCGCGGCGTGCGCCACAGCTCCCTTCCGTCCGCCAAACTGAAAGCCGCGATGAATGAATTGGTCTGCACGTCGCATTGCACGAGGACCTTGCCGTCTTCGATCACGGGCGAACTGGCAAAGCCCCATTGGGCGGTGGGCGACTTGAAATACCCGGAGTCCAACTTCCCAAGGCTCTTCTTCCAGACCGGCTTTCCGTCAACGGCGTAGCAATGGAGCCCTTCGCTGCCGAAGAACGCCACGACGCGTTGACCGTCGCTGGCGGGCGTCGAGTTCGCATGGGTCGCCTTGGTGTGTCGTTTGATCGCGGGCAGTCCTTCGTGGGCCACCCGCTCCCACAGGCGTGCGCCCGTGTTGCGGTCGAAACAGAAGAGGACCCACTTCTGGTTCCCGTTGTCCTGCGCCGCGCCGATGCCGCCGTAGAGGCCGACCTTCAGGTCGGCTTTGCCGGATTCGTTGATCGCGGTGGTCACGAACACCCGGTCACCGACGACGATCGGAGCCGAATGTCCCAAGCCGGGGACCGAGGCCTTCCAGCGGATGTTGGCGCCGGTTTCGATGTTCCACTCGGCCGGAGTCTGGGCACCCGTGGTCTGGCCGCTGGCCTGCGGTCCGCGGAACTGAAGCCAGTCCGCTTCAGCACTGAACGGGACAACGCACAAGCATACGAGGGCGCCAATGGTTCGGACGGGTTTCATGGGAAATTTTTCATGCGCCCGAACCCGTAACGCAACGCCCAAGTCGACGCGGGTCAGCGCGCCAGCTCCCATCTCTCGTCGAAGAAACCCGCCGCAGTGACACCGCCGGGAGCCTTGTCGGTGATGGGCTGGGTCACGTCGATCAAGGCCCAGTCGGGAAGTTTGGGTGTCTGGTCGGCATTGCTTCCAAGTCCGCGAAAAGTCACGCCGCTGTTCAGCACGACATAGCGATCCGGGTTCAACGGATTGGGATGAACCATGACCAACGCATGGTTCTCCGACGAAGCTTTGGTCTTGCCTGCCACGATCTGTTTCGTGTCCCAGCGGATGGGAAGTTTGCCCGCGACTTTGCCGATGAGCTTGTTGCTCTCGGGATCACCCCAGAGAACGACGTTGTTCGCCGCGAGATCGGCTTCCGTGACATCGACATCGCGCTTCACCCGCACCTCACCGCGGAACTGCCCGCGCCACTGGTCGGAGGTGCGCTTGATCTCGCGATCGACCCACGCCTGGACCTGGGGGCTGCGCGACTTGCCGGTAGGAGTGACGAATAGGAACGAGTCCATGAACGCATCGTCGATAGGCCCCTGAAGACCGGGCCGCTTGGCGAGCTTCTTTGGATCCGCTGCGCCCTTCTTCCAACGACTGCCATCGCGGACGAACGACGCGGTCCACGGATGATCCCGCAGCGCTCCGGCCACCTCGAAGCTCTGGCCGTCGATGGACACCGACACGGTTCCCGATAGCGCCGTCTGCTCCTCGGGAAAATCCAACGAGAATCCGGAGACGTTCGTCGTGGTGACATCGATGCGTCTTCCGGGGAGCAGCTTTGCATTCACTCGCGCCCGTTCCCAGTGCTGCAAAAGGCTGTCCACGCGGACCCAAGCCATGCGGTTGTAGCGGAGCGTCCACGTCGTGAACCGGACCTCCTGCGGCACCGCCTCGCGGCCCTTCGACATCAACTCGTCGAACTGGCGGGCCAACTCCTTCTTCGCGGTGGGTTCATACTTGTGCTCAACCTTCGGCCCGATGATGTGGCGCATGGGCAGGCCTTCCAGAGCCATCGCCTTTTCCATCTCGTCGGCGGCCTGCTTCTGTTTGTCCAACTCGCCGCTGTAGGCGATGACCGTCGTGTTGAAGAGATTCGCGGCGTAGTCGGTCGCGCTGTAGAGGTGCCACAGCTTCTGCTCCCAACTCGGCGGGAACTCGGGAGTCACTGGGATCTTCAGATACTTCGCCGCCTCGACAAACCCTGCTCCGGGCGCCACCCCAGCCCAGAGTCCGGCATGATGGGCGCCCATGTGCCATGTCGACGCCCCGCCCATCGAGAAACCCCGGACCGACACCCTTTGCAAGTCGACCGGATAGTCCTTCATCACCGCGGCGAGCGCCTCGAAGACGTCCGTCTCACCGGCGAACTTGGTCGCGTTGCAGTAACGGCCGTAGGGATGAAGCACGATTGTGTCGGCCGGCGCGAACTCCCCGACGCTCTTCAACCGCGACTGGATGAACGCCAACTCAGTGCGTTTCTCGTCCCGGCCGGGAAACCAAAGATCAAGGCGACGCGGCTTGTCCTGATACTGGTAACCCGCCGGAACGACCAGGCCGTAGGGCTGGAGCGATCCGTCGATGCGCGAACGAAATGCCCGCACAACCAACCCGGTGGCCCAGGTCCACGGCGCTTCGCCCATCCGCAACTGCGCGATGCGTTCGCGGCCCACCTGAATCAGAGCCAACGCCTGCTGCGGTTCGTTGGTCTTGTAGAATTCGTTGAACTGGACAGGCCAACTCACGGCCTTGTGGAAGATCTCCACGTCGGGCATCAGCGAGAGGAGATCGGGCTTTGAAACCAACTCGGCCTTCAGCTTGTCGATCTCGGTGCTGAACGCGGCGAGTTCGGTCTTAACCCGTTCCAACTTGGCCTCCGGAATGTTGAGTCCGGCTGGTGGAATCTGAACCGATGTCAGGGCCGAAAGCAGCGCCGAGGGCATCAGCGACAACAGCAGGGCAACGAGAACTCGCGTGATCATGGGGAGACTCTTCGCGCGGACCCAGTTCCCACTCAAGCCCGGACGGGCACGCTCCAAGATCAGCGCGAGGCCGTCTTCAACTGCCATTTCTCGTCAAAGAATCCGGCGTTCACCACCTGGCCGGGGAAACGCGACGTGACCGGTTTGGAGATGTCGACGACAGCCCAGTCGGGCAGCTTCGGAGTCTGGCGGGCGTTGTTCAGGTAGTCGTATTCGCGGAAGGTGAAACCGCTGTTGAGCACGACGTAGCGCGCCGGGCTAAGCGGATTCGGGTAGATGCCCACCAACGCGTGGCAGTCGGCGGAATAGCTGCCGATGCCGCCAACCCGGATTGAATTCGTGCTCCAGCCGATCGGGAGTTTTGGCGCGATCCGTTTCAGGAGGAGGTTCGACGACGGATCGCCCCAGACGACCACGTTGTTGTCACGGAGATCGGCCTCGGTCACGTCACGGTCGACTTTCACCCGCGCATCGCCCCGGAAATGGCGGCGCCAATGTTCCACCGCGTGCTTCATCTCGGCAGCGGCCCACGTCTTGAGCTTCGGATTCGCCGCGACCCCGCTGGGTGCGACGAACAGGAACGAGTCATAGAACGCATCGTCGATCGGCCCTTGCAGGCCGTGCCGCTTGGCAAACCCGGACGCGGCTGTGCCCGCCGCTCTCCATTTGGTTCCGATCCGTTCGAGTGAAAGGCTCCACGAACCGTCCGCCGCGACCGAAGGACCGGCCACCGACGAACCGTCGATCTGGACGCCGACAGCCCGGCTCACCCGGGACTGGCCGGCCGGAAACATGAGCGTCAGACGGGTGACATTCGTCGTCGCGACTTGGATCTGGTTGGCCGCGATGATCACCGCCTCGACCCGCGCCGGCTCCCAGTGTTCACCCATCGCGTCGACCCGGACCCACTTCATTTCGTTGTAGCGCAGCGAATGGGTCACGAAGCGGATCTCGGCGGGAACCGGATCCCGGCCCGTGACCATTGCCGTCCCGATGAAGGCGCCGATCTCCTGCTTGGACGGAGTGTCGTAGCGATGCCCCATGCCTTTTCCGATCACGTATTTGAACGACAGGTCCTCGGCCGCCGCCGCCTTCACCATCAGATCGGCGGCCTGCTTTTGCCCGTCGATCTCGCCGCTGTAGGCCACGGTCGGGACGTTAAACAGGTTCAGCGCGTGTTCCGTGGAATCGTAGAGGCGCCAGAGCTTCTGCTCCCACCAGGTCGGCTTCAGGGTTTCGTTCTGGAAGACTTTGAGGAAGTCGGCGGTTTCGCTGAACCCGGCTCCGGGCGCGGCCGCAGCCCATAGCCCGGCATAGTGCGTGGTCATGTGCCAGCAGGCCGCGCCACCGAGCGAGAATCCACGAACGGCAATGCGGTTCGGATCGACCACCATGTCGCGTTTGACCGCGTCGAGGGCTTCGAACGCATCCACCTCGCCTGCGAAGCGCTGGCCATTGCAGTAGCGCCCATACGTGTGGAGCACGAGTGCATCGGGCGGCGCGAACTCACCGATGGTGCGGAGGCGTTGGGCGATGAAGTCCAGCTCGCTGAGGGTTTCGCCGCGACCATGGAACCAGAAGTCGAGCCGCGCTGGTTTGCCAGGCTTGTAGGCTGCCGGAACCACGAGGCCATAGGGCTGGATGGAGCCGTCGATCTTCGAGACGTAGGCGCGCACCACCAACCCGGTCGCCGTGATCCATGGAGCCGATCCGCCGCGGAGCTGCTGGACGCGTTGATTGGCAACTCGAAGAAGCTCACTCCCGGACTTCACGTTGTTGGTCGTAAAGAACTCGTCGTAGCGCAGCGCCCAATCGACGGCCTTGTGGAACACCTCGACATCGGGAATCACGCGGAGCAACTCCGGCTTGGAAGCGAGTTCGCTCCGGAGCGTCTTCAGATCGGCACCCAGTGCGGCGGCTCCCTCCTCCAGTTTGGCGCGATCGGCCTCGGGCACCTTGATGCCCGGCGGCGGAACTCGCCGGACCTTGTCGGCGAGGTTGTCCGCCGGCCCATCGGCCAGAAGCAGACTGGCGGAAAAGGACAACGCCGCGGCCGTGACGAACATTCGGGAGAACATGGCCGGAGTTTCGACAAGCTCTCCCGGGTGCCAAGCGCCAAGTTAGCGGACGAACGCTACGGTCGATCCCAGCGAGCTACCCACGGGGAAGGTGGATCACCTGACCGTCTTGTCCGGTAGCGCTGACTTGATGCCTTCGTCGAGGGGCATCTTGTCCAGGTCGGGCGTCAAACCTTCGGATTTCAGGAGATCGGCCAACTGCTTCTCCAGCCGCTTACGGGTGGATACATGCTTGGGATTCTGGGCGAGGTTAACGAGTTCCTTGGGGTCGCTCGACAGGTCGTAGAGTTCCGCCATGTGTTTATCGGGCGAACCGTCGCCGTGCGGATACCGGATGAACTTCCAGCGGTCGGTGCGGATGCCTCGGATGTTCGGCGTGTAGGGGAACTGCTTCTCATAGTTGTATTCGTAGAACCAGGCGGATCGCCAGTCCTCCTCCTTCCCCGAGACCAGCGCCTTCCACGAGCGACCCTGGATGCCAGCCAGTTCCTTGGCGCCGCAGAGGTCGAGGATGCTGGGAGCGGTGTCCATCGCGAGGACCTGTCCTTGGGCGACCCATCGCTTAGGAAGGCCCGGGCCGCACGCGATGATCGGGATGCGTATGCTGGGCTCGTGCATCGTCCGTTTGTCGACCATGCCGTGTTCGCCTTCGAGCAGGCCGTTGTCGCCCATGAACACGATGAGGGTGTTGTCGAACTGGCCGGTCTCCTTGAGGTGCGCCACCAAACGTCCGATGCTGTCGTCGACGCTGAGGACGGTGCCCCAGTAGGCGCGGACCATGTTCTGGAAGTTGGTCACGGCCTCCGGACGGCGATCGGGAAACTCCTTCCGCCATTCGAACAGCGGCCCGTAGATCCCGTGCCACGTGTCGAGGCGCTGTTTGATCCAATCCGGCTTTCCGTCGAGAGCGAACGCGCTCGCCGGATACGGAACGCGCACATTGTCGAAGGCGTGCATGTATTTTTGCTCGGGCAGATAGAATGAATGCGGCGCCTTCTGACCGATGCAGAGCGCCCACGGCTTGCCGGTTTGGCGCTTCTTCAGCCAGTCGATGGCGTAGTCCGTGACGACATGGGTGTAGTAGCCCATGGGAGTTTCGGTGCGTTCGCCGTTCACGTTCCATTCCGTGTCGAAGTATTTTCCCTGACCCTTGTGCGTGATGAACCAGTCGAAGCCGGGCCGGGGCGCGTCGTTGTTTTCGCCCATGTGCCACTTCCCCATGTAGGCCGTGGTGTAGCCGCTTTCTTTCAAACGTCCGGGCCAATGCGGGAGCGAAGCGGGCAACTCGGTGAAGTTGTCCCGCACCCCATGCCGATGCGCATAGAGGCCGGTCAGAATGCTGGCCCGGCTCGGCGAACAGAGCGACGTGGTGCAGAAGGCGTTTGCGAACTTCACACCGCCCCTCGCGAGCGCGTCGATGTTCGGGGTCTTCACATTCTTCGAGCCGTAGCAGCCGAGAGCGTCGGGCCGAAGATCGTCGCAGAGAATGAAGAGCACGTTCGGCTGGTTCGCGGCAACGGCCGACAACGTCGTCAAGGCAACCAGGACAAGGAGCCGCGCAAGTTGCCGAAGGAACGTGCGAGAAGAGATTCCGGGGACTGTTGTCGGAGCCAAGCTAGCAGCGCGGTGAAGGTTCACGGTGGGCACGGGAAGAACGGACCGCGAACGCGGATTGAAGACAAGCCAGATTCTCCCGGCGAATCACCGGCCGAAGAGCATCCCGGCGCCGGCCTTGATCCCGAGATACATCACGATCGATTCGAGGTTGGTCGTTGTGACGTTGGTGAACGTCTGGCTGCGGAGGTTGAAGGGGATCGTCCGAATGCCTCCGGGCAAAGATGCGTCCGGCACTTTCATGACACCCAGGGTCAGCACGAGCCGGTCGATCCCGGCGAACCTGAGGCCCCCGAGCTGGTTCGACGGGCTGCTGCGGTCGAGCTGCTTGACCATTCGATCCAAGTCGCCGCCGATCTGGTTGGTCGCAAGCGAGACTTGGGCGAGGTTCAGGCGGATCTCCCGGAAGCGAAGTTCATGCCGATCGGCGGCGGAAGGATCCACTTCGACATACAGTTCTGGAAGATCGACGACCAAGCGGCCGCCGTTGGTCGCAGGCTCATGCAGCCGAAAACCGCCCAGATGAAGGATACCGGACCGCGGGCTGTAGTCGAACTGTTCGACCGTCGGCACAAGACCGGTCTGTCGCTGGATCCCGGCCAAGGCGATCCGCTTCATCACGGGGCCCGCCGCCAGCAGAGCCACCACGAGGATCACCAGCAGAACACCGAGGGCGATCGCGCACCATTTGACGAATCGCCTCAAGGACACAGCACGATGTCCTCCGGCACGACGTCGAGGCACTCGTCCTGGTCCTCCCAGACGATGGTCGGGTAATTCCGCAGCAGGAGCGGCGCGATCTCGGTGCCAGCTTCCTTGAGCAGCTGCTCGGCCTTCAACGCGGCGTTCTCGAAGGCCTTGTCGTAGTTCTTGGAAACCTTCCTTTCACGGTCGTCCCAGTGGGCCACCTGATGGACGGGGGCATAACGGTCGGACCAGTCGCGGATGGCGGGTTTGGCGCGCTCCGGTAGGTCGTCGAACGTCACGGCCGTTCCCCCGCAATGCTGGCAAACCAGCCCGGACTCGACGACATCCCGGGTCAGCAGCGGCAACATCGGCTGGCTGCAGCATTCGGCGACGGCATAGGCGCCGGGCACGGTCACCAGGCGGTTCAGCTTGAGACCGCGATCCTGGACGATCTGACAGGCGAGACGATACGAGCCCATCAGCGGATGTGACAGACGCCAAGTGCGGCTCTCGAACTGGCCGAGCGTCTGCGCCATCCACCGGGCGATGGTGAGATCATCCCAGTCGCGGAAGATGCGGGCGTATTCGCGCCAAAGGTTGTCGATGGATGAGTCGCCGCTATCAGGCATGGGCGGGCAACCTGCCGGAAGAGGGGGAAGGAAGCAATTGCTCCGCTCAGGCCATCTGGGCCCTCTTCCACAGCCGGATCTCCTCCCAAAGCGGCGCGAGATCCGTATCGGCCAAGGCCATCGCCTTGACCTTGTCGAAACGGCCAACGGCCACGGATCGCCTCAGCCACTTCCGCGCTTCGTCGAGTTCGCCCATCTGCGCGGCGTAGCATGCGAGATTGTAGGGGATGACCGGTTCATCCGGGAACTGGTCCGGTGCGGGCAGCAGGGATTCCCGGGCACGGCTGAGTCCGCCGTTCTCCATCCGTCGAAGCGCGTAGGCCCGGTGCAGCCAGCCGTTGGCACGCTCGGGATACAGGGTGACAAGAAGCTCCCCGATCACGACACCCCGGCTCCAGTCGAAGCGCGCAGCAGTGACGCTCCATTCCGTCTCCAGCACATCCGGATGATGCCGGTTCATCGCGGACACCCGCCCCAACTCCAGCTCCGCTTCATCCCGGCATCCGAGCTCCATCCAGCCCTCAGCGGCACGGACGTGGTGGATGTCGGGGGCGGTCAGCGGCGAATTCATCGGATGGATTCCGCCGGATCAACCGCCGAACAACGTCGTCGGTTCATCACGGTCCTGACCGACACGGTAGCGGGGAGCCGCTTTGAGCGAGAAGGCGACACCGACGGTGATGTCGTCGTCTCCCACGCGGTTGTTGCGCATACGCAAGGTCAGGGCGCTCGTCCAGCTGCGAAGGTCGCGATAAAGCGTGTAGTATTGCTCCTCCATCACACCGTCCCGGGCCTCGAAATGGTGCGAAGTCCGGAAGGCCCAGTTCTCGTTCAACTTGTAGTAGAAGCTGCTGAAAAGAAGGTTGTGGCCCGAGTTCAAACCGTAAGTCGCCTGGTCGTCGAAGAAGCGATGGCCAAGTGTCAGGTGCCAGATGTCGTTCGGCTGGATGTAGACGCGGTGCAACGATTCGCGGAGTTCGCCGTCGGCAATGCTGTAGCGGACCATCGAGTTGAACGTGATCCACGAGCGCGGCTTGAAATCGAGGTCGCTGTAGAAATCCGAGAATCCGGTTTGTCCCTGCCGGGGCTTGAGACGCCAATCGGTGTAGAGGCCCCAGTTGACGACGTTGTCCACGCCTTCAGCGCGCCGGGTCTGGAGCTTGTTGCGTAGGGAAAGCCTCAGCACGTTCTGACTGTCGACCGAGTCGATCGAGTTGTATTCCGCGTATTCGATGGGCAGCAGGCGAAGGCTTGGCAGCTCCGGATCAAACTGCGGCAACGCGGGCGGCAGGACGTTCGGCGACGGAACGAACGCGTAGTTCAACGACGGCTCGATGATATGGCGAAGCCCGTCGACATCGAAGGTCTGGTTCGCCGCGCCCCGCCAAAGGCGTGATGCCTTGAAGGACACCTCGGCTCCGGTGTTGAAGACGAACCGGTCCTGATCGTCCGCCGTCGCCGTGGCTCCGTAGGTTTCCGCGTAATGGGTGACGCGCCCGCCGACCCGAGGGGTGAAGTTCAGCCAGCCAAAGAACGTCTTCGGCAGGAGCACTTGATGAAAACTGTCGCCACGCCATGCCGCGAAAGACGGGGTCAACCCGTAGGCGAAATCCTTCTGGTAGTAACCGACGGAGCTTTCGCTCTCGTAGTAGAACGGCGAGTCGCCGAGCTGCTGCCGATAGCCGGTCAGGCGGACATCGGGCAGGCGCTGGACGGTTTCCTGAAACTCGTTGACCTGCGGCTGGACGAAAACGTCGAGCGACCAGTTCGGCCAAGTCTTCAGGGCTTCGACGAATGTGCTGGGTTGGACGTTCTGCCGGTATTCGCTTTCGAAAAAGTCGCGGACGATGAACGGGTCCTGCTGGTAGCGGACGACGGACTGGAAGGTGAAGTTCGTCCACGGAGCCGCGCTGTAACTGAAGTTCAGGCGCTGCCGGTTGTCCGGCAGAGGCTGCGGCGGCGTCCGCGCGTCAAGGCCCGGTTCCTCGTCGCGGGCGATGTAGTATTTCAGGCGGGCTTCGCCCCAGCGGCCGAGGTGGAGATTGACGTCGGGCCCGCCGGCGACTCCGCGTTTCTCGCGAAGGTCGAAGCGGATCGCGCCGTCGAGGTGCTCGTCGACGGCGTAGTTGAACTTCGTCTCCAGATACGCCCCGTATAGGCTGCGATAACCCGGGAGGAAGGAGAAGTTGTAGGGGTGCCGCTCGAGGCTGCGACGGTAGTGCGGGAAGTAGAACACCGGCACGTCGCCCAGATACAGCGTCGCGCCGTCGGCCTCGACATATTGCCCGGGCACGATCCGGATGACCTTGGCTTTCAGGCGGTGGGCCGGTTCGGAGTAGTTGTCGGTCGTGAGAACGGCGTTGGTTGCGCTGTAGACGTTCTTGTCCTTGTCGAAGCTCAGGCCGGCGCCCGAAACGAAGAGGGGATCGCGACCCACCTTGAACTCCCCGGCCGACATTTGTCCGGTCGTGAAATTGTAGTTGATGCGTTCACCGGTCCAGGACGCCCCTTTGCCGACTACCGATACGGCTCCCTCCGCGAGAACCTCCTGCTTGAGCAGGTTTCCGGTCAAACGGTCCGCAGTGAGCGTGACGCCCTGGAACGTGATGACCGCGCCACCGGTCGACGAGAAATCGCCGCGAGCCAGGTCATACTCGACCTGGCCCTTCGGGTCGCGCGACCGGAACTCCCAGCCATTGGGCAGCTTGACGGCACCGGCTTGGACGGCGCTCAACGCGGCCACGGCCGGCAGTAACAGGCGAAGGGATTTCATCAGCGGAGGGAGCGTAGCCACGCGGCGGAAGCGATGCCAAGCATCACATCAGGAACGCCGAGACGCCGATCGCCACGCCAACCATCGCGAGCACGATCCCGAGGTAGAAAAATCCCCGGCGTTTGGTCAAAAGTGTGATCGAGCAGAACACCACGCCGATCTGGAGGAAGATCTCCGCTTTGTTGTAGCGGTCGCCGGTCTTGGCCGAATGCTCCGCATTGGCCTGCTCCTTGGCCGATTCCTTCCTGAACTCCTCGGCATCCTTGAGAATCTTCTCGTTCTCCTCCTTATACTCCGCGTTCTTGGCCACGAGCTTCTCCTCGGACTTCTTCATGGCGGCCAGCTGCGCCGGCGTGGCGTTGCCCAGCGCGTCGATCTTCATCTGCTCGATGAAAAGGTCGTTCATGCCTTGCCGGTTGCGCTTGGACTGATACCAGGCGAAGCCGTTCGAGGCTTTGACCTCCAGGCTGGCCGCCTTCACTTCGGAGACGATCTTCTCGTTGTCCTCGTCCTTGCCGAGGCTGGAAACGATGGCCAACAGGATGGCGACGATGGCGATGGTCAGGCCGATCCGTTTCTCATGGTCGTCCTTGGCGTCTTCGGGGATTTCAATTTCAGGCATGGCAGCGATGGAATAGAGCCCGGGCCGGTTCCTGACAAGGGACCAGTGGTCGGATACGCTGCCGGCCTGCTGGACGAACGCACTGAAACCATCCCCTTGCCGTTGCCGCATGGGGACGCGCAGATTCGAGTCGTAGCCGCTTCCTTTCACACCATGAATATCCGCCACCTCTTTTACGCCGGAGTTTCGACCGTCTTTCTCACAGCCTCAACTCAGGCAGCCATCAAGGTCACACCGGTGCAAGGTGACGGCGGCCCGGGATTCAGCCTCAAGCCCGTGCCCACTCCGGCCAACAACGACGCGGCCACATCGGCCACGTTCACGCTGGTAGACGGCACCCGTGATCCCAATGGCGGCAGTCTCGACGTGCTTCACGATGGCCGAGTCCCCAGCGGCGAAGACGAACCGGCAGCCAACTTTTTCTTCCGCTCTGGCACCGACGGCGGCCGTATCCAGATCGATCTCGGCAAGGCGACCTCCGTGAAACAGGTGAACAGCTATTCGTGGCACGGCGGCACCCGAGGACCGCAGGTCTACCGGCTCTTCGCTTCGGATGGTTCGGGCGACGGCTTCCAAGCGACGCCCAAGAAGGACACCGACCCGATGTCTTGCGGTTGGAAACTGGTCGCGAGCGTCGACACGCGTCCGAAAGAAGGCGACGGCGGCGGCCAGCACGCCGTTTCGATCTCCGACACCGACGGACCCATAGGCAAGTTCCACTACCTGCTCCTCGACATTGCCAAGACCGAACCGCGCGACGCCTTCGGCAACACCTTCTACAGCGAGATCGACGTGATCGACGCCGACGGTCCGGCTCCGACCAGCAATTCCGTCTCGGACTCCAAGCCGATCCTGAAGACGTTTGAAGCGGCGAACGGACAATACCAGTTCACCATCAACGCCACGGCCGCTCCTGACCTCGCCGAATGGGCCGAGACGGAACTCAGGCCCGTCGTGCAGGAGTGGTATCCCAAGATTGTCGCCATGCTGCCGAGCGAGGGTTTCCGCGCCGCGACGAACGTCACGCTGCGCTTCCGAAACGACATGGGCGGAATTCCCGCGTCCGCCAGCGGTGCGGGCGTCAACATGAACAGCCAATGGTTCCGCAAGGAGCTCAAGCGCGAGGCCCGGGGTTCCGTGGTCCACGAACTTGTCCACGTCGTCCAAAGCTACGGCCGCGCACGCCGCACCAATCCCGACGCGATCCGCACTCCCGGTTGGCTCACTGAAGGCATCCCCGACTACATCCGCTGGTTCCTCTACGAACCGCAGACCAAGGGCGCGGAGATTACGAAACGCAATCTGGCCAATGCCCGCTACGATGCCAGTTACCGCGTCTCCGGTAATTTCCTCGATTGGCTCGTGCGGACCCACGACAAGGACATCGTGCGCAAAATCAACGCCGCCGCCCGAGAAGGGAACTATTCCGAGAAGCTTTGGAAGGATTGGACCGGCAAGACCGTTCAGGAACTCGGCGTCGACTGGAAAAAAACCCACGAACAACGCCTCGGCGCCGACAAGCCGTCCGCGGAGGCGAAGTAGCCTTTCCCCTGCCCGGCCGCTCAACCGAAGTTCGGGTTCCGGGCGAACGCGAATTCGCCGACGACCTTCCCTCCGATCAGATGCTCTTGGATGATCCGCTCGAGGACCGTAGGACTGCACGAATGATACCAGATGCCGTCCGGGTAGACGACGGCAACGGGACCATGCGCACAGACGCGCAGGCAGTTGGCCTTGGTCCGGAAGACCGCTGGATCCGATCCCGCCAAACCAAGCTCCTTGAGCCGACGCTTGAGATATTCCCACGATTCCAACCCCGCTTCCTTTGCGCAGCACTTCGCCTCCGTCTGATCCGCGCAGAGGAATATGTGGCGACCGAACTTCTCCAGCCCGAGGGAGATTTTGGCAGATGCGAGTCGAACGGAGCGAGTGTCGTCGGAAGGCACGCCTGCAAGATGCAGATCAACAGACAGCCACTGCAAGCCAAGGGACTTCAGGCCGGCCGAGAGCGCGGAGTTTTCAGGCGGGTCAACCATTCCTCCGCTTCGGGAGGATTGGTCTCGAAGGGATTCAGCAGCTGGACCGGATTGCCGCCCTCCGCGCCGATTACTTCCCAATCGAGATAGTAGCTGGCTCCGACGGTTTGCAGTTCCTTCATCAGCCGTGAACGGACCGCTGCGCGCGTGTTCTCGGGCGGTTTGAGGAAAGCTTCGCGAAGCTGGACCTCGTCGAGGAACCATTCCGGCGGAGTTTGCGCCAAGGCAAGGCCGAGGCTCCGCGCCGGGTTCACATGGTGATACTCCAAGTCCTGCGCCTTCAGCCAGGGATGTCCCCAGTCGATTCCTTCCTGCTCGATGAACTGGCCGAAGAGCCAGCGTTTGGTGATCCAGTCGACCTTGCCGATCATCGCCGTCTGGTCCCCCGCCAAGGCATCGATCGTCTGCTTCCACGCGCCCAGGAGAAAATCCGTTTCCGCATCGCGGCCACGAAACTCCGTCTCCGCCACTTCCCAATAGGCCGCCAGCACCTCCACCGCGGCAAGCGTGCGGCCATCCGACATCAGCACGTCCCAAGGTCCTTCCGGTGAATGCGACAGCGACCGGAAAGTTTGGACGGAGTCGGCCAGCGACAGGTTTGGCAGGTGATCGATCTCCAGCAGGTCGAGCGCGAGCGACGTGGTCCCTACTTTCAACAGGAGCGAATACGGCAGAACATTCGCGTCGCCGTGCAGAAGATGGAGCCGACGGTAGCGGCGGGCGTCGGCCAGCGGCTCATCGCGCGTGTTGATGATCGCACGGTTGAACTGCACCCATTCGAAGAGGTCGTTGTTGATGTAGTCCGCGCGCTGGCTGATCTGGAAAAGATTGGATTCGCCCGGCCGGGTCAGGTCGCCACGCGACTCCGCCGCCACGGTTGAGCCCACCCAGCCCGCCCCGCAGAGCAGCACCCCCAACGTGAGGAACGTCAGCAGGGAAAGGACATATCCCACGGTCAACATGGCGGAACGTCGGACGAGATAGTTCTCAAGGCAGCC
>JBBRDN010000035.1:0-28150 GCA_038203875.1 Verrucomicrobiota bacterium
CCAGGGTGGATGGGGGCAGTCGGCCAGCAACTACCTCTTCGGCGACTGGGAGACTTTCAAGAGCTCGTTCTCAGGCGGATTGAGCCAGGATCTGAGTGCCGTTGCCATGACGGTGCCGACGGCTCTTGGGTTCAAATACGACATCACGACCACGAAAGTAGGCGATAAGATTCAATGGAACGAAGGCCTGTCGGCCATCAGCTGGGACCCGATCGGAGCGATCAAGACGAATGCCTGGAACACGGCCTTGTTCGGGGCGGGCTTTGCAGTCGGGGCCTACAACATTGTCGCGGACATCGGCAACATCGCCCTCGACGTCGGCGGCCTGATCACCGGCATCGGTCTGGACGAAGGGTTCCACAGCTCCCTGTTCGCCATAAGCTATGGGATACGCGATGCATCCAGTGCAGTGACCGCGCTGGGAATGGTCGTTGTATCCCCATTTGTCGGCATATATAGGGTGCTGGAGGCTACCTTCACCGGAAATCCTTTCGAAGCCGGCCGCGAACTCGCCGGAGCCCTGCCGTTGCCGACCAAGCTGGGTTCGTTCAAGGGAGCGACGAAAATCGGGGCGGCCGGTGCCGTGGCCGCCTTCGCCGATACCCTGAAATTCCCCGGCTTCGACACATTGGTCGGCAAACCCGGGGCAAGGGCTCTGTCCAGCATCAAGAGCGAAGGTTTCCTCGGGGCGTCAAAATCGTTTCTGGCCCATGCCAACGAAGGGCTCTCAAGCGGCCTGGGCAAAACCGCGAACGCCTTGTTCCGCGATCTCACCGCCGCCGACTTCAAGTTCTCCGTCAGCCCCATGGACCGGTTGCGCAACGCCCGCGACTCGGTCGTCCGCTATGGTGAGTCCGCCTTCGGCATCGAACCGGATCACAAGCTGATGATGACCAACAAGACCCTGCCACCGGGCGAAGCAGGCATCGCTGCGGTCTTGGAGAACACGCCCCGCGAGCAGTATCTCGCCGGACGCGATTGGAAGATGGAGCGCAGGGCCCTCGAAGCGGAGATGCTCCAGAAGGCCACGCCTCCTGGAGGGAAGCTCAGCGACGGTGAGAAAGCGGCTGTCCTCAACGCCGCCCGGGAAGCCATCGAAATCCGGAAGGATCCCTTCGGCCGGGAACCCGTTCCTGTCGCGTTTCCCACGAAGGCGCTCAACGACACGTTCCAAGGCCACCTTCAGAAAGAGCAGAGAGCCTCCCAGCGCGACATCACGCAGATCCAGGCCGACCGGTCGGGTGCCATGGTGGCCAAGATGGACGGGGTTCCTGAGAGGGCCGCTGAAGTCAGTGCCAAGATCATGGACCAGTTCGACAACGTCCAGAATCCGAAGAGCCACATGTTCTTGGACAACAACAGCCAAGTCCTGGGGGATGCCCGGAACATGCACAGCGGGGATATCCAGGCACTTTCCGGCGAGGCCTATCTCCAGAGGATCGGAGCCAATAACACAATCATTCAAGGACTTAGAAACGGCGATCCAACCGCCCATGCCCTCGTTTACCTGCTGCGCGAGGCGAAGGACTGGTTCCCGCTTCGCGACACCCTGTTCAAGCAGATCCGGTTTGAACGCCGCTCGCTCATCGAGTTCCAGCGCCTCGGCGCTACGGACAAGGCTTTATTCACCGGATTGTCCAGAGCCACCGAGACCCTGGAAAAGGGCCAGACTTTGGCGGTTCTCGGAAGCTTCTCCACGGACCTGGTCACGTTCTCCAATCGTCACATGATGATGAGGGCGGCCCAACGCGGTGAGATCAACCTGGCCGCCATGTCCGAGCTCTACGGAAAGGGCGGCGAGGCCATGGTCTATGGCCGCATCATTCCCGACATGACGAAGAAGGGCGGTCCGTTCTCCGATTCCGGGGACTTCGATTTCGCCATCTTCGGGGCGAAGGGCTCCTACACACCGGGGCATGAGGCGCAGGTATTCAGCAAGGGGATGCAGGACCTGCGTGCCGAAGAAGTTCGTCCGTATCTCCCGAACGACAAGATGCGCGCGCTTCCGGCGGATTTTGACTACGCGAAGTATGAGAACAAGTCCCTCCGTGGTTTCCAGACGACCTACCGCGGACGGATCATGTTCTCCGAAGGCGGATTTACGGGCCGCCAACTGTCCCTCACCTACGGAGCTGGGGGAGCCGTTACCCGGGACTTCGGCCATGTGTTCAACTTCGTGCCCCAAGCGAGGCAGGCGGAAATCGGCCACTGGGTTAATATAGAGATGTCGTCTGCCATACTTAAGCCGAGGCTCAAGGCAGGATTTGGAAAGGTCGGCTACGATGTCTTGTGGGTTGGAGACAAACTGAACGACCTGAACCAGCGCGCGCAGGACATCAGCTCTACGCTATCCGGCGGCATCCGATACACCTCCACGACCGGTAGGCTGGACAACGTCGGCGACAACGACCGGACCGCGTTCCAATTCCTTTTCCGTTCGTTCGGCAACCCGACGTATTCGGCCGGGACGATTCCGCGACCCTACTTCTGGAATCCGGGAGATGGCGGCACGAAGGCCGGTCCGATCAACGGCGCCCTGCCAGGCGGTGGCGGAACGGGCACCCGCCCGGGCGGCTCCGGACTCCTTGCCGATGCAGCCGACTTCAGGCTTCCGATTTCAGGCTATCTCTCGCCGCAGGCCGCCGCCGATCCCGCGAGCCCGTTGTCATCGTATCTCCAGCGTTCCCTCGATGCCGCGAAACAATGGTGGGCCGATGCCCTCGGCTACACGCCGGCGTTGGACGTCATCCTCGATGTCGAGGACATCCAGGACGGCCAACTCGGGGCGGCCCAGCTCATCTCCACGACACCCGACGGCCGTCCTCGACTCGGCCGCATCGTGATCGACGCGACGGCGGACGGGCGCGGGTGGTTCATCGACGCGAGCCCCGGCGACAACTCGGAGTTCGCCATTCGCGCGGGCGAATCTGCTTGGCGGACGCTGCCGGGATCGGCCGCTTCCGGCCGGTATGACCTGGTGACCATGCTGGCCCACGAATACGGGCATCTGCTCGGGTTCACCTCGGAGTTCTCGGGATTCGCGGCCCGGGTGCAGAAGCTGTCCGATGGACGTTCCCTCTTCGCCGACGGCGATGGGTTGATCGCCCTGGCCGACGGCGACCATGTCGATGCCGCGGCGTTCCAGCACGACTTGATGAGTTCGACCCTGCCCACCGGCATGCGCCGGATGCCGTCCCTCGTCGACAGCCGGATCCTCGCTGCCGCCTGGGAATCGGCTCGGTTGGCGTGGCGCGAGACCGGTGCGTCCCCGGTCTTCCAATCGGTGGCGACGAAGCTGGGCTTCGCCGCCCTTTCCGACCAGGTCGGTGCGGATCTGCCGGCACCAAATCCTTCGCTGCTCAATGGCGGGTTCGGCACGGCGGGGTTCGGTTTCGGCTGGCACGGCTCTGGTAACGTGACGGTGGCCGACGGCGTGGCCACGCTCCGGGGCGGCGGCTCCGGGATGCTCAACGACGTCCTTCAGACCTTCGTGATGCCGGGGCGGGCCCTCTCTCTGCAGTTCACCCTCAACAGCTGGTCGCTCAGCCAGACCGGCGGCCGCCCCGCCGATGCGTTTGAAGTGGCGCTGCTCGATCCCGTCACCGGGGCGTCGTTGTCCGGCGCCGCAAAGACCCGCGGCGACGCTTTCCTGAACATCCAGTCTGGCGGAACGTGGTCCGCTTCGAGCCGGGTGGCACTGTCGAACGCGGTCGGTCCCATCACATCCGGCTTGCTGCCGACGGGACCGATCACCGTGACGGTTGACCTGACGGGCGTCTCCGCGGGCGACGTGGCCACGCTGTTCTTCGATCTTGCGTCCTTCGGTCCGGGTGCTAGCGCGGTCGAGGTCGACGATGTCCGCATCAACGTCCAGCCGGACGCCGTTCTGCCTCGTGCAACGGCCGATTCGTTCACCGTCCAACGCAACACGACGCTCGACGTGCCCGCCGCTGGAAGCGTCCTGCGCAACGACAGCGATCCGCTCGGCCGTCCCCTCACCGCGTCGCTCGTGCAGACGGTGCGGAACGGCACGCTCTCCCTGAATCCGGACGGTTCCTTCCGCTACGTGCCGACGGCCGGCTTCACCGGTCAGGACACGTTCTTCTACCGCGCCGCGGTGGGCGGTGTGCTGTCGGATCTGGCTCTTGTCACGATCACCGTCACGGCACAGGTGGTGGAACAAAGGCCGCCGCAGTTCACCGCGGGACCAATCCAGACGGTCAACGAGAACAGCGGCGCGCGGGTCGTTCCCGGATGGGCGACCGGGATCACGGCCGGCTTGCCGGCGCCGATCGGGGCGACCGCGCTGACCTTCCTCGTTTCAACCGACCGGCCCGAGCTGTTTGCCGTCGCGCCGACCGTGGCCGCCGACGGAACGCTTTCCTTTACTCCCTCCGCTTTCGCAAACGGCAGCGCCTCTGTCACCGTCCGCCTGCAGGACAACGGCGGCGTCGCCGGAGGTCGCCAGGACACAAGCGCCTCGCAGGTCTTCACCATCGCGATTCTCGCTGTCAACCAACCGCCCACCTACAATCCTGGACCCGATCAATCCGTCGCGTCCAACGCCGGCCCCGTGGTCCGCACGGCGTGGGCCAATGCGATCTCCGCCGGCCCGGCCAACGAATCCACCCAGGCGGTCAACTTCGTCCTCACTGCGGATCGCCCCGAACTCTTCGCCGTTGCTCCGACGCTCGCCCCGGATGGCACATTGCGCTTCACGCCGAAGGCTGGTGCCTTCGGCCGCGCAACGATCAACATCGTGGCCCGTGACAACGGCGGCACGGCCAACGGCGGATCGGACACGGCCGCAGTTCGGACCTTCACCATCGACGTCGTGTATGTGAACCAGCCGCCTTCCTACGTTGCCGGCGGCGATGTCACGGTGAACCAGGATAGCGGCCCCCGTGTGGTCCCCGGATGGGCTTCCGACATCAGCATCGCCCAGACGGGTGCGCCGGTGACCCGCCTCGACTTCATCGTGACCAACGATCAGCCGGGACTGTTCGATTCCGCGCCCGAACTTGGCCGCAACGGCACGCTCCGCTTCACTCCGAAGGCCGGCGCCTTCGGCACGGCGATCGTCCAGGTCGTGGCCCGCAACGACGGCGGCACGGCGAACGGCGGCGTCGATTCGACCGCGCCCCGCAACTTCGCCATCCGCATCGCGGCGCTGCCGGTCATCGGGGATGTGACCTTGGGACAAGGCGGCTTCATCTGGCAGCAGCTCGATACCTCCGTCATCACTTCGCTCTTCGTGACCTCGCCCGATGGCGGGGCGGTGTCGCTCTCGATCCTCGAAGGGCCGCGTTGGCTGACGCTGGATGCCTTGACCGGCCGTCTCTCCGGTTCGCCGCGGGTCGGTGATCCCGGACTCAGCACCGTGGTGATCGCGGCCACGTCGACCACCGGCGGCGTGACCACGCGGAGCTTCCAGGTCGGCATCTTCCGCCAGACCGAAGCCCCGGCTGCATGGGTTCCTTGGTTGCGCCAGTCCGCGGCCGATCGTGGCTTCCTCCCGCTGACCGGAGCACCTGCGATCGGGTCCGGCAACGCGGCCCAGCAGCCCGTCCGCATCGCGGCATCGTTGGTGAAACGGGTCGGCGGGAAGATCCGGATCGAACTGGCTGATCCGGGAGAAATCGCCCTGGTCGAAGTCACTCTCGCCGGCGTGGACGGCATCTTCGGCACCGCCGACGACATCCGGCTGACCGGCGCTGCGGTCCAGTTCACGGTCAGCGGGTCGACGCTCTCCGTCGACATTGGCCAGACGACCGGACCCGTCCGCATCCAGTTCGTGATCCGGGGAATCGTCTACGCGGCCGAGATGGATTGAAGTGGGTTGCCTCCCCGCCTGGTTCGGCCGTTCAGCGCCCCGTCATCAGCGACCACCAGCGGCGTGGTTCGTCGACGAGAAGTTCCTTCACCAGCGTCTGCACGCCTGAGGCGGTGTTCTCCTCCAGTCTCCGGCACAGCACAAACGCGCCGATGAAGCTCAGGCCCACGAGCCCGAAGAACAGGCTGTAGCGGTTCCAGTTCAATCCCAGCGCGGTCGACTCGTGGTCGCCGATGCCGTCCAGCACGAGACCCCAGAGCACAGGAGAAAGGCCCAGCGTCATCTGCCACACCACCATGAAGAGGGCGAAGAAATGGTTCCGTCCCATCGTGGGAACGATGTTCATGGCGAGCCGGGTATTCGCGGCGGAGAAGAGCGAGTTCACCAGACCGAGCAGGACCATCAACGGCAACGCGTAGCCCCAGCCGGGCAGGACCGCTCCGCCCGCGGCCAGCATCCAACCAACGGCGATGACCAGTCCGACGCCCATCGTGAAGCCGAGCATCGGTTTGCTCCCAAGCCGGTCGAGTCGCGGCCCGGCCAGCCATGGCGTCGCGATCCCGCCGATGAACGAAACCGACATGAAGTAGAGGATCAGATCGGAGGGCAGGCCCGCGCCGTCCTTGAGATACTTCACGATGAACGTCGTCAACCCGCCGAACGCCAGCGACCACGCCGCGTTCACTTCGAGCAGCCGGCGGAACGGGGGGTGCGATGCGATCGCGAGCCACGGCACCGGGCCCTTTCCGTTGTCGGCGTTCTTCGGCGGAGCCGGATCGGGCACGCGCAGGAGCAGCGGGAGGCTGGCCGCGCCCGCGAGGGCCGCGAAGAGGAACACGCCGGCGAACTGGAGGGGCTTCGCATCCGCGCCGAGCACCGCGCCCGCCACGGCGAAGGAGAGCAGGCTCGCGCCGTTGCCGAAGACCTGGTCCCGCGCGAAGTGGCGGCCACGCGCGGCGGGCGGGATGAGTTCCGTGATCCACGGAAGCCACGCGCAGCTGGAAATGCCCCGCAGGGTGTTGAACACGAGGAGCAGCGCAAGGAGCAGGATCAGGCGCGTCGTGGCGTCGAGGAACCCTCCCGTCACCGGCACGGCGGCGATCAGGAAGATGATGACCACCCGCGCCGTCCAACCGCGCAGGATGAAGGCCCGGTAACCGACGCGGTCGATGAATTTCGCCGCGGGGAGCTGCGTGATGACGAGCAACGGCATCATGCCCGCGAGCAGGCCCAGAACCGTGGCGCTCGCGCCGAGCGATTTCGCGTAGAGGACCATCGCGCTGCCGAGCACCGGTTGGAACGAAAGTGCGTTCAACGCCGAGAACCAGTAGAGCGGCCCCAGTCCGGGCGGAAGCGAGCCGTCGTTGGCCGGGGCTGGAGATCGTTCGCTCACTTCGAGGCCATGTTGGTGCGCGGACCGCGGCTCCGCCAGCGGCGTCTCTTCAGCCGAAAGGACCGCGGTCGTGCGTTGGCGTCCGCATCCCGGCAGCAGACAGCACGAAGGACCAGATCACCAGCCATTGGCCCGACGGCGGCGACGCGTTGCCCCTCTCAGCAATGGCAGCGATTTGGCGTTCCTAAAAGGCCCCGCTCCAAGGTCATTTCTTCGGCTTGAGATAACTGATGCCCGTCATGGTCAGAAGCGGAAGGATATGCGGCATGTCGTCCGTGCCGACGACGATCACCGTCGTCTTCCCCAACGCGATCCGATAGGCATCGGACACCTCATACTTCTCGCCATCAGCCATCTTGATCAGGAAAGGAATTCCTTCCTTGATCGCCGTCAGAATGTGGTCCCGTGTCATAATATTTTGCCGGTTAAAATAGGCACCATCGGCTTCAAAAACAAGTTTGTCCCCAGACGCGGTGCACGACGCGGAACCCTTAACCTCACCTACCGCTTCATCTGTTCGTCGAGGTATCGCCGCACTGCATCAAGCGTGGCTTTCAGATCTGCTTCCACTGTGAAAGTCTTCGCAAAAACTTGCCCTCGGTGGCTGCCGATAACCTGCACCTCGCCCGCCGCCTTGTCGTAGATGACCAGCGCGGAAGATCGTTGTGCTTTCGTCGTCTCTTGGATCTTCCATGCAGTCAGCTCCTCGGCCTTGCGGAATTCGCTCACCGGCCGATCCGGCCAGACTTGTTCGAGGGACGTCCGATCTTCACTGGCGGCCCCACGCGTTGCACCGGCCGCATCCAGCAAGGCAACATGAATAACCGGAGCGGGCTGCGGCCAGAGGAACAGGAATGCCAGCGCCACCGCGGCGAAACCGGACGACCAACCCAGGACAAGACGCCACGGCCAGAGCTTCGGTGCTGTTGGCTGTGTTTCAGGTTTCGCGGAACCATACGTCTGCCGGACCTTCGTCCGCAGGCGTTCACGCGCGTAGCCGGGCAGTTCACCGGTTCGGTTCTCCGTCGCGTTCAGCAGCGAAGCGGCTTCGGCCAAGGCCCGCGTCTCTGTCAGCCGCTGCTCGAATAGCCGACGCGCCTCCGGTTCACGGACGAACAACGCCTCCAACTCCGACTGCTCGGCCGGGTTGATCTGACGGGCGACGGTTTTCATGGCCAGCTCGATGAGCCGTTCTTCATCCAGATGATTCATCGCAGATAAGCCTCCAGTTCTTTCAACAATTCCGGCCGCCGAACGGCCGCCTGCCGGAGGGCGTCCAATCCCCGCTTCAGATAAACGCCGACACTTCCCATTGCGATGCCATGCTTCGCGGCGATCTGTTCGTAGGCGAGGTGATGCAGGAAAAAGTCCGACAAAATCGCCCGTTGTTCCGGCTTCAACGCTCCGTGCAACTCGCCCAGCAAGGACGCCAGTTCCGTGGAACTTAAACGATCCAGCGGCGATGCACCGCCGTCCGTTGGTTCCGCAAAGCCGGGATTCGCCTCCCGATGTGCATCGAGGCTTTCCGTGCGTCCGCTCCCACGCTTCTGGGCGAAATGTTCCCGCAGTCGGCTCACGGCCCTGTGATGGGCAATGCTGGCGGCAAGCGGTCTGAGTTCACCCGCGGATTTCACCTTCCGGGCGGCCTCCACCAGTTCTTCCAACGCCTCGATGGCCACGTCCTCGGCATCGGCGGGGAGATAGGGCTGAAGCTTGGCTTGCGCGGCGGCGAACACCACCGGCCAGAGCCAGGCGAAAGCCTGATCCCAAGCCTCGGGATCGCCGCGCATGAGGGCGTTCAAGTCCGGTTCGTCCACTGCCAGTGATCCTGCGACTTCCAGAGACCCCGAAGCAATTCCCGGCTGCTCAAGCTAAGTCTTCAAAGGTAGGGCGATGGCTCCCACCGGGCCGCCTCTGGGCCTGCATCCGACAGCACAGCCACCACGGCAACAGCCGGACGCTACGAAGAAGGCCGCAGCCGCCTTCTCGCCATTGGGTCGCTTTGAGGGCGGCTCGGCGGGAGCCATCCCCTGCCTCGTCACAAAGAAAGTTGTAAGACGGTTCACACGTCCTGCGATGGCAATGGTGACGGCGGTTCCCGTGAACGAACCCGAGCGGACGGCAAAAGCCTCCGCCACGAAGAACCCGCCCGAAAAACAAAAACCAGACCATGAACCTCCTCAGCAAACTCACCCTCGCCGCCGCAGTCCTCGCCTCCACCATTGCCGCCCAAGCCGGTGGTGTCCGGGGCTACACCCGCAGCAACGGCACCTACGTTGCGCCTCACTACCGCTCCAGCTCCGGCTCATTGGGAGGTTCTTCCTACGGCGGTTCCAGCTCCGCCTATGTCTATCGGAATCCCTACGCCGCCACGCCCTCGGTTCGCGTCGAGGGCTACACCCGGAACACCGGCGCGGTCGTTCTTCCCCACTACCGCACACCGGCCAATGAAACCCTGACGGACAACCTCAGCTACCGGGGTTTCGGCACCGTGCGCGAATCTCGCAATCCGTCCGGGATTCGCTGAGTTCTCGACATGGGCGAAACCAAAAAACGTGATCTCCTATGGCCATCATTCTAATCATCGCCGGCATTTGGTTGGTAGGCCACATCTTCAATTACTGGGGGCCGCCCCCTCCTTCAAGAACACCAGGGGAGATCTTTCAAGAGCAGCAGGCGCATGAACAACGGCAACGCGACCAAAAGGCCGAGTTCGAGCAAAAACGCGCTGAGAGGAAAAAGGCTGAGGCCGAAAAACGAGAGCAATGGACATCTGCCTGGAGATCCGCCTATGGGGAATACTTAAAAAGCGACAAATGGCAGCGCGTTCGGCAGCGGGTGTTCAAGCGGGCTAACCATATTTGTGAGTATTGTGGTGGACCTGCGCAACAGGTCCATCACGAGCACTACCCTAAAAACTTTCGCCGTCTGGACTTCAGGCGGGAGAATATGAGCTTCCTCAAGGCGGTGTGCCGGAATTGTCATCGCGAGCAACACGGGCTTTGATCCATGAACTCAGCATTCGGTCTGGGTTCGCGAGTGCCGCCTTCCTCTTCCCCTGAATCTTTTCTCCGCGGAGAATTTTGGAGACTAGGCAGCACCTTCCGAAGTTCAAAACATGGAACAGGATTTCGGTTCGACGAAGCTACGGCATCATCCCAAGCTCAGTCTGCCAGCCAGAGGCTTGGGTATGACGATTCAATCATCAGCAACTCTAGTTTCATCTAAACTCGGCCAAGTCCTGTTGGCCTTCCTCCTGATGGCTCAATTCCTTTCCAGCTTCGGCGCCGAACCCTTGGCTGACGAAATCGTCACCCATATCAAAGCTGCTAAGGAAGCGTATGCAGCGGCCGACAAATTAAAGGCCCGTCTGCATCTCGGAAAATTGTTCGATCTGATTGAAAAGGAGGCTACTTCGTTCGCTTCATCGAATGAGCGTCTGCAACTGATCGAATTCCAGCGCAAACTCGGACGCTTTTGTGAAGACCAGGGCGATCCAGAGGAAGCCATCGCCATGTTGCGCCGCAGTATGGTCTATGTGGAGGAGTCGTTTGGAAGAGATCACTTGGAGACTGCGACGGGCCTTGCCCTTCTGGCCGTCACGTTAGGCAGAAAGGGCGATTACTCTGAAGCCATTCCCTTCCTGGAGCGTTGCCTGAAGATCAGACAAGCCAAGCTTTCTCCGGATCACCCAGATTCTTGGATCACGGTAGGAAATCTTGCCTTCTGCTTCGTCGAGACAGGCGATTTCGCCAAAGCTTTGCCGCTGCGAAAGAGCATAGTGACGATGCGGGAGATGCTTTCCTCGCCAGCCAGTCCTGAAATGCTGAACGCGTTGGAGGGTTTGGGAATAGTCCATCACTTGATGGGCAACTTCTCGCTTGCCCGAACCACGTTCCGCCAGGTCATTAGCGTGCGCGAGCGGACTGTGGGTGGGACTTTGGAGGCGCTCACGGCGCAGGTCAGCAACGGGAAGACTCCATCGCAAGAAATCGAAGGCATTCGAGAAAGAGTAGCGGCCTTGATCGGCAATTGGGGACGACTCGCCCTAATCTGCCAGGACATCGGGGACTACCGCGAGGCCCAGATACTCGGCAGGCAAAGTCGGATTTGGGGAGAGCAGATTTTTGGATCGCACCACGCCGTGACCATTGAAGCGGCGACGATCGAGTCCAGGCTGTGCCTGGCGCAGGAACGGTTCGCGGACGCGCTTCCGCTTCTTGAGACCAATCTGTTGAGACTTGGAGCCGCCTCGGAGACGAATTTCGTGCAGGTTACTACGGTTCTGAACAACCTTGGATTGGCATTGAAGGGCGTGGGCAGAGACCGAGATGCTTTGACGAAACTCCAACAGGCTTTTGCCATAAACGAAAAGTTCCTTGGCAAGGAGCATGTGGCTTTGACCACTCCTCTGCTCAACCTCGCGGCTCTCTACCGAGACCTGGGGAACTATTCCGCAGCCTTGCCGTTGCATGAACGCAGCCTTGCTCTGGCCGACAAGTATTATGGGCGGATACACCCCGTTACGACCCTGGCCGCCGCCCATCTCGCGATCTGGCACATCAAGCAGGGTGTCTTCCCTGAGGAATTGTTTCAGCGGGGCGGGGCGCTCGACGCGAGCCGGAAATACATCCCCTCACAGTTGCCACTGATGACGGATGCTGAGGCTGACCAACTGTTGCAGAAGTTCCTCTTTCTGGCCGAAGGGCTGCACTCTATCTGCGCGCTTCCGCTGAAAAGTGTGTCCGGCGGCTACGTCTGGCGAGGTGCCGAAGGATTGGCGTTGGGCAAGGCCATGATTGAGGAAGCCTCAAGTGTGCGTGCAGTTCTGGACAACAATCCCAGCACCTCGACACGTCCGATTCTTCAAAAGCTCGAAGAGCTTCGACGCAAAATGTGGCAGACCGAGGAAATGCACAGGAGCGAGACGGTGGCTGAAATCAGCAGGCTTGAATCGACATTGATCGAGTCGGGTGGATTGGTGGCGGAAACTCTTCTGGCGCGAAAACTGACCATGACGGACATCGCGAGGACAATTCCGTCCAACTCCGTTCTCGTAGACTTCGTGCGATACAAACGCTGGGACTATGACGTTAGTGCCAACAACTGGCGGGAAGCACGCTATGCCGCTTACCTGACGTCCCCGCTCAGGAATGACTCAACCAATCTCGTCGTTGAGCGTGTGGACTTGGGCGAAGCGGCACCCATCGACGAGGCCGTGGAAACCCTCAGCAAGAGATTCTCGGCAAACCCCGCTCAATATCGCGCCAAGGATGCGCTGACCGCTTTGGAACGGTTGAGCGAACTGGTTTATGGCCCGTTGTCCCGGCATCTCACGAACACCGCGCATTTGATCCTGTGCCCGGACGGCCAGTTGAGCCGGGTGCCCTTCGAGATGCTGGCCCATGCTGGCCGCTACCTGATCGAGGACAAACGCATCAGCTACGTCAGCAGCGGCCGTGAACTGGTTCGTCTGGCCCAGCCCAAGTCGATCACGGCCACCAACGCGTCATTGGTCATGGGTTCGCCCGATTTCAATCTGGCCCTACCCGGAGTCGGCTACCCGGCGGCCGCCGCTTCTTCCGCTGGCGCAACGAACGATCTGTTAGTAGCTCAACAGGCACCGGCCACCCGTTCACGTGATACGCGCGGCCTCAATTTTTCACCGCTCCCGGCAACGGAACGCGAGGCGCGGGCTTCAGCCAAGCTGCTGAGTGACGATTGCGTGCTCCGGCTCGGAGCCGACGCCCGCGAGTCCGTGCTCAAGCAGGCGGTTTCTCCCCGCATCCTCCATCTCGCCACACACGGCTTTTTCCTGACCGACCAGGAATTCCGCCGCACAAACGGCTTGCCCGACCTGCTCAAAAGCGGTCTTGGAGTCCAGCCGCGCGCAGCCGGACCGGACTGGGAGAATCCCATGATCCGTTGCGGAATCGCCCTGGCCGGAGCCAACCGCGCCAGCCAGATCACGAACGCGGTCGCCGAGGACGGCATTCTGACCGGTCTGGAAGCCTCGCTGCTGAACCTGCAAGGCACGGAACTGGTGATCCTCAGCGCCTGCCAGACGGCCGCAGGAGACGTGCGGATCGGCGAAGGCGTCATGTCGTTGCGCCGCGCCTTCACGATTGCGGGAGCAGAGAGCGTGCTGGCGAGCCATTGGCCCGTGAGCGATGAGGCCACGCAGCGGTTGATGACCGAGTTCCTCCGGCATTGGCGCTCGGGTAAGTCCCGCGCCGACGCGTTGCGCCACGCCCAGCTTTCCCTGCTGCGTTCCAAGGACCTTTCCAGCCCCTACTTTTGGGCCGCCTTTACGCTCACCGGCCAATGGCGGTGAAACTGGAGCCGGACCGGAGATCGGCGCGCCCACTTCTCGCATAGGTCCCCAATTCGTGCGGCTCTATTGAACACACAATATTTCACGGGATACCGGTGAAGGAGCGGCGGGAGAATCAGGAAACAGCCTCGACCAGCATGCGGACGAACTCTCGTTCAGCCCCGGCCATTCAAGGCGCAGCACCTGGGCTTCGAGTAAGGCGTGCATCTTACGGCCCGAATCAGAATGGGGAAACCGGTGGACCTCGCGGCCCGCCGGTTCGAATCGTTCTGGAGTGATCGTTCAGACCACGAGGAACGGGAACATCTTCTCGGGATTCACGCCGAGGTCCTTGATGGCCTGCGCCACGACCTTGCGGTCGATGGCGCCTTTCTTGGCCAGCGCGTTGAGCGTGGCGATGACGGTGCATTCGGCGTCGATCTCGAAGAAACGGCGGAGGTTCTTTCGGCTCTCGCTGCGGCCGAAGCCGTCGGTGCCGAGGGTTGTGAGGCCGCCAGGAACCCATTGGCCGATCTGGTCGGCGACGATCTTCATGTTGTCGCTGACGGAGACGAAGGGGCCGGTTTCCTTTTCCAGCAACTGGACGACAAGCGGCTTCTTCGCGGGCTCGGTCGGGTGGAGCATGTTCCAGCGTTCGGCGTTGAGCGCGTCGTTGCGGAGGCGCTTGTAGCTGGTGGCGCTCCAGACGTCGGCGCTGACGCCGTATTTCTCGGCGAGGATGGTCTGGGCCTTCAGCGCCTGCTGCATGATGGAGCCGCTGCCGAAGATGTGGGCCTTGTGTTTCAGGCCGTCGGCGCCGGGCTTGAACTTGTAGAGACCATCCAGAATGCCTTTCTCGCAGCCTTCGGGCATCGGCGGCATCGACATGTCCTCGTTGTAGAGGGCGAGGTAGTAGAAGATCTCTTCGCCGTCCTGATACATGCGCTTGAGGCCGTCGCGGATGATGACGGCGGTCTCGAAGTCGAACGCGGGATCATACGCCATGATCGTGGGGACGGTGCCGGCGTGAAGCAGGCTGTGGCCGTCCTGGTGCTGGAGGCCTTCGCCGTTGAGCGTGGTGCGGCCGTGGGTGCCGCCCAGCATGAAGCCCTTGGTGCGGGAATCGGCCGCGAGCCAGATCTGGTCGCCGACGCGCTGGAACCCGAACATCGAGTAGTAGATGTAGAACGGGATCATGGGCACGCCGTGGTTGGCGTAGGCGGTGCCCGCCGCGACGAACGACGCCATGGCGCCGGCTTCGCTGATGCCCTCCTCGAGGATCTGCCCGTCCTTGGCTTCCTTGTAGTAGTTGTTGCTCTCGCGGTCGACGGGCTCGTAGAGCTGGCCCTTGGAGGAGTAGATGCCGAACTCGGCGAACATGGGGTCCATGCCGAAGGTCCGGGCCTCGTCGGGAATGATCGGGACGATGTATTTTCCGAGCGTTTTTTCGCGGAGCAGATTGCGGATTATCGTGACGAAACCCTTCGTCGTGGAGCCGGGCGACACGGAGCCCTTGGTCACCTGCTTGAAGCCCTGGAAATCGAGTCCCGGAATCTCCAACTTGGGCGCGCGGACCGTGCGCTGCGGGACGTAGCCGCCGAGCGCCTTGCGGCGGGCATGGAGATACTTCATCTCCGGCGCGTCCTCGGGCGGACGGTAGAACGGCATGTCGGCGATCACGTCGTCGCTCAGGGGGATTCCGAAACGGCCACGGAACTCGCGAAGTTCCTTTTCGTTCAGCTTTTTCTGCTGGTGCGTGATGTTGCGGCCTTCGCCGGCTTCGCCCATGCCGTAGCCCTTGACGGTCTTGGCGAGGATGACGGTGGGCTTGCCCTTGGTGTCCTGCGCGGCCTTGAAGGCGGTGTAGACCTTGAGCGGATCATGGCCGCCGCGGTGCATCTTCGTGAGCTGCTCGTCGGAGAGGTGGTCGACCATGCGGAGCAGGTCGGGATGCTTGCCAAAGAAATGGTTCCGGATGTAGGCGCCGGTCGAGACGGTGTATTTTTGGAAATCGCCGTCGACGCATTCCTCCATGCGCTTGAGCAGGAGGCCCTGGTTGTCCTTTTTGAAAAGCTCGTCCCAATCGGAGCCCCAGACGACCTTGATGACGTTCCAGCCCGCGCCGCTGAAGACGCCTTCCAGTTCCTGGATGATCTTGCCGTTGCCACGGACGGGGCCGTCGAGGCGCTGGAGGTTGCAGTTAACGACCCAGCAGAGGTTGTCCAACTTCTCGCGCGCGGCGAGAGCAAGTGTGCCGAGGGTTTCGGGCTCGTCGGATTCGCCGTCGCCGATGAAGGCGTAGACGCGGACCTTGTCGACCGTCGGATGCAGGCCACGCGCCGTAAGGTAGCGGAGGAAGCGGGCGTGGAAGATGGAGCAGCTCGGCCCGAGGCCCATCGACACGGTGGGGAACTGCCAGAAATCCGGCATCAGATACGGATGCGGATACGAGCTGAGCCCGCCGCCTTCGGCGAGCTCCTGGCGGAAGTTCTGGAGGTGCTGTTCGGTCAAGCGGCCTTCGAGAAAGGCGCGGGCGTAGTTGCCGGGTGTGACGTGACCCTGGAAGTAGATCTGGTCACCGGGGAAATCAGCCGTCGGAGCGCGGAAGAAATGGTTGTAGGCCACTTCGTAGATCGTGGCGGCCGAGGCGTAGCTGGAGATGTGGCCGCCCACGCCGATGCCCTTGGCGTCGGTGTTGGCGTTCACCACCATGGCCATGGCGTTCCAACGGGCGTAGGACTTGATCTTGCGCTCCAGGTCGCGGTCGCCGGGATACTCGGGCTCCTGATCCACCGGGATAGTATTGCAGTAGGGCGTCTGGGTCGTGGTGGGCGCCTGCACGCCGGCCTGGCGGAGTCGTTGGAGGAAACCGTCGAGGAAGCGGCCCGCGTTCTCCGGCTCCTGGTGGAGCAGCATGGATTCGAGCGCGTTTTCGAGTGAATCGATCCAGGCCTGCGACGGATCGCCGTTGCCGCGGCCGTTCTGGGCGGCGGCACTCTTGCTGGCGGACTTGCGGGCGGGGGTGTCGGACAAAGTCATATCGTTATGACGGTGAAAATGGCTTCGGGTAGTAGCCCCCGCAAAGGTTTTCTCCGGACCAAGAGCGCTGCTAACCGCGGTCATTAGCGGCGCCGGAGGCGGAATTCCTAAGTGCGAAGGCCAAAGGCCAAATCGGTGGAGGAGTTCCCCGTCCCTGCTGCTTTAGCCGTGGCGAACCGTCTTCATGCCCTTCGTGGATACCTCGTCTTCCGCCGTCGCCGTTCGGATTTTGGCCTTCGGATTTCGTCATTCCCTTCCAAACTTCCGGCGTGACGTTGCTGGACATCGTTTTGCCGACCGCGGCTGAGAACCTCGCCCTCGACGAGGCGTTGCTCGACGTCTGCGACGAGGGCGGTCCGGAAAGCCTGCGTTTTTGGGAATCGCCGGAACGGTTCGTCGTCGTCGGCTACGGAAACCGCATCGCTGTCGAGGTCAACGTGGCCGCGTGCGAGGATGCGGGAGTTCCCATCCTGCGGCGCTGCAGCGGCGGCGGCACGGTCGTCCAAGGACCGGGCTGCCTGAACTACAACATCGTCCTCCGCATTCCCGAGCAGGGTCCGCTCAGCACCGTCACGGGCACCAATCGGCTTGTGATGGAGCGGATGCGCGAAGCCCTGCAGCCGCTGATCGCCTCGCGGGTCGTCGTCGAGGGCCACACCGATCTCGCGATGGATACCGCCGCCGGCCTGCGCAAGTTCTCCGGCAATGCCCAACGTCGTCGTCGCTCGGCCCTCGTTTTCCACGGCACGCTGCTGTTGTCCTTCGACTTGGGTTCTATCCCGCAGCTTCTGGTCCATCCTACGGCCGAGCCCGGTTATCGCGAGAGGCGTGGGCATCTCGACTTCGTCGCCAATCTCGGGATCGCGCGCGGCGCCGTGACCCGCGCCGTGGCCACGGCATGGGAAGCTTCGACTCCGATGGCTGTGCTGCCGGACATCTCCGCCGTCGTGGCCAAGTATCGTTCGGACGACTGGAATCGGCGGATTTAAGGTTGGGAGCGCTCGGCGTGTTCCCCGCTTCTCTTGTTGAATGCGGTTTCAAGGAGTAGCTCTAATCCTGCAACACATGAAACGCTGGCTGTCCATTGTCCTGGCCGTCATTGGCCTGTCCTCCGCGCAGGCAAAGGTTTCGCCTGAAGATCTCGCGAAGCTCCCGCCTGCCGCCGCGAAACCGGTCGACTTCGTCCGCGACATCCAGCCGATTCTTGAGAAGAAGTGCCTCCAATGCCACGGCCGCGGCCATGACAAGGGCGGCTTTCGTCTCGACGACCGCGCCCTGCTTCTCGGCGAATCCGATTCCGGCAAACCCGTCGCTCCCGGCAAAAGCCGCGACAGTTATTTGATCCATCTCGTCGCGGGATTGGAGCCGGACAGCGTCATGCCGAAAAAAGGCGGCAAGCTGAGCGCCGAACAGGTCGGGCTTCTGCGGGCTTGGATCGACCAGGGCGCGCCGTGGCCCAAGGAGGTTTCCTTCGCCAAACAACCGCCGCGCAATCTCCAGCCCGTCGGCGTCGAGCTTCCCAAGGCCAAGACCGGAGAAAATCCGATAGATGTTCTGCTCGCGCTCTACTTCAAGACGAACAAGGTCAAGCCCGGTGGCGTGGTCGAAGACCGCGTTTTCGCACGGCGTGCCTACCTGGATCTCATCGGCCTCCTGCCCGAGCCTGCGGAACTCGACGCCTTTCTTTCCGATCGCAGCCGCGACAAACGTGAGAGGCTCGTCGGCAAGCTTCTCGGCAACGACCAGCGTTACGCCGAGCATTGGCTGACCTTCTGGAACGATCTTCTGCGGAACGATTATCGCGGCACCGGTTACATCGACGGCGGCCGCAAGCAGATCACCCAATGGCTCTTCTCGTCGCTCAAGACGAACAAGTCCTACGACCGTTTCGTGGCGGAGCTCGTCCATCCGAAGCCCGAGACCGAAGGCTTCGCCAAGGGCATCGTCTGGCGCGGCGTGGTCAACGCAAGCCAGCTCCCGCCCATCCAGGCCGCGCAGAACATCTCGCAGGTCTTCATGGGCGTGAACCTCAAGTGCGCCTCCTGCCACGACAGCTTCATCGACGACTGGAAACTCTCCGACGCCTACAGCCTGGCCGGAGTGTATTCGGACGGGCCATTGGAATTGGTCGAGTGCGACAAGCCGCTCGGGAAGAAGGTGAAGGTCGCGTTCCTCTACCCCGATCTCGGCGCGCTCAACTCCTCGACGAACAAGGCGGAACGCACCGCCCGCCTGGCTGAGGTGCTGACGAGCCGCGAGAACGGCCGCCTCTCGCGCACGATTGTGAACCGGCTTTGGCAGCGCTTCGTCGGCCATGGTCTCGTCGCAAATGTGGACGACATGGAACAACCCGCTTGGCATCCCGGGCTGTTGAACTGGCTCGCGGAAGATTTCGTGGCCCACGGCTACGACCTGCGCCACACCATGGCGCGCATCCTCACCTCGCGCGCCTACCAGATGGAGGCGGTGCTGGAGGTTGCTCCGGCGGAGAAGGGCTACGTCTTCCGGGGTCCGTCCGTCCGCCGGATGAACGCCGAGCAGCTTGTCGACGCCATCTCGCAGCTCACCGGCCACTGGCGCGACAAACCGGTCGGTGATTTCAAGTTCACCACCAACCAGCTCGCCGAATTGAAGGGCCGGACGCGGGCCGCGCTCGTCGCCGCCGATCCGTTGATGGTCGCGCTTGACCGGCCGAACCGCGAACAGGTCGTGACCGTGCGTCAATCCACGCCGACGACACTGCAGGCTTTGGAGCTGACCAATGGCGGCACCTTGAACGACACGCTCAAACGAGGAGCCGCCAAGCTCGCTTCGTCGAGCGATACCAAGATGTTGGTCCAGCAGACCTACGTGAAAGCCTTCAGCCGGAAGCCCGGCTGGAGCGAACGCCGCACCGCTGCGCAGATCGTTGGCGCCGACAAGCCGTCGGCCGCGGGCACGGAGGATTTCCTCTGGACCATCGTTATGCAGCCCGAGTTCCAGCTGATTTACTGACGACCTCAAACAAGTTAGAACAGCCACGCCATGAATAATCTCATGAATCGAATCACCGTCGATCCGGCCATCTGCCACGGGAAGCCGGTCATTCGCGGACTGCGTTATCCGGTCGAATCGATGCTGGAGTATCTCGCCGGCGGGGATTCGATCGAGGATGTGATCGGGGAGTTTCCCGACTTGGAGCGCGATGACCTTCTGGCTTGCCTCCAGTTCGCCACCAGCATGCTCAAGCTGAAGACGCTGCATCTCCCTGCCGCAGCATGAAGTTTCTGGTCGATGCCCATCTGCCTCCGTCGCTTTGTCGGCTGTTGGCCGAGCATGGCCACGATGTTGTGCACACCGGGACGTTGCCCAGACAGAACGCGACGGCCGATCGGGAGATACGATCCATCGCCATCACGGATAGCCGGGTGCTGATCACGAAGGATCTTGATTTTTTCCAGGATCTGATTCTCAAGGGTGCTCCTCCCAAACTCGTCCTCGTCCGCTGTGGCAATCTTCGTAAGCGCGAGCTTCTCGCTCTCTTTGAAAGGCAGCTCTCCGCCATTGTCATCGGTCTGGAGACGAATGATCTAATCGAGCTCAGCTCCGTCGGTTGAACCGGTCCTCCCATGAAACCCATCCTTTCCCGCCGCGACTTCCTCAAGACCGCCAGCGCCGCCACTTTGGCCACGCTCGCGACCGGCGCACCGCGTGCGCTTTTCGCCAACGACGAGCTTGAGAAGATCAAGTCCACCGCCGACACCGTGATAGTCCTCTGGATGGCCGGCGGCATGGCCTCGACGGAGACCTTCGATCCGAAGCGCTACACGCCCTACGAGAAGGGCCTCGATCCCAACCGAGTGCTCAGCACCTTTCCGTCGATCGACACGAAGGTGGACCACATCAAGTTCTCCGAAGGTTTGGAGAAGATCGCGGGCGTGATGGACAAGGGGACGCTCATCCGCACCTACACGGCGGCCGATCTCGGGTTCATCCTCCATTCGCGGCACCAGTTCAACTGGCACACCGGCTACACTCCGCCGCAGAACGTGCATTGCCCGCATCTCGGCGCCTTCATCGCCAAGACTCTCGGGCCGCTCAATCCGGCCGTGCCCGCCTTCATCAACATCGGCCAGCGCTTCGACCTCGGCGAAGGCGAGGAGCTGAAGTCCTTCACGACTTCCGGCTTCCTTGGCAGCGAATACGGCCCGTTTAACATCCCCTATCCCGACCAGGCCGCCGAAGCCGTGCGTCCGCCTGCGGGCATGACGCCGGGTCGCTTCGAGGACCGGAACAAGTTCTATAAGAAACTCCTCTCCGCCTCGCCCGTCGGGAAACACGGCGGCGACTACCAGAAGGAATCCCTGCTCCGCTCGATGGACAACGCCCATCGCCTGCTCAGCTCGCCGGCGGCCAAGGCCTTCGACCTAGCCTTGGAACCGCTGGAGAACATCCGCAAATACGCGCCCGGCTACGAACCCGGCCAGCGCTTCAACGCCTCGCTCGACCGCTTCGGTGCGCAGTATGAAGCCCAGAGCGTCGGACGTTTCGGGCTCGGGTGTCTGCTGGCGCGGAGGCTTTGCGAGGTCGGCGCGCGCTACATCGAGGTGACCACGGAATACATCCCCTTCCTCAACTGGGACACGCACGAGAACGGCCACTCGCGGCTCGTCTCGATGAAGAAGATGATCGATTCGCCCATCGCCCAGCTTGTGCGCGACCTCGACGAACGCGGCCTGCTCAACCGCACCCTCATCGTCGTGGCCAGCGAGTTTAGCCGCGACATGATGACCGAGGGCAAACCCGGCAATCTCGTGAAGGACCAGGTGGAAGTGCCGAAGACGATCGAAGACCCGAAGTTCTACGGCATGCACCGGCACTTCACCGACGCCGGCAGCGTCCTGCTCTTCGGCGGCGGGGTGAAGAAGGGCCACATGCACGGCCGCACCGCCGATGAACGCCCGTGCCGCACGATCAAGGATCCGGTGAACATCACCGACCTCCACGCGACCATCTACCGCACCGTCGGCATCCCGGCGAACCTGTCCTACGAGATCGAGAAACGCCCCTTCTACGTGACCAACGATGGCAAGGGCAAAGCCGTCATGGATGTGCTGGGGTGAAGTGATCTAGTCGCGGAGCGACCCCGGAAAGTAGCCAGCCACAATGTGGCTGGTTTGCCGTAAACCAACCGGCCAAGTCCCGGAGGGACGAAGGAATCGCCCTGGCATCCTTCCGCCGTCCTTCGAGGACTTTGTCGCTTGTCGGTTATCCAACCAGCCACCTTGTGGCTGGCTAATTTCCGGCGGCCCTCCGGGCCGTTCGACCATCGTTGCTCCTCGGTTCTCCAGCCTTCACACTGTTCCCGTGGCCGGCTTGGTTTCAGAAAACACCATCGAGCAGATCCGTCAGGCGAGTGACATCGTCGACGTGGTCGGCGGCTACATTCCGCTCAAGAAGGCCGGCACCAGCTTCCGCGCGCTCTGCCCGTTCCACCGGGAGAAAAGCCCGAGCTTCAACGTCGTTCCTTCCAAGCAGATCTTCCATTGCTTCGGCTGCGGCAAGGGCGGCGACGTCTTCCGCTTCGTGCAGGAATACGAGGGGCTGAATTTCATCGAGGCCGTGCGCCGCCTCGCCGAACGCGCCCGCATTCCGCTGGAAGTGGACAACGATCCGGCCCGGCAGCAGACGCGGGCGTTGAAGGACACGTTGCTGCTGATCCATGAACAGATCTGCCAGCGTTGGCAGGCGGCCTTGAACCAGGAAGGCGGTCAGATCGCCCGCGACTATCTCGAGAAGCGCGCCGTCTCGCTGGACGCCGTGCAGCTCTTCCGCATCGGCTACGCGCCCGAGTCGTGGGACGACACGGTGAACTGGGCGCGGAGCAAGGGCTTCGACGCCGCCCTAGTCGAACAGGCCGGGCTGGTTGTCCGCAAGGAAGGCACGGACCGGCATTACGACCGGTTCCGCGGGCGGCTGATGTTCCCCATTTGCGACGAGCAGGACCGCGTGATCGGCTTCAGCGGACGCATCCTCCAGGGCGACGAGAAGACGGCGAAATACGTCAACTCGCCCGAGACGCCCATCTTCAGCAAGGGCCGCGTCATCTTCGGACTGAACAAGTCGAAGCGCGCGTTGCTCGACACCAAGACGGCCGTCGTCTGCGAGGGCCAGCTCGACCTGATCGCGTGCTTCATGGGCGGTGTGACCAACGTCGTCGCGCCACAAGGAACGGCATTCACGCCCGAGCATGCACGCATTCTCAAGCGCTATGCCGAGGAAGTGGTGCTCTGTTTCGATGCCGACAACGCCGGGCAGAACGCCGCCGTGCGCGCGCTCGATGCGTTGCTCGGCGCGGGCCTGACGGTGCGTGTGGCGTCCGTGCCGAACGGGAAGGATCCGGACGAGTTCATCAAGCAGAACGGCGGCGAGGCCTTTGCCGACGTGATCAAGCGCGCGCCGGGCTTCTTCGACTGGTATCTCGACCGGCTCGTCGCGACCAACGACGCGAACTCGGACAAGGGCCGCGTGACCATTTCGCGGTCCATGGCGGAGGCGCTGGCCAAAGCCGGCAACGACGTCGTCGTCGACAAATACCTGCAGAAGACCGCGCTGAAGCTCGGTGTTTCCTCCGACGCGGTCCGGGCGGATTTCAAGAAGCAGATGAAGGCCGGGCCGGCTCCAATGGAGGAGGAATACGACATGCCTTCGCCGGAAGAGGAACAGGTCTCCTATCCCAAGCCGCCACCGCCCGAGATCACGCTGCTCCAGCTCCTGCTGGAGAACGACGACATCGTCCCGCAGGTAGCCGGTGTCCTCGCGCCCGAATGGCTCACGCACGAACTCGTCCGCACCGCCGTCGAGCGGCGATTGGAAGCTCATCACAACGCGACGTGGCCCGGACTGGCCGCGTGGATTGGATCACTGGATGACGCCGCCACCCAACGGATGATCACCGAAGCCCTCGCCACGCCGCACGGCGTGGCCGATGCGTCCACCGTTCTTCTCGGCTCCAGCTCGAAGCCGGGATCATTGCAGTTACTTAGAGACAAATGGGTTGATTCGCAAATCGCTGCGCTGAACCGAAGAATGACGGATCCCGAAACTTCAATGGAGGATGGGCATCACCTCCAGCGACATAAAGATGAACTCCGGAGCTTCAAGGGCAAATCGCTGATCCCGTAGGCCGGGCATCCTGCCCAGCGAGCAGTGTTCATCCACGAAGGACACAAGCTGGTAGGGCGAAGGCTCCCGCCGAGCCGCCTTCGGGCGATCTCCTGACAAGTTGGTTTCTCGCGGGAAGCCATGCGTCTTCATGGTCCGTCAGAGGTTGCCGCCGCAGCCGTGCGGTTCCAGGAAACGCAACGGCGGCTCGGCGGGAGCCTTCGCCCTACCTTGCGCGGGAACTTCATCTTTCTTCTTCTGTCAGCCCTCTTCGTGTTCTTCGTGGATGAATTCGCTTCCCCGGTTTAGCACTTCCTCGATGAGTCTCGCCGCCGTCGATTGGAAAGCTCTGCAACGCCTGCGCACCGCCTTTTTGGCGGGGACGGCGGGCCGGGCGGCCTACTGGCAATCGGAGCGCGATCTCGCCAGGTATGACGCCACGTTCGCCGCGCGCATCGGCTGGAAGTGGGATCACGTGCTGCACGAACTCGGCCGCCTAGGTTGGGCGGCTCCCGCCGGTCCGGTGCTCGACTGGGGCTGCGGATCCGGCATCGCGGCGCGGCGTTTCCTCGCGCACTTCCCGCCGCAGGCTGCCGCCGAGGTGTGGTTCAGCGATCAATCGAGCCTGGCCGTCAGCTTCGCGATGCAGCAGGCGCGTGCGGCGTTTCCCGGAATGACGATTCGCGCCGGGCAGCCCACCCGTGTCGGCACGCTCCTCATCAGCCACGTGTTGACCGAGCTTGAGACTCGCGAGGTCGACGATCTCCTCGATCTTGTGATGTCGGCCGAAGCGGTCGTCTGGGTGGAGCCGGGCACGCACGAGACGAGCCGTCGCCTGATCGCCATAAGGGAGAAACTGCTTGCGGGGTCCGCCGCGGCCGCTTTGAACGTGGTTGCCCCGTGCACGCACTTTAAGGCCTGCGGCATGTTGGCGAAGGGCAACGAACCGCATTGGTGCCACCATTTCGCATCGCCGCCGGCCGAAGTGTTCATGGATGCGGATTGGACGCGGTTCAGCGACGAGATGGGGATCGATTTGAGGAGCCTTCCGTTGAGCTACCTTGTGCTTGATCGTCGCACGCGGCCGCCGATGCCCGAAGGCGCGGCGCGGCTCATCGGCCGCCCTCGGGTCTACAAACCCAACGCCCTCGTCTTCGGCTGCGACGCCACCGGAGTGTCTGAACGTTCGATCACCAAACGCGCCCTGCCTGCGGAGTATCGGCTCGCGAAGAAAGACCGCCTCGAGCCGCTGCAGGTGTGGCGGTGTGATGGTCCCGTGGTGACTGAGTTGAAGCCGGTGCTTCCGTCCGAAGCCGTGGATGAGGAGGTTGCTCCAGAAGAGTGAGCGAATGGTTTTGCTGCTTTTCCCAGCAACCCCGCGGCGTCACGGTTCGTTCGTGCCTAGGGATTGGGAAAATCTCAGACGGATTGCGGCGGTCGGGATGCTCGTGCTGTCGCTGTGCGCGTCCGCTGCGGACACGCCGAAGCCGGTCGAGATCGGAAGACTTCACAACGCCTTCGCCGTCACGCCGCGCGTCTATTCGGGCAGCGTGCCCGAGGGGGAAGCGGATTTCGCCGCGTTGGCCAAGCTCGGCGTGACGACGGTCATCAGCGTCGACGGCGCCCGGCCCGATGTCGAAGCGGCGAAAAAGCACGGGCTGGCCTATGTGCATCTGCCCTTCGGCTACGGTGGCATTCCCACCAACCGCGTGGCCGATCTCGCCCTGGCCATGAAGAACGTCGCCGGGCCGGTCTACGTCCATTGCCACCACGGCAAACATCGCGGACCCGCCGCCGTGGCCATGATGTGCCTCGCGGGCGAAGGGTGGACCACGAACCAGGCCGAAGCGTGGTTGCGCACGGCGGGCACTGCCAACGACTACGCCGGGCTCTACCGCGATGTGCGCGGGTTTGTTCCGCCCACGGCCGAATTCCTCGCCTCGCGCCCGCCGCTTCCTGAAGTCGCCGTGACCTCCACGTTGATCGACGCGATGGTCGCCATCGACGAACACTCCGACCATCTCAAGGCGGCACAGAAGACGGGGTGGGAAGAAATTCCCGGCTTGCCCGACGTGAAGCCGGCGCAGGAAGCCACGTTGCTCTGGGAACAGCTCCGCGAACTCGGCCGCCACCACGACACGGCCGGCAAATCCGCAGACTACCGGAAGCTGTTGGCCGAACTGGAAACCGGAGCCGAGGCGCTGCGCGACGAGTTGAAGAAGCTGTCGCTGGATCGCGTGCGGCTCGACGAGGGATTCAAGAAAGTTGGCCAGTCCTGCACCGCCTGCCACAAGAAGTTCAGGAACTGAAAACGAATCTCTGGCGAATCGTTCCAGTTGTGGGTCATCTGTTCAGTCCCTTACGCTGCGGATTTCACCCTTCTCCACCTGCCAGCGGTTCATTTCCAAGCCGAGGTCGCGGGGCCAGTTCTCCTCGGTGCAGGTCATGAAGACCTGGCTGCGGGCGTGGTGGGCGCGCTCGAGGATGGGCAGGAATCCTTTCCGGCGACGCGCGTCGAGTTCGCCCATGACGTCGTCGATGAGGAGCACGGGCGGCGATCCGTGGATGCCGGTGAGGAATTCGGCCTGAGCCATCTTCAGCGCGAGGGCGATGGACCGCTTCTGGCCTTCGCTGGCGAACTTGGCCGCGGGCTGGTCGTTGAGCAGGAGGCCGAGTTCGTCCCGGTGCGGCCCTATGAGCGTGGTGCGGAAAGCGAGTTCACGCGGGCGGGCCTTGGCGAGCGCGACCGCAAAGTCGCCCTGGAACGACGGCTGGTATTCGAGGCGCAGTTCCTCGGTGTCGTTAGTGATGCGTCGGCAGGCGAGGCGCGCGAGGGGCGAGATCTTGGGCAACAGTTCCTGGCGGAAAGCCACGAGCTTTTCGCCGGCGGCGACGACTTCGCGGGAGAAACTTTCCAGCGCGGCTTCGTCGACGGGCCGGTGTTTGAGCAGGACGTTGCGCGAGCGGACGGCGGCGGCGTAGCGCTGGAGGAGCGGGAGGTAGGCTGGATTGGTCTGCGAGAGGAGCAGGTCGAGGAAACGCCGGCGCATCCGCGCGGTGCCTTTGACGAGTTGGAGATCCTCGGTGCAGAAGACGACGGCGCGGAGGGTGCCAAGGAAATCGGCGAGGCGCTGGACGGGTTGGCCGTCGAGGGAAAGCTGCCGTTCGGAAGAGGACCAGTAGAGCTTCGCCTCATGCGTGCCCTGCCCGACGATCTGGGCGCCGACGAAGTAACCCTTCTGCCCGTTCCGGATCATCTGAGCGCCACCGACGCCGCGGAAGGACCGGAGCGTGGCGAGGAGGTAGACGGCTTCGAGGATGTTGGTCTTGCCCTGCGCATTGTCGCCGAGGAGGACGTGGAAGCCCGGTGTAAACGCGGCGTCGAGGCGCGCGTAGTTGCGGAAGTCACGGAGTCTGAGCCGGGCAAGGTGCACTGCGGCGGAGTGTCCGGGCGCGGCGGTGGCAATTCAAGCGGGCGGGTCTTGCGGATCAATCTCGGTTTCGTCGACCGGATCGCCTCCTGCGGCCTCTGCAGCCTCGAGCTGTTCCGCCTTCAGCCTGCGTCGTTCCAGTTGGCGGAGTTTCTTCCGTTGCAGGAGGAGCTGGCTGATCGTGTCGCTGTTGTGCATGCCGACGTTGAAACCGTGCTTTTCGATGACGTCGGCCGCGCGGATGCATTCGGAGGCGGTGTTGCCCCGGAAGAGCCGGCGTGCGAACTGCAGTTCCAACCGCGAACCGGGAACCGCATGGGTCAGGCCGATGGAGTTCGGGCGCCTCAGTTTCGGGTTGATCCAGGTTTCGAGCCAGCAAAGGAAGACCACCTTCTTCCTCTCGCCGCGATCGACCGCCCGGTCGATCGCCAAGGCCAGCCGGTTGCCCGAGTGGGTGTAGTGGTCGTCGCTGACGGCCTCGACCGCTTTGCCCACGATGATCCGGCCGAAGACGGGAATCCAGACGGCGGCCAACGGGATGCCCACCATGATGAGCATTCCGAAGTAGCCGGCGATGGATGCGCCCGCGAGCGTATCCGAACTCATGGCAGCACCGATCGCGGACTGGAGTGTCCATCCCCAGGCGATGACCAGGCCGATTCTGACGATCCAAATCATGGTGTTACCGGGTTTCGACGCGGAGATTCGTCTGGCTTGGTCCGCCGCCTTTCTTGTCGGTGATGGAATCTCAGATGCACAGGAGTGTCAAATCAGCCCCGGCGGCGAACTGGCGCGTGCTCCGGATATGGCCGGAGGTGGTTAGGGGTTTTCCAGGCGCCCGCCAGTCGGTATCCTTCGGTCCATGGCATCACGACTTTCCGGAAAGTGGGTATTGATCACGGGCGCTTCGTCGGGTTTCGGCGCTGCTGCGGCGCGCGCGTTCGCAGCCGAGGGCTGCCGACTCCTGTTGGGCGCGCGGCGGCTGGACCGAATCGAAG
>JBBRDN010000036.1:0-27403 GCA_038203875.1 Verrucomicrobiota bacterium
GAGCGCAGATCCACCTCTACTCGGCGCAGTCGGGTGAGAAGGAGAATCCCTACGAGCAATACCGCGTCTTCACCGAAGTGCTGGAAAAGGTCCGCCAGGACTACGTGGACGGCACGAACCTGACCTACAAGGAACTGATCCACGGTGCCCTCAAGGGCATGCTTGGAACACTGGATCCCCACAGCGAGTTCATGCCTCCGGTGGCCTACAAGGATCTCAAGGATGACACGCAGGGCGAGTTCAGCGGCGTCGGGATCGTCGTTTCGGTCAACCGCGAGAAGTATTTGACGGTAGTGGCCCCGATGGACGACAGCCCGGGTTACAAGGCCGGCATCCTTCCCGGCGACCGCATCGTCAAGATCGACGGGAAGAACGCGGAAAAGCTTCCGCTGGACGAGGCCGTGAAGCGTCTCCGAGGCAAGACCGGGACCGACGTGACGTTGACCCTTTTCCGTGCGTCGAATGGCGAGACCAAGGAATACAAGCTGACCCGCGAGACCATCCGGGTCAGCACGATCAAGGACATCAACAGCCGGTCGGAGTTTCCGTTGATCTCCGACAAGACGGGCTACGTCCGCATCAGCCAGTTCGGCGAACAGACCGCGTCCGATCTCGAAGTCGCGCTGCAGAAGCTGGAGAAGAACGGGATGCAATCGCTTGTCCTCGATCTCCGCGGCAACCCGGGTGGGTTGCTCGAACAGGCTGGGCAGGTCGCCGAGAAATTCCTTCCGCGCGGCCAACTAGTCGTTTCGACCGAGGGCCGTGGTGCCACCCAGAAGTCGGAATACCGTTCACGAAACCGCAACCAGCGCAAACTTCCCATGGTCGTGCTGGTCAATGGCGGCAGTGCCAGCGCCGCCGAGATCGTTGCCGGGTGCCTGCAGGATCTTCAGTCGATCACCCGCGCGGTCGTCATCGGCGAACAGACCTTCGGCAAAGGCTCGGTCCAGAGCATCCTGCCGCTTCCCGACGGTTCCGCTCTTCGGCTCACGACCGCCAAGTATTACACCCCGAGCCACAAGGTGATTCATGAGAAGGGCATCACCCCCGACATCATCGTTCCGATGAGCGACGACGACGAACGCTCGCTCGCTCTCCAGCGTTCGCTTGGGGGAACTGAGTCGCTCGACGACGCCGAGCGCGACCGGGTGCGGGCGGTGCGCGACGTCCAGCTCGACCGGGCCGTGGACCTGCTCAAGGGATTGAGCGTCTTCACGCAGCGGGTGGAACCTGTCGGAACCAAGAAAGTGGCCGATGCCGCCAAGGCATTGTCCGATCCGAAGCCCCGGTGACGTTGCTCGCCATCGAGTCGTCCTGCGACGAAACCAGCGCCGCCGTAATTCGGGACGGAGTTGTTCTGGCCAACATCGTCGCCACTCAGACCAGGCTTCACGCGGAATACGGAGGAGTTGTTCCTGAGTTGGCCGTTCGCGAACACCTTCGAAACCTGACGCCCGTCATCCACGACGCGCTCTCCACTTCCGGCACCGGATTCAAGGACCTCGATGCCGTTGCCGTTACGCGCGGTCCAGGGTTGCCGGCGGCCTTGATGGCGGGGCTGAAAGCCGCCGAGGCATTGGCCTATTCGCTCCGCAAACCACTTGTCACCGTCAACCACCACGAAGCGCATCTGTATTCGCCATGGATCTCCGGTGAACCGCCGCGTGCCGACTTCGGGGCCTTCGAGCCTTCAGTTTCGCTCATCGTCAGCGGTGGGCACACCATCCTGGTCCATGTCGAAGCAGAGCTCCGCCATCGTGTGCTGGGCGCGACGATTGACGATGCGGCGGGGGAATGCTTCGACAAGATCGCCAAGCTGATCGGCCTGCCTTATCCGGGCGGGCCTCTCGTCGACAAGCTCGCCAAGGAAGGCGATCCGCGGGCCTACGATTTTCCACGTCCGATGATCCGTGACGAAACCGACGACTTCAGCTTCTCCGGCCTTAAGACGAGCGTCCGCTACTTCCTGGAGAAGCGTCCCGGAATGGCCGATGACCCGAAGCAGCTCCGCGATCTGTGCGCCAGCGTGCAGGCGGCGATCGTCGAGACCCTGGTCGCGAAGACCATCCGCGCCGCGCTGCGGGAAGGAGTCCGCTGTGTCACCGCATCTGGCGGTGTCACCTGCAACACCGGCCTCCGAGATTTGCTGGCTGCCACGTGCCGGAAGAACGGGCTCACGCTTCGTCTCGCAGATCGAAGTCTTTGCACCGACAACGCGGCCATGATCGGGATCCTCGCCGAACGCATGCTCATGGCCGGGCGCATCGAGACCGACCTTGATGCCGAGTGCTTGCCGGGCTGGCCTCTGGGTCCGGCGATCCCGCCACTTTGACTTCATCCGCGACCGCCTCTAGCCTCGCGGCGCATGAATGTTCTCCGGTTCAAAGACCGTGATTTTGCCGATCGCCTCGTCGCACTGGCCGGGGCTTCCAGCCTGTTTGATCCCGTCATCGAGGAGCGCACAAAAGCCATCGTCCAAGCCGTCAAGGAACGCGGCGACGCCGCGCTGTTGGAGTTCACCGCCAAGTTTGACAGCGCCGAGTTGGCCGACGCTTCCCGGCTCGCCGTTTCATCTGCGGAACTGCTGACCGCTTCGCTAAAGGCCGACGGGCCCTTGCGGGAAGCGGTGGCCGAGGCGTCGAAGAACATCGCCGTCTTCGCCCGCAAAAGCCTTCGCAAGGCGTGGTTCACGAAGAACAGCCACGGTGCGACCGTCGGCGAGAAGTTTGATCCGTTTCAACGCGTCGGCATCTACATCCCCGGAGGCACGGCCCCGCTCGTCTCGACCGCGCTCATGACCATCACGCTGGCCAAGGTCGCGGGCTGTCCCGAGATCGTCGTCTGCACTCCGTGCGGCAAGGACGGCGGCATCAATCCCGCGCTTCTCTTTGCAGTCAAACAGGCCGGTGCAACCGAGATCTATCGGGTGGGCGGTTCCCAGGCCATCGCCGCCATGGCGCTCGGCACCGCGACGATCAAGCCGGTGCAAAAGGTTTTCGGGCCGGGCAACGCCTATGTCGTCGCGGCCAAGCGACTCCTCTTCGGGTATGTCGCCGTCGATTTGTTGCCGGGTCCCAGTGAAGTGCTCGTGCTCGCCGACGATTCGGCCAAGCCGGGCAACATCGCCGCGGATCTCTTGGCGCAGGCTGAACATGGCTCGGGCCACGAGCGCGTCTGGTTCCTCACACCCTCGGCCAAGCTGATCAAGGCGGTCGAGAAGGAGATCGCGAAGCAGCTTCCTTGGTTGGCGCGCCGCGAGTTCATCGAAAAGGCGCTCGCGAACAACGGCTGGCTCATACAGACCGAGTCGTTGGATGAGGCCATCGATCTCGCCAACCGCCTTGCGCCCGAACATTGCGAGGTGATGACAAAACAGGCGCGCAAGGTTTCCGAGCGCATCTTCACGGCCGGCGCGATCTTCCTCGGGAACGATTCGCCAACGGTGCTCGGAGACTACGTCGCCGGACCAAGCCACACGCTTCCGACCGGCGGTGCGGGGCGCAGTTTCGCCGGCCTGACCGTCGACCAGTTCCAACGCCGCACCAGCGTCGTCGAATACACCAAGCCCGCGCTGAAGAAGGCATTGAAGGCGGTCAAGAAGTTCGCCGAACTCGAAGGCCTCGACGCGCACGGCCGGTCGGCCGAAGTGCGGAAGTGATCGAACCCCCGGATCTGAAATGCCATCTCCGTCCAAACTCATCCGCCCGCTCGTCGACTCGTTGCACGCCTACGTTCCGGGCGAGCAGCCGAAGGTGAAGGGGTTGATCAAGCTCAACACCAACGAGAATCCCTATCCGCCGTCGCCCAAGGTGTTGAAAGCTGTCAAAGCCGCCATCGACCAACGTTTGCGGCTTTATCCAAATCCCACCTCCCAGATTCTCCGCGAGAAACTGGCGAAGCTTCACGACTGCGGACCGGAGAACATCATTGTCGGGAATGGATCGGATGAAGTGCTGGCGCTGGCGACCAGGACGTTCGTTGAGCCGGCTTCGGCAAAAGCATCGTCCAAGTCGACAATCCAATACTTCTGGCCGAGCTACTCGCTCTATCCCGTGCTGGCCGACATCCATGGCGGCGCCAAGAACGTGGTGCCGTTGAATCCCGACTTCAGCCTGCCTTCCGTCGCGCAGTTGAAGCGTGGCAAACTCTGGGACTTCAAAGCCGCCCTGACTCTCGTCACCACTCCGAATGCCCCCAGCGGAATAGGCTATCCCACGGGCGAGTTGGACGCGCTCTGTGCCGCGATGAAGGGGATCGTGATCCTTGATGAGGCCTACGTGGATTTCGCCCATGAGAACGCGGCCGCATTGGCGGTCAAGTATCCGCATGTCATCGTTTCGCGGACCTTCTCCAAGGCCTACAGCCTGTGTTTCCAGCGCGTCGGCTACTTCATCGCGCATCCGGAGCTGATCGCGGCGCTCGACAAGGTGCGTGACAGCTACAACGTCAATGGCCTAGGCCAGATCGCGGCTTCAGCGACGTTGGATGATCTGCCCTACTACCGGAAAAACTTCCGGCGCGTGATCTCCTCACGGACCAAAGTGACCAATGAACTGACGGCCTTGGGATTCTCCGTGATGCCGAGCCAGACGAACTTCGTCCTCGCGCGTCCACCCAAGTTCCCGGCGCAGGAGTGGCTCCAGAAACTGCGCGCTCAGAAGATCATCGTCCGCTGGTTCAGCGCACCCGAGGTGCGGGACTACCTGCGCATCACCATCGGCAACGAAACTGAGATGGCGGCCCTGATCCGCGTTGTGAAGAGGCTCCTGCAGGGCTGAGGGACTTGGGCACACGCCGGGCTTCTGGCCGTCTTCGGCCAACTTGATTGTCCAACGGCTTGCGGCCCCGGGGACCGGGCCGTTTACTGGTCGGACAATGTCGTTGCCCGAGTTCGTCCATCTCCATCTGCACACCGAGTTTTCCCTGCTCGATGGTGCCTGCCGTTTGGACCGGCTCATGGACCGCGCGGCCGAGTTGAAGATGTCCGCGATGGCCATCACGGACCACGGCGCGATGTTCGGGGCGATCGAGTTCTACAAGGCGGCGAAGGAGAAAGGAATCAAGCCCATCATCGGCTGCGAATGCTATGTCGCGCCGGCCAGCCGCAAGGACCGCAAGGCCGTCCAGAACGCCTCCGGCCGCGAACTTTACCAGCACCTCGGCCTGCTGGCGGCGGATGAACAGGGCTACAAGAACCTCATCAAGCTCGTCACCCGCGCGCACCTCGACGGCTACTACTACAAGCCCCGGATCGACAAGGAACTGCTGGCCCAGCACGCGGGTGGACTCATCGCGATGTCGGGCTGCCTCGCCAGCGAAGTCCCGGCGCTCCTGATGCAGGACCAGGTCCAGAAGGCGCGCGAGGCGGTGGATTGGTTCAAGCAGATCTTCGGAGCCGACCGCTATTATCTCGAACTCCAGAACCACGGCATTCCCGAGCAGGCCAAGGTGAACCGCCACCTGCTGGAATTCGCCAAGGAGTTCGGCCTGAAAACCATCGCCACGAACGACGTCCACTACGTCGAGAAAGGGCATTCGTTCGCGCACGACTGCCTCGTCTGTCTCGGCACGCAGACGACGATCAACGACCCGAAGCGCATGCAGTATCAGCGCGAGCAGTTCTACCTGCGTTCGGCCGAGGAGATGTCCGCGCTCTTCAGCGAAGTGCCGGAGGCCGTCCGGAACACGCTGGAGGTGGCAGAGAAGGTCGATCTCAAGATCAAGTTCGGCGAGTTGCACTATCCCGTCTTCAATCCGCCGGAGCTTTTCACCCGCGAAGGCTATCTCCGCCACATGCTGGCCGAGGGGTTGATGCGCCGCTACACGATCACGGCTAAAGCCGTCGGCCAGGAGTTCGTCGTCGAAGGCATCGAGGATCCGACGCGGTTGCCGACCTACAAGGTAGGACAGGCTTCCAGCCTGTCCCAAGCGTCTGCGGATGGAACGGAAGCGCTCCTGGGCAGGCAAGATGCCCGCCCTACCTTGGACGACCCCACCCTCGCCGCCGCGATACAGACCGTCATGGATCGTCTCCAGCTTGAGCTGGGCGTGATCGAGAAGACGGGGTTCATCTCCTACTTCCTCATCGTGGCCGACTTCATTCGCGCCGGCCGCGAGATGGGTGTTGCCTGCGTGGCGCGTGGTTCGGCCGCAGGCTCGATCGTCACCTACCTGCTCGACATCGCGAACGTCGACCCGATCCGCTACGGCCTGCTCTTCGAACGCTTCCTCAACCCCGAGCGCGTCAACCCGCCTGACATCGACATCGACTTCGCTGACGACCGCCGCGCCGACGTCATCGAATATGTCCGCCAGAAATACGGCCGCGACTGCGTGGCCCAGATCATCACCTTCGGCACGCTCGGCGCGAAGTCCGTCGTCCGCGATGTCGCGCGCGCCATGGGCCGCAGCTACGGCGACGGCGACCGGCTGGCCAAGATGATCCCCAACGAGCTGAAGATGACGTTGGAGAAGGCGCTCAAGGTCAGCGCGGAGTTCAAGACCGCCTACGAAACCGAGGAGGCGACGAAGGAGGTGATCGATGTCGCCCTCGTGCTCGAGGATCTGACGCGCAATTCCTCCGTCCACGCGGCCGGCGTGGTCATCGGGCCGGAGCCCCTGGAGAATCTTCTGCCCCTGAAGATGGACGAGGACGGCACCATCGTGACGCAGTATGCGATGAACCCGGTGGGCGATCTCGGCCTTCTGAAGATGGATTTCCTCGGGCTCAAGACGCTCACCGTCATCCGCAATACCTGCGAGATGGTGAAGCGCACGCAGGGCATAGACATCGACATCGACCGCATCCCGCTCGACGACGCGAAAAGCTACGGCCTGTTGAACAAGGGCATGACCGTCGGCGTGTTCCAGCTGGAATCCGGCGGCATGAGAGACCTTTGCCGGAAGTTCGAGATCGCGTCCGTGGAGCACATCACCGCGCTCGTTTCGCTCTACCGTCCGGGACCGATGGACCTGATCCCCGACTTCATCGAACGCCGCCATGGCCGCGCCGAAGTCGAGTATGTCCATCCTTTACTGGAACCCATTTCCAGGGAGACCTACGGCGTCCTGATCTACCAGGAGCAGGTCATGCAGTCCGCGCAGATCCTGGCCGGCTTCACTCTCGGCGGCGCCGACTTGCTGCGCCGCGCGATGGGCAAGAAGAAGCTCGAGGAGATGACGAAGATGCGGGACATCTTCGTGAAGGGCGCGGCCAACACGAACAGCATCGACGCCGGGACGGCCAACCGCGTGTTCGACGTGCTGGAGAAGTTCGCCGGCTACGGCTTCAACAAAGCCCACGCCGCCGCCTACGCCGTCGTCGCCTACCAGACCGCGTATCTGAAGGCCAACTACCCGGTCGAATTCCTCGCTGCCATGTTGACCAACGACATGGGCGACACGGCCAAGGTCGCCATCCTCATCGACGAGGCCCGGCAGTTCGGCATCAAGGTCCTCCCGCCCGACGTCAACGAGTCGGATGTGTTCTTCGGACCCGCGAGGAAGGTGGGTCCCCCCCCCCAGCGGGCGGACGACCATTCGCAGCGCGAATAATCCAACCCCCCCATCCGCTTCGGCATGGCCGCCGTCAAAGGCGTGGGCGAAGGCGCCGTGCGCCAGATGATCGAGGTGCGCGAGAAAGGTGGGCCGTTCACCTCGTTGCTCGATCTCTGCGGACGCGTCGACAGCCGCACGGTCAACCGCAAGATGCTCGAAGCCCTCGTCAAGAGCGGCGCCTGTGACTGCTTCGGCCTGACCCGTGCCACGCTCTGGTCGCAGATCGACAGGGCCATCGCCCGCGCCGCCAGCTCCTCGCAGGATCGTTCACGGGGACAAAGCTCGCTCTTCGACATGCTGGCCGAAGCGGAACCGGAGAAGGAAACCAAGGAAGTCGTCGTGCAGCTTCCCGAGTGGCCCTTGGCCGAGAAGCTCGCCGGCGAGAAGGAGCTGCTCGGCTTCTACGTCACTGGCCATCCGCTCGATCCGCTCCGCGACCTGCTCGAACGCTACGCCACCCACACCTCCATCACGGCCGCGGCGATGGAGAGCCGCAGCATGGTCCGCGTCGGCGCGATGGTCTCGGCCGTGCAGCAGGGTTTCTCCAAGAAGTCCGGCAAACCCTACGCCATGGTCACGATGGAGGACCTGCACGGCAACATGCAGATGCTGCTGATGAACGAGAACTACGAGCGCTTCCGCGACCTCGTCGTCACCGGCAACGCCCTCATGGTCCTCGGCGAGGTCAACAACTCCGAGGACAAGGCCAAGATCTTCCCGACGGAGATCTTCCCGCTGGAGGACGCGGTGAAGAAGTTCACCAAGCAGGTCCACGTCCGCATCCGCCTCGACAACTTCCGCGACGGGCAGTTCGAGCAGGCGCTGGCCGTGGCCCAGGCGCATCGCGGCTCCGTCCCGCTTTTCCTCAACCTCAAACGCCCGGACGGCAATTGGGTCTTCATCGAGGCGAATGATCGCTTCCGCGTCACGCCGTCGACCGCCCTGCGCGACGCTTTCCACGATCTCTTCGGCGACGACAGTTGGCACGTCAGCGTGGACAGCAACCTGCCCGAACGGCAGCGGAAGCCGTGGGAGAATCGTGGGCCCGCCGCAGGCGGGAATGACGAATGACGAAGGCCAAATGAGTAATGCTCTTCTCCCCGAAAGCCGCGGAGCGGCGGCTGACAGTAGCCCACGGCGTGAGCCGTGGGTTGCGCGGTTTGGCCTGAATAGCCCTGGCAGGGGCGGCAGATTCCTTCGTATTCAATTCGCGGCACCCTTTCTTTCGCCCCTCCGGGGCTCGTCGTTGTTCAGCACCCAACCCACGGCTCACGCCGTGGGTCACTGTCTTGCGGTGCTCCGCACCTGCCGTCGCATCGAGCAAATGCGGCCGGGTGGCGCAGGCCTCCGGCCTGCTCTTTCCGGCGTCGCGCCGGAAAGGGTGAACGTGGACCGTGCGAAGCAGATGTTTCCGGTGAGCCCATGCGTCCAGCATTCCGCGAGGCAAACGCGATGGCCTCTCCTGCGTCAAAGCGTCGATCGAGCGCCGCAGTCTGTTCCGGGCGCGAGGCCCGGAACTGCAGACCGGAGGCCTGCGCCACCCGCAATCGACGCTGCTTTGGCCTTCGGGTTCTTGATTTCATCATGACCTCCTCCCAGCTCATCCCCGTCCTGCTGACGCCGTTGATCGCGTGGCGCGTCTACCGGCGCTTCCGTAAGAACGTCGGGCGCCAGCCGTATCGGCCGGTGCGGCTGGCGGCCTATGGATCGATGTTCCTCGCCACCGTCGCGCTCATCGGCGCGGTGTCGTTCGAACAGCCAAAGTCGCTGGTGGGTTTGGCGACGGGTGTGGCCATCGGCGCGGCGTTTGGGTTCCTCGGACTCCGGCTCTCCCGTTTCGAACGGACGGACGGTGGTTCCTTCTACACGCCGAACACTCTTCTCGGGGGCGGCATCTCCGTCCTCTTCGTCGGCCGTCTTGTCTACCGCTTCGTCGTCCTGAACCAGGTCGGCGATCGCCCGCATTGGTCTCCGCAGAACCTCGTGGCCAGCCCTCTGACCCTCGCGCTCTTCGGCCTGACCGCCGGCTACTACATCGTCTTCTCGCTGGGCGTCGTCTGGCATATGCGCCGTCGCCCGCCGTCTCCCTGGATCAGGACCAAAGCGTCCGAGGCCGTCGCGCTGGAAGAACCTCCTGATCCATAAAGGGACTGTTGCCGTAACAGAAACGTAACCGCCGTCGCAGTTGCTGGTCTCTAAGGCCAAGCACCAATGCCGCTGCGCCGCCACCACCGACAGACACCGTTTCACGCCATGAAATCTGCACCCGATTATTTCCGGCTTTCCGCCCTCGCTCTCGCCTTAGCCGGTTCGCTTTCGCTGCATGCCCAACAACCTTCCGGCGGCCCGCCTGGCTTCGGCGGTCCCCCGCCAAACGGCGCTGGTCCCGGAGGCTTCGGCGGACAAGGTGGGCCGGGCGGAATGGGCGGTCCGCCCATGCAGCAGGAGATCAAGCTCCTCGGACAGTTCGATAAGAATGGCGACAAGTGGCTCAACGCCGAAGAGCGCAAAGCCGCCCGCGAAAGCGTCGTCAAACAACGCGCTTCCCAGCCGCAGCGCGGCCCCGGCGGACGCCGAGGGGGATTCGGTGGACAACAGCAGGCTGCAACGCCCGGACCGAAAATGTCTCCCGCCGACGTGAAGAGCGCGGGCGACGCGCCGTTCTATGACGTCAGCACGCTGCGGACGCTGTTCTTCGAGTTTGAAAACTCCGACTGGGAAAAGGAGCTCGTCGACTTCCATAAGACCGACGTCGAAGTCCCGGCCAAACTCACCGTCGACGGAAAGGTCTACAAGGACGTCGGCGTCCACTTCCGCGGCATGTCGTCCTACTTCATGATCGGCGAAGGTCAGAAGCGTTCGCTCAACGTCTCGCTCGATCTCGCGCACAAGGACCAGAACCTCGGCGGCTACCGCACGCTCAACCTGATGAACGCGCACGAGGATCCGACGTTGCAGCGGGGCGTGCTCTTTTCCGCCATCGCGCGCACCTACATCCCGGCTCCGAAGGCGAATTTCGTCCGCGTCGTCATCAACGGCGAATACTGGGGCGTCTACGTCAGCCAGGAACAGTTCAACAAGGACTTCACCAAGGAGAACTTCGGTTCGACAAAAGGCTCGCGCTGGAAGGTGACCGGCAGTCCGAACGGCCGTGGCGGACTCGGATACCTTGGCGAAGACGTTCCGGCCTACAAGAAGATCTACGACCTCAAGACCAAGGATGATCCGAAGGCCTGGCAGGCGCTCATCAAACTGACAAAGACGCTGAACCAGACACCGCCCAACCAGCTTGAAGCCGCGCTCGCGCCGATGCTGGATGTCGACGGCGCACTCAAGTTCCTCGCGCTGGAAAACGCCCTGATCAACAACGACGGCTATTGGATCCGCGCCAGCGACTACAGCATCTACCTCGATGAGAAGGGCAAGTTCCACATCGTCCCCAGCGACATGAACGAAACCTTCAGCCGGCCGGGCGGACCCGGCTTCGGCGGAGGCGGACCCGGTGGCGGAGGACGCCGTGGACCAGGACAGTTCGCCGGACCGAACGGCGGCCAGGGACAGGGCCAGAACCCGCCCGGTGGTCCAGGACAGCCCGGTCAACCTGGCCAACCCGGTCAGCAGGGTGGTCCCGGCGGCCAAGGCGGACTCGGAATGCAGCCCGGCCAGGGACCGCGTCCCGGCATGATGGGCGGCGGCAACCGCATCGACGGGGTGAAGCTCGATCCGCTGATCGATGCGAACGACGCGAACAAGGCGTTGCTCTCGAAGATGCTCACGGTCCCCGCGCTGAAGCAGCGTTACCTGGGCTACGTTCGCGACATCGCCGACAAGTGGCTCGACTGGTCGAAGCTCGGTCCGATGGTGGAGAAGAACTTCGCCCTCATCAGCGACTCGGTGAAGATCGACACGCGCAAACTGGATTCGACCGAGGACTTCCTGAACACGCTGAAGGAAGACTCTGGCAAACCGGCAGCCCAGCAGGCTTTCGGACCGGGAGGAACCCCCATCGCATTGAAAACGTTCGCCGACCAGCGCCGGGCCTTTCTCCTGAGCTACAAGGAAGGCGGTTCGGCCGAGAAGAAGTAGATCCAAAATGCACGGTCGATCCGTTGCACTGGCGGCCGACGAAGCGATTCGTCGGCCGCTTCGCGTTTCCAGCGACGGCCAAAAGGAGGACGGCTACGACCGCACGACTGACGCCAGCGTGACCCCTGCCGCAGCCTGAGCCTCCGCTTCGCGGATCCGGTCGAGCTCGTGCTGGACCTTCTCGCGTTCCGGACCTTCGCGGGTCGCGAGATTCTGGCCGGAAGCGCTGCGGATGGACTGGAGAATGTCGCTGTAGGAGATCGATTCGAGCGGGCGTCCCGGGGCGAAAGCGGTGGAGGAATTCCGGATCTCGACGATCAGACCGGATTTCATCAATGGCTGGATGATCCGAAGAAGAAGCCGGCTGGGCACGGCAAGTTGATCGGAGAGCTCGGTCAAAGCCGGCGCGTGCTTTCCGGCGTCGAAACTGCGCGCGACCGAAGTCATCAGGCGCAGCGCGATGAACTCGCGGGTGACGTGGTTGACCGAATCCGCGAGCCGCTCGTGCAGGTAGGCTTTCCGGTTTTGAAAAGCATAGGCGACCTGCGCGCCGAAAAGCAGCATGAGCCACGAGAGATACAGCCCCACGAGGAAGACCGGGAGGATGCCGAGGGAGCCGTAGATCTTAGAGTTGCGGACCACTTGTCCGAAGTAGAGGACGCTGAGCTGGTTGTTCAGGCCCCACAGCAACGCGGCCACAGCACCGCCGACGAACGCCGCCTTCCACTCGACGCGGGTGTTAGGCATGAGTTTGTAGAAGACCGCCAAGCCCACAGTGACGATGCTCAATGGCAGGAGCTTGAAGAGGAGTTTCACGACGGGCTGCTTGAAGAACTCCTGCACCCAATCGGTCTGCGCCCCTACGGCGATGCTGGCCGCGACGAGGAGGAGCACGGGGCCCAGCGACAGCACCGCCCAATACTGCACAACGCGGGCGAACCAAGTCCGGCCCCGCGTGACGCCCCAGATGTCGTTGAGCGTTGTCTCGATGTTCGCCAACAGCGAGATCCCGACGAAGATGACGCCGATGATCGCGGTCGCTCCGAGGGCGCCACTGTTCACTTTCTTGATCGATTCCTTGATGAAACCCGAGACCTTGGCGCGCGCGTCCGCGGGCACTTCCGACTGCATTGTGCCGTGGATGGAGGAAGGCTCTGTTTCCGGGCCAAAGAGCGATTCGAAAAGGTTCTCATCCTCCATCTCGGCCGTGGACAGCGCGTTGGTCGTTTGGGGAACCAGACCCAGTTGGGGCGCCAATTTCTCGATCGCGAGGTCGATTGCCGCGTCGATTTGTTTGTCGCCCTCTTCCGTCTTCAGCAGGGAAGTCGAGATGCTGACGATCACGGCGAGCAGCGGGACCAGCGACAGAAGCGTCGTGTAGGCCAGCGCGGTTGCGCGGACGGGGCAGCGGTTCTGGATGAAGTTCTGGATGACCATCGTCCAGAAACGCTTGGCCCGTTCATGGAACGGCAACTTGTCCTCGTCGTGGATAAGTTCCAGCGTGTCGCCCGACGCCCGGCTCAGGGTGGTCTCGCTGCCTCCGTGCTCGGATGGTGATTGATCGGCCATAGTGACGAGGAACTCTATTGTCCCGGGCAAACTTTGACCAAGGACGAATGGGAGTCCTGGGAATGGACCGGTGCCCGGGACACAGGTCCTCTGCGAGGACTAGGGGCGGATCGTCAGGATTGGCGGCGACGGTGTCGGTCAGAGCCGGCGCTCCGAAGTGTAATGCGTCTCGTCTTCGCGCGCGCTGCAGTGTTCTGGAAGCCGCCGATGGCCTTCAGGTTCTACCGGATATCGGGGCCGAACCGGCAAAATAGTCGGCCTCCTTGTGACAGATTTCGTCATGCCCGTAGCCATCAAAGGCCGAGAGTTGGCGGACTGGATTCAGGCAATCGGTCCCCGACTGCGGGTGGTCTTCCCTATCGGGTTCAGGGAGGAGGTCGCCGGCCGGGAAATGCTGCTCAAGGCTGGCCAGAACTTCATTCCCAAGCCCGCCTCGGCCAAGCAGATGCTGGAGACAGCAAGAAAGTTCCTCGACAGTTGAGCCTGATCTCGGCGCTGGAGAAATTCCCGTCGACGGCCCACTATCCAACTCGATGAGCAGCCCCCAATCGATCACCGTCGAGCAGTTCTTCACGGAACAGTCCGCTCCGTTGGAGATGACGCTTCTAGCCGGCAAGGACGGATTCGGCCGCGTGATCCGCGAGCCGACGGTCAACCGCCCGGGGCTGGCCATGGCGGGATTCACCCGTTACTTCGCGTGGAAACGGGTCCAAGTGGTCGGCAACGCCGAGTTCTCGTTCCTTCGGCAGCTCCCGAAGGCTGGGCGGGTCGAGATCTTCCGGGGTCTGTTCCGTCGGCGCATTCCGTGCATCGTGTATTCGCGGAACCTTGCCCCGGAAAAATGGGTCCTGGAAGAAGCCGACAAGGCGAAGCTGCCCGTCTTCCAGACGCCGCAGGTCACGATGAAGTTCATCAACAAGGCCACGCTCGCGTTGGAATCCTTCTTCGCTCCACGAGGAACCGAGATCGGCAGCATGGTCGATATCCTTGGTGTCGGCGTGATCATCCGGGGCGAAAGCGGCATCGGTAAGAGCGAGAGCGTCCTGGCCCTGCTGGAGCGCGGCTACAGCATCGTCAGCGACGACATCACCAAGGTCGCGCTGCTCGACGGCCGTGACGTGGTGGGAACAAGCCCGGAGCTGACCCGCAATCTGATGGAGGTCCGGGGCATCGGCATCATCAACGCCGCCCAGCTCTTCGGAGTGAAGGCGGTCCGCTACGACAAACGCATCGATCTCGTGGTGACGCTGAAGGCATGGAACGACGTGACGGACATCGACCGGCTTGGACTAGAGGTAGAGACCGTGAAAATCCTGGGCGTTGAAATTCCCCACATCACCATTCCCGTCCGCCCAGGCCGGGATCTGGCCCGCCTGATTGAGGTGGCTGCGCTTCATTCCAAATTGAGGCAATCGGGGTTCAATCCAGCCCAGGATCTCGACGATCGGCTCCAGCAAATGATGATTCCCTCGGCCGCCAAGAAGTGATTTGTCCCGCTTTCGGGCAAAAACATTTGGAAAACGCCTGACCCACCGCTAATCATGCAGTCCGAGATGCAAGGTGCTTCACAAACCTCCAAAGGAAACGGGATCCAACGAGAGCTGGTCATCAGCAATCGGAAGGGCATCCACGCCCGGCCCGCCGCTATGTTTGTGAAGGTGGCCAACAAGTTCGAAGCCGAGATCTTTGTCGAGAAAGACGGCGAGACGGTTAACGGAAAGAGCATCATGGGCCTCCTGATGCTGGCCGCCGGGCCGGGCAGCAAAATCCGCGTCCGTGTCGATGGTGCCGATTGCCTGAAGGCGATCGAGGAGATCGAGAAACTTCTCTCCAGCAAGTTCGGCGAGGAGTAATTCGCTGGCCGATCCTTTTCGGCGTCCTGCTACGGAAGCTCCGCGATCGGGTAGTTCTTCCAGTCGACATCGTCGAAGTGCCACCACTCCGTCGTGAGTCCGACGAATCCGTTCCTCTCCATCACCCGCCGCAGGAGTTCCCGATTTCGGATCACTTCAGCCGGCAGATTCGTGTAGTCGCGGCCTGCGCGCTCCGAGAAGTCGTCGAATGGAGTGGGCATCGGAAGCTCTTGCCCGTCGGATAGCCGTATCAGTGTCAGGTCGACAGCCGCTCCCCGGTTGTGACGGGACCCTTTGGCTGGGTTTGCCACGTAGCGGTCGTCCGGCATGATTTCCCAAAACCTCCGCTGCACCGCAAGGGGCCGGAATCCGTCGAAAATCTTAAGGCCAAGGCCTTCCGTCGCCAGTTCCTTCTGCACGCGCTTAAGCTTCTCGGCCGATCCCCAGCGGAGAAAACAGCGCGCGTCGGCATACACTTTCCGGCCGGTGAAGTTGTTCGTCGTCGCGTAGCGGATGTCCAAAGCCAACTTTGGAATCACCTTGGCAAGTTCCACGAAGTCATCCGGCTTGTCGGGAACCGACCGGCAACCGGTGGCCATCACGACCGCAAGGACGAGCGCGGCAAAGAAGGACCGGCATGAACCGCAGATCATGCGTAACAAGCAGAAGAAGCTAGGCTGGGAACCATCGGTCATTGGGTTCGTCTTTATTGGGCCTGATCTGCGTTTTCTGCGGTTTACGAAACGGACTCAGAAGACCGAACTCACATCCCGGGGAGCGACGATCTTTTCTTCCCGCGTCTTAAGGTTCTTCACCTTGGCAGTGACGGTGCCGTCCGCTCCGCGCTCGAGACGGACGGTGTGCGCCGCACCAAGTTCCAAGGCGCGCTTGAACTGTTTGTCGCCCTTGGCGGGCGTGAGGCTGTAGTCGACGGCTTTGCCTGATTCCCGGAGAAGTTGAACGACCTTCAGCGAATCACCGCGCAGGGATTCGTCCTCGACGAGCACGACCACGTCCACGGTGCTGGCGAATGAGGGCACCAGCTTCCGCACTTTGAGCAATTCGGCGAGGACGACATCACCCATTCCGAAGCCCAGCGCGGGCAGGTCCACCTTGCCCTCGCTGACCTGCTTCACGAGCTGGTCATAACGGCCGCCTCCGGCGATGGCCCGGAATTCTCCCTTGCGATCAAACGCTTCGAACACGACACCAGTGTAGTAGGCGAGGCCGCGGATGACGCCGTAGTCGACTTTGACGAAGTCGCTCAGCCCGCGCGCGCACAAGTTGTCGAGCACTGCCTGGAGCTCGGGCTCGGGCACGCTCGCGGTGATGAACTGCTGCACTTCCTCCAGTTTCACGCCGAGCGGCGCGAGTTTCTCGGCGCTGACTTCGGGACGTTCGCGCTCGATCTTGTCCACGACTTGGTAGAAGTCGTAGGCCTTGGCGGGATCGCCACCGCGCGCAGCGAAGAAGCGTTGCCACGCTTGCCGGCTGCTGAGGCGGATGACGAAGTCCTCGCTGGTCAACCCAAGCGCGCGCAGGACGTCGATGAGCAGCGCCACGATCTCGGCGTCGGCGCTGAAATCGGATTCGCCGAAGATGTCGCAGTTCAGCTGAAAGTGCTCACGCAGGCGGCCTCTCTGCTGCTTTTCATAGCGGAAGAGCTGCGGAAGGGAGAACCACTTGATGGGCTTCTTGTAAGCGCGTTCCGCCGTGGCGACCATACGGGCGACGGTCGGGGTCATCTCGGGCCGCATCGAGACGGCGCGCTCGCCCTTGTCCGTGAAGTTGAAGAGCTGGGCGACGATCTCGGCCCCGGACTTGTTCGTGTAGAGTTCCAGCGGCTCCAGTGGTGGCCCGTCGTATTCGCGGAAGCCATAGCGTCGCGCCGTCTCGCGCCAAGTGCGGAAGATGTGCTGCCGCAGGTCGCAGCTCCAAGGTTCATTGGAAGGCAGCGGCTCAGGGTAGAAATCGCGAAAACCGGGAAGGCGTTCCATGTTCAGTTGTTTATCAAAGTTGGCCCGGTAGTGAAACGGGTCCTAGCTGGCACCCGCAATCTCCGAATCGGATGTCCTAAGCTGACTTGGGCCATCGGAAAACAAAAACGGCGCTGGCCACGCGAATGGCCGCGCCGTTTGGCGGGGTAGTCAATGTCAGCCGTCAGGGTTTCTTGGGCTCGGCTGCGGCCTTCGCAGCTGCTGCTGCGTTGGCGGCGGCAACGGCCTTTGGGGTCAGGTCGAGGACCGATTCGCGCATTTCCTTGCCGGGCTTGAACTTCACTACTGCCCGCTGGGGAATGGGGACATCGGTTTCGGGCCGGTTCGGATTCCGTCCGATGCGGGCCTTGCGGACCTTGACCTCAAAAACACCGAAGTTCCTGAGTTCGACGGTCTCGCCCTTGGAGACGGACTGCGAGATGTAGTCCAGAGTCTTTTGCACCACTTCAAGCACCTGCTGTTGGATGAGCCCGGTTTCGTTTGAAATTCTGATGACCAGATCGCGCTTCGTCATAGTTTGCCTTTCCGTTGTCTTTTTCGGATTACCCCGAGGCCGTAAATCCATCGGCCTTCGACTGTTACAAGGGGGAGATTACACCGCTTTGCCAAACGCGCAACCCGTCAACGCACTTTTGCGATCCTAGCTTTCGATGATGTTGATCTCAACCGGCTCGACGCGGACTCCGTGCTTCTCCAGCCAACCGACCGCGGCTTTGAGATCGTCACGAAAGCCCTCCAATTCAAGGCACAAGATGCCGATTTCGTCGCTCACGCTAGCCTGTCGGATGTTGAAGACGACCGGGAACTTCATGGCCAGCTCCCAGATGATCGGCCGGGTGATCAGCTTCGGGGGGTAGCTCAACCAGTAACGGCGGCTGTCCTTTACCTGGGGCGCCTTGGCGACCTTCTTGGCGGGGGATTTCTTTTTGGAGGCGGGCATGGGGTTCCTTGGCGGATCAACCTCCGGCGATCGCCGGAATGATGCTGACCTCGTCGCCGTCCTTCAACGGAGTGTCCTGGTTCTTCAGGAATCGGATGTCCTCCTCGTTCACGTAGACATTGACGAAGCGGCGCACCTGGCCGGTCTCGTCGATGAGCCGGTCCTTGATGCCGGGGAACTTCGTCTGAAGTTCGAGAATGGCGGAGGCGATCGTGCCGGCCGCGACTTCGACGACGTCGAGTTCGTTGGACAGCTTGCGGAGCGGAGTGGGGATGCGGACGTTGACGGGCATAAGAATTTGTCGGTTGAATGTGGGGCAGTTTTTCGGACTCTGGCAACCGGCGAGTTGCGGTTTCAGCCTCCGGCAAAGGCGGGAATGATGCTCACTTCGTCGCCCGGTTTAAGCGGCGTGCGTTGTTCCTGAAGGAAGCGGATGTCCTCTTCGTTCACATAGACCAGCACGGAACCGCGGACCTTGCCGGTCTCGTCGACGATCCGGTCGCGGATGCCGTGGAACCGCCGATGAAGCTGGTCAATGGCTCCCGCAACCGTGTCGGGCTGGACGTGGAGCAAGTCGGCCCCGTCGCAATAGCGGCGGAGCGTTGGGGGAATGCGGATGGCGACAGGCATCGGCGTGGAGAATTCGGATCAAGCAGGTGCCAACGTCTTTGCCGATTCGAGCAGGCTCTCGAACTCGCGCAGGCTCGGGCGGATCTCACGCGGTTCGCCGACATGGCCGACGACGGCATCGAGAGTCTTGAGACCGTTGCCGGTGATGCAAAGGACGGCGGAATCGGTGGCGGGAATCTTGCCTTGGGCGATGAGTTTTTTGGCCACGCCAACGGTCACGCCGCCGGCGGTTTCGGCAAAGATGCCTTCGCACTCGGCCAACAGGCTGATGCCTTCGCGAATCTCGTCGTCGGTGACGTCCTCACCATGACCGCCGGTCTCCTTCATCACCTTGAGGGCATAGAAGCCGTCGGCCGGCGTGCCGATGGCGAGGGACTTGGCGATGGTGTTCGGTTTGACTGGCTTGAAGAAATCGAGGCCGGCCTTCTGCGCCGACGTGATCGGGCTGCAGCCTGTGGCCTGAGCGCCATGGATCTTCCAACCGGTGTCAGTCGTGATGCCGAGCTTGGAAAACTCCTGGTAGCTCTTGTGGATTTTCGTCAGCAACGAGCCAGATGCCATGCAGACGACGGTGTGCTTCGGGATCTGCCAGCCGAGCTGTTCCTGGATTTCGAAGCCCATCGACTTCGAGCCCTCGGCGTAATAGGGGCGCATGTTCACGTTCACAAACGCCCACGGATACTTGCCCGCGATCTCCGCACAAAGGCGGTTGACCTCGTCGTAGTGGCCCTTGATTCCAATGACGTTCGCCCCGTAGACGAGCGAATTGATGATCTTTCCCTGCTCCAGATCCGAAGGGATGAAAACGTAGGTCTCCATGCCGGCCGCGGCGGCATTGGCCGCGACGGAGTTGGCGAGATTGCCGGTGGAGGCGCAGGCGGCGGTCGTGAAACCGAGTTCGCGCGCGCGGCTGAGCGCAACGCTGACAACGCGGTCCTTGAAAGAGAGGGTTGGGTAGTTGACGGCGTCGTTCTTGACCCAGAGTTCGCGGATGCCGAGGCGCTTGGCTAGGCGGTCGGCTTTGACGAGCGGTGTGTATCCCACCTGGGCGCCCACGGTCGGTTCACCGGCGATCGGCAGAAGTTCGCGGTAGCGCCACATGGTCTTGGCGCGCGACTCGATGCTTTCTCGGGTGAGGGCCTTCTTGATCCGGTCGTAGTCGTAGGCGACTTCGAGCGGACCGAAGTCAAATTCGCAGACGTGCGTGGCCGCCAGCGGGTATTCCCGGCCGCACTCGCGGCACTTCAACGCCTTCATGAAACCTTGATTGCTCATGGTCTAGCTTTCCTGTGTTCACCGCCGGCACCAGGCCGGGACTGTCGTTTCGCCACGTTGCGGTCTGGGACCGCGTCTCCGTTGGTGGGGCAATGAAAAGCCCCCGTCCCGCGGAGCGAGAAGAGGGCGAAAGCGCAAACAGCTCTTCTCATCTTCGCCGCCCCGAACTGCGGAGCGACCTGGATTTGGCACCTGACGAAAAGCTGCTCGCTCTTCCGGTTGCCGTGGCTTCACAGGGCCAGTCCCTCAGCCACTCTTAATGAGATCCGTCGTATCAACGGATGCGGATTTGATGATGTAAGACATTGGTTGCGTCAACGCCTTTTTCAATTGATCCCCGTCCCGGCCATCTCGCGGTGCAGGACGGTGTCCAAAGAATTGAGCTTCAGCCAAGGCGTGCCCGATCCGATCCAATTTGCATGACGGTTCGAGAGGAAACCCAACCAAGGCGGAAGCCGGGCTTGGCGTTGTTCAGCCTGGCTTTCGCATTTGTCCTCTTCAACGGGGGCAACACGTTGAAGAACGCAACTTCCACCGACGACCTGCTCGCGGTGGTGGGCCTGACACGGGCCGAAGGCGCCGCCGTCCGGAACGATCCCAATAAGGCTTCAGACTCTCGCCTTATCACCGAGATCGACGAGAACAGCATGATTCCCCAGGACATCGCGCCAGCGCGCTACGCCGTCGGTGACACTATTTCACTGCTCGGCGGGGTGTTCGTCATCATCAGCGCATGCCTGCTCCGGTCGCGCTCGGGGCCGACGCTGATGTGAGGGTTGCCCGCCGCCGACTCCTTCATTCCTTTCCAGAAACCAAAACGCCCGGCTGATTCGATTCAGCCGGGCGTTTTCGTTGAGGGTTTCGCTTAGCCGCCAATCTGCGCCTTGTAGGACGCGGCGTCCATCAGGGCAGAAGCTTCGGCCTGATTGGCCAGTTTGATTTTGTAGAACCAGCCTCCCGTGTAGGGCTCGGTGTTCACCAGCGCCGGATTGGACGAAACGGCGCTGTTCACTTCGATGATCTCCCCGCCGACCGGCGAGTAGATGTCGCTCGCGGTCTTCACGGATTCCACAACGGCACAGGCTTCACCCGCTTTCACCGTGCGACCGGCGACAGGGAGTTCCACGAACACCACGTCGGTCAGCTCGTGCTGGGCGTGGTCGGTGATGCCGACCGTGGCGGTGTCGCCGGTGATACGGACCCACTCGTGGGACTTGGCATACTTCAACTCGGGAAGGACTTGGCTCATATTCTTGGAGGATTGTTGTAAGGCGGCTTCGAGCGGGTCAATCAGGCTTTACGAAAGATCGGCTTCTTCACGATCTCGGCCGGGAACTTCCGTCCGCGAATCTCGATTTCGATCTTCGAGCCAACTTCGGCCGACGCGGGCGGCACGAAGCCCATGCCGATGCCGCAGTTCAACGACGGGCTCTGCGTCCCGCTCACCACGTCGCCGGCCTTGGCGCCGTTGATGAAGATCGGATAGCCCGGACGCGGTGGTGGCGCGGCACCGGTCATCTTGAAGGCGATGGATTTCTTCGTCGCGCCCTTTGCTTTCTGCTCGGCCAGAACAGTCCGGCCGACGAACTCGCCCTTGTCCAAGGCGACGAAAAAGCCCACGCCCGCCTCGATGGGCGACGTGTTCTCGTCGAGTTCATGGCCATAGAGCGGGTAACATACTTCGGTGCGGAGGGTGTCGCGCGCGCCTAGGCCGCAGGGCTGGATGCACACGGTGTGTCCGAGCGCCAACGCCTTCGTCCACACCTCTTCGATCACGGATGCCGGAGCGACGACTTCGTAGCCGTCCTCGCCCGAGTAGCCAGTGCGGGCCACCCAGACTTTCTGGCCGGAGAACGGCCACGCGCCGATCTGGTTCTTCTTCAATTCGGACGCCTGAACACCGGTCATCCCCGCAAGCGCGCCTCCGGGGAAAAGCTGGTTGATGAACTCAACCACGCGCGGACCCTGGATAGCGACCGCGCCAAGGCGGTCCGAGGCGTTCTCGAAGATGACGCCGGAGCGATGCTGCGACTGGCAGATGCGTTCCTGCAGCCACGCCACGTCGATCTCAATCCGGCTGGCATTGATGATAAGCAGGAACTCCATCGGCGCGATGCGGTAGACGTAGAGGTCGTCGATCGTCCCGCCGCGCTCGTTGCACATCTGGCTGTATTGCCCGAGGCCGACGGTCAGCTTCCGGACGTCGTTGGTCAGCGTCTCGTTGAGGAACGCCTCAGCACCCGGTCCCGTCACGAGCGCCTCGCCCATGTGGCAGATGTCGAAGATGCCGGCGGAACGGCGGACGCAGAGATGCTCGTCCGTGATGGAGGAATACTGGACCGGCATTTCCCAGCCGCCGAATTCGATGAGCTTGCCGCCGAGCTTCTGGTGCGCGGCGAAGAGAGGAGTGCGCTTGAGCATGTCTGAGATGGACGGTGGCGACGTCAACGGCAAGGTTCAACCCAGATTCGCCAGAGCTGCATTCCAGAAAGGCACAATGATCGGAGACTGTGATCAGATACGGCCGTTAAGGATCATTGGCGAAACAGCGAAAGAACCAACAAGCACAGAGGCGAAATGACGACCAGGGCTGAGATAACACCGTAGCGGGCGACTCCGGCATCGAAGCGGGTGGGCTCCCGTTTCCGGATCAAAATCGGAATCACCATGCTCCAATAGGTCAGGGCCGAAAAAGAAATCCATCCGAAGAAGAATCCGTCGTCCTGGATCAATCCTGACAGCAGCAGTAGTAGAAGATGAATGGCAACATGCTTCCGGGCGTCCTCCCGGATCATCTTCGAGTATTCAGGTCCGCTAAGATCCGCGATCCACCATTTCGTTGCCTTAAAGAGGCTCATCGCGATCGCTCAATGCGGTCTTCCCGTCCCGTAAACCTTGGCAAAGTAGTTCCCAATCCCTTCCGCTCCGCTTATGAACCGGCGCCCGTTAAAGCTCCCGATCTTCATACCACCGTTCTCCCTTGGGGCAGCATCGCCCAAGACCAGCACCGGACAGCCCTGGTTGGCCTCGCCCACGAACCCGATCACCTCCGGTCTGGGCCTGGGAAAATCGACATAGCGGACGTCAACTGAGTGGCGGAGCTGCGGATAGTAGTGGAGCACACCGGAGAGCAAGGCGCATTCCGGGCAGTAGTATGGTGCTCCCGGGCCGTCAGGGAAGTCGTGCTTGAGGAGGAAGAGGGTGTCGCGCATGGACAAAAGAAAACCGGCGCCGGCTTGTCGGGCAAGCCTTGGCGCCGGTCGTGTGAAATCACACTTGGGTTCAGCCCCACTTCTCCAGCTTCATCTGTTCCTTGGGCAGGCCGAGGTCGTGAATGACGAGGTGCTCAATGGCGTTGACCATCTCGTTGGTGCCGCACGCGTAGAAGACGGTGTTGGCCGAGTCGGCTACGAAGCTCTTCACCCATTCTGGCGTGATGCGGCCGCGGCGGCCGGTCCAGGGATCTTCCGGTGTCAGGCGGGTGCAGGTGACGTGGAAGTTGAAGTTGGGGTTCTTGGCTTCCAGCTCGCGGAACTCCTTCTCGAAGATGATGTCGCGGGTGGTCTTCACCGTGTAGAGGACCGTGATCTTCGTGTTCAGGTTCTTGGCCGTCGCCTCACGGACGAAGCCGCGGAACGGTGTCACGCCGGAACCGCCGGCCACGCAGATGAGGTGCTTGCCCGGAGGATCGAACACGGGGAGGAACTTACCGACGGGCGGGATGACGAACATCTTGTCGCCTGCTTCTAGCCAGTCGACGACGCTCGTGCCCATCTTGCCGTCGCGTTTGATTGTCACCTCGTAGGCGCCCTTGTCCAGGGAGCATGAGCTGAGCGAGTAGGCGCGCTTGTATTTCTGCTTATGCGGCCAGTAGACGGTAATGAACTGGCCGGTCTTGAACTCGCCGGGATCGTAGCCTTCGGGCCACTGGAAGCGGACGGTTTTGACGTCGTGCAGCTCCATCGTCACGGACTCGACGAGCATTTCAGCAATCACTTTTGCCATAGAATCAGAATCAATTTCAGGGGGTTCAGGGCGCCCGATGCGCGCGACGCAGCCGAATCGTCTAAACCGCTCGGGCGATCGGGTCGAGAAGTTCCGCCGCCGAAGTGGAGATGCTTAAATCCCCACACGAAGGGCCGGTCGTTAAATGACCAACGTGTCGAGTTAGGCCACCGGTTCGTCGTCGGAGGAGCTTCCGACCTTCCAGTCCGCTCCACCGCCGGTTTCAAGTTCGGTGCCGGAGCGCACGAAACGGATGCGGCGTTGCCGGTAGAGCGCGCCCAACGCCTGCTTGAAGGCTTTCTTGCTCGAACCAAAAACCGATCGGACCGCTTCGGGCGAACTGTCGTCGTCGAACTCGATCCGCCCGCCACTTCGTTCCAGTTGCTCGATGATTTCGTCCGCCAAGGTCTTCACGCGGCGATAGCCAGCCTCTTCCAGGCTCACGTCGATCTTACCATCGGGATGCACCGCGAGGACGTAGCCATTGAGGCTGTCGCCCGGTTCCAATGGCTGGAAAACCCGCTCGCGATGGAGAAGCCCCATGTGACCGCCCTCGACAAGGACGGCGTATCCGAGCGGCGTCGGATTGATGACGATGAGGTCGACCTTTTGGCGCGGCAGGACCTCGGGGAATTCGCGGTTTAGGTGACGGTTGATCTTGCCCGTGGCCACAACCCGTTGCGATTTGGGGTCGAGTAGAATGTAGACCAGCACGCGGTCGCCGACGTTTACCGGGTTGGGCTGTTCCCGGTAGGGCAGCAGGAGGTCCTTCTCGAGTCCCCAGTCGAGAAATGCACCGGCGGTCGGATGGATGCTCACCACCCGGAGTGCGGCAAACTGTCCGACGTTGGCGATGGGGCGATCCGTCGTGGCCACGAGCCGGTCTTCGGAATCCCGGTAGACGAACAGGTCCAGGAGATCGCCCGCCGCCGCCGTGGAAGGCACGTAGCGTTTTGGTAGAAGGATCTCGCCGAGCTCGCCCCCGTCGACAAAAGCTCCAGGGCCGGCGAAGTGGAGGAGTTCGAGCGAATTGACCTGACCGATGTTCACCATGTCCCGGTAGACTAGGGTCGCCGTGGACGGACCGGGAGAAGAATTCCCGGAGACCGGTTGCGATCTTGTGCGACCCGGGGTTACTTCCCGTCCGGTGATTTCGCCGGCCGATCCCTGTCATGATCCCAAACAGAATGAATTCGCCGTGCATCCACGTCTGCCAACTCGACGCGGCGGGAGCAGCCTGCGTCGGTTGTGGGCGGACGACCGGGGAGATCGGACGATGGACCACTCTGAAGCCGGCAGAGCGCGACGAGATCCTCCGCCGGTTGCCAGCCCGATTGGAGCAGATCAAGGCGTCGACTCCCGGGGATTGAGCTGCCGCGGTCTCGGGCAGATTGCCAGTTGGGGACACGGGCAGGGCGGGGGCGGTGAATCGGTCGACCTGGTCCCGTCTTTCGGGGGTAATTTCGTCTGGCCTAACTTCCTGTGTGCTTGACTAGGACGGGGCTTGGAACAGTTTTCGGGGCTCCGGAAAAATGCCCAAACTGAAGACCCATTCCGTCGATTGATGAAAGCACGCATGATGAAAGGCGTGGGAGTGATCCCAGCGCGGCGCGAGGTGGCCCTTGTCGACCATCCCGAACCTGCGATTTCCCACGCCGACCAGATCAAGGTTCGCACGCTCGAAGTGGGCATCTGCGGCACCGACCGCGAGATCTGCACCTTCGCCTATGGCCAGCCGCCGAAGGGCGACGACTACCTGCTCCTCGGCCACGAATGCCTTGGCCAGGTCGTCGAAGTCGGTTCCGGGGTGACGGGCTTCAAGCCAGGCGACCTGGTTGTTCCGAGCGTGCGGCGTCCGTGCGTCGACGCCTCCTGCGCGCCGTGCCGCGAGGGCCGTCAGGACTTCTGCTTCACGTGGACGTTCACTGAGCGCGGCATCAACCAGCGCCACGGGTTCATGACCGAGGTCTTCGTCGAGGAGCAGTCCTTCCTCACCGCCGTGCCGCAGGATTTGCGGGACATTGCCGTCATGGCGGAGCCGCTCACCATCGCAGAGAAGGGTCTGACCCAGGCGTGGGAAGTGCAGAAGCGCCTCACATGGGAATACCACAACCGTGATGGGAAAGGCCGGGGCCATGGCCGCAACGCCGTCGTCCTCGGGGCCGGCCCCATCGGCCTGCTCGGAGCAATGAAGCTGCTCATCGAGGGCTTCCGCGTCTTCATCTACTCGCGCTCGCCCAAGCCCAACTTCAAGGCCGACATCGCCGAATCCATCGGCGCCGAATACATCTCATCGAAGGAAGTATGTGTCGACGAACTCGCCAAACGTATCGGTAACATCGACCTCGTCTATGAAGCCGTCGGCGAGGGCCACGTGTCCTTCGAGGTGATGCGTGTTCTCGGCATCAACGGCGTCTACATCTTCACCGGCATTCCCGCCGAACGCGGACCGATCCCCGTCTCCGCCGACAACATCATGCGGAACATCACGCTGAAGAACCAGGCGATCGTTGGCACCGTGAACGCCAGCCCGCAGGCGTTCGTCGACGCCGTCCGCGACCTTGGCGAATTCAAGAAGCGCTGGCCCGGCGCGATGAACGCCCTGATCACCGGCCGCCACGGCATCGACGCCCACCGCGAACTCCTCCTCGGCAAGGCCACCGGCATCAAGAACGTGATTTCCTTCGCCTGAGCCCGCAGCCTTTCCTCCACATGAGCAAGAATCCCTGGATCGACGTCTCGGTTCCCGTCAACAACACGATGCACTTCTGGCACGGCGACCCTCCGCCGTATGTCACGATGCACGCCGGCACCGCGAAGGGCGATGTCTGCAACGTCTCCGTCATCTACTGCAGCTTCCACACCGGCACCCACATGGATTCGCCGATGCACTTCCTGCCCGGCAAGAAGACCATGGATGACCTGCCGTTCGACGCCGTCATCGGCCCGTGCCGCGTCGTCGCGATCAAGGACAAGGAATCGATCAAGCCGGCCGAGTTGAAGAAGCTGAAGCTGAAGAAAGGCGAACGCATCCTCTTCAAGACCCCCAACTCCACTGTGAGTTGGAAGAAGCCGACGTTCGACAAGGACTTCACCTACATCTCCAAGGAAGGCGCGCAGTATCTCGTCGACTGCAGGATCCAGACTGTCGGCATCGACTACCTGAGCGTCGGTGGCTTCTACAAGGACGGCGTCGAGACCCACCATGCCCTGCTTGGGGCCGAAGTGTGGATTATCGAAGGCCTGGACCTCTCCAAGGTAAAGCCCGGCAACTACGACCTCATCTGCCTGCCGGTGAAGTTCGCCAAGGGCGACGGCGCTCCCGCGCGGTGCTTGATCCGAAAACGCTGAGCCGGACCGATGCAGTTGAAGGTAGGGCGGGCATCTGGGCGTGCTCACCTGATGCGTTACAAACGTTCTCACATGATGGGTGACACATTGGGGAGGAGGGCGGCGTGGAGGTGAGCGGAGCGAGCCGCAAGGCCGCCCTC
>JBBRDN010000037.1:0-26090 GCA_038203875.1 Verrucomicrobiota bacterium
TTCCGTGAAGGCGACTTTTGTTCCCGCGTCCTACACCGGCCGCCCCAGGCCGTGGGCGAGGAGGTTGGGCGAACCCATGATCTCGATGAACTGGGTGTCGAGCGTCCAACCACCTGAGGAGGCGAACGACTCGGCTTCGACGAAGACGTTGGCGGCATCGGCCGGCCCGGCGGCGGCACCGAGAAGCATCGCTATGGTGAGGATTCGGAGATGGGTCTTCATGGAAAATCGATCCCGGAAAGTTTCAGGAAAATCCCGGCAAGGGAAGGCGTCTTAACAGGAGACGATGCAGATACAGAGGCGTGTGCAAGGTAGGACAGCGCATCTTGCCTGCCCACGGCGTTGCCGGATTGGAATCAAACAGTGCGGGCGGATAAGCGCGCCCGCCGATCCGGGACCACTTGTCAGCACGGGGCAGGCTGGAAGCCCGCCCCACCTTGAAATTGCGCCGCTGGGCTCTTCAAACCATCACCACCGTCAGCTTCTTGGGGCCGTGGGCGCCGAGGACGAGGATGCGTTCGATGTCGCCGGTGCGGCTGGGGCCGGTCACCAGCGAGATCATGCTGGGATAATCTTTGCCGTATCGCTGCTGGATCAGCTCGAAGGCGGCCGGGAGGTCGGGCACGAGCTGGGAACGCCGCGCTATGACTAGGTGGTGCGGCGGCAGGACGGATAGGGCGCGGCCACCCGAACTGCGCGAGGTGACGACGAGCGTGCCGGTCTGGGCCACGAGCGCGTCGCATTCGGTGATGCCGACATCGCAGCGTTCGAGATCGCGGACGTTGTAGCCGCCATCGACCTTGAGCGTGGGCAAGGCCAGCGTCTGCACCGCGGCTTCGGCCAGTTCGCCGTTGTGGGCGGCGGCCTGTTTCCAGCCTTCGCGCTGGCGGATGTCGCCGAGGATTTGCGGCAACTCGTCCATCGAACCGGCGACGATGAACTCGGTCTTGAGGTCCTCGGAACAAGCGCGGAACTGGGCGACCTGTTCATCGAACGTCGCGCCGACCTTCGGCAGCCATTCGCGGGCGTTGGTGGCGGCGGGGCGTGGGGCGAACTGGATGGGATGTCCCGCGAGATGGTGCGTCTCCGGTCCGTGTTCGGCGGGCGGAGGGGCGGAAATGGTCAGGGCTTCACGGATGCGGCCGAGGATTTTGTCGCGTTCAGTCATGGGGGGAAAGGGAGGTTAACCGCAGAAAACGCGGATGGACGCGGAACAGGTGAGAAGCGCCGGAGGCGCGGAAGAACGTAGGCGACAGCGTGAGCTGTGGGACCGCGTTCAAAACTGAGCGAGCCCCGTATGGGCGAACGAGTCTGTCGCCCCTGCCGGGGCTTGATTCGAAGGGACCGGTGAACCCACAGCTCACGCTGTGGGCAACTTTCTTTCGCCGCGCTGCGGCTGGGCTGCGACCCCGCCGGGGTCGTGAACGGTTGGGCGGCGAACCGGGGGTGTCGTCGCGCGGTGCGCTCCTCGACCTCCGGCTAATGGCTGCCAACCCTTCGGGTTGGGCTGGGTGGACGCGTTCAATCATTGGCGAGGAGGGCAACCACAGATGGACACAGTCGGAAGAAGGGTCGAATCGATCATTACTTCTCTTGGACCTTGGTCTGCCCCAGATGCAGCTGGGCCATGAGTCTGTCGCCTCCAAGCTCTGTTCCAAGTTTCCAGCCTTCGTTCCAAGGCTGAATGAGATTCTTTGATAGACCGTAGGGTGTAGAGTGCAGAGCAAACAAAATGTCGCCTCTGATCGCGAAATCCCAACCTTCTCTGAACCCAGTCAGGTAGGCCTTTTGTTTTTCGTCATCGCCCGCGAACGGATTGATGTTCGGAGTGGGGATGGGCTCTTCCTTCAATACCACATATGCCTTCGCGACACTCGCTTTTAGACCAAGGTCCATCCCTTCAACGGGACGTGATGTTCGACATCCAGACGAAAGGAGCAAAGATGCGGCTCCGAGCGTCCCAAGGAGAAGTCTCGCACGGACCACTATTTCAGATCTGCGTTCGTTTGAGTTCATTTGAAGTGAAACGGTTTGTCTTGCACTCGACGGTCACTGCCTGTTCTTCCAATACTCCTTGAACGTCTGTTCGGCGATGGGCGGGAGGTCGCGGGTTTTGGTCCAGGATTTGGCGGGGTCGAGGAAGGTTCCCATCACCAGCTTGTGCAGCGGGGCGAGCCAGCGGGCGACGCTCTTGCCGGCGGCGTAGAGGCCGGGGCTGGTCATGCCCCAGGCGAAGAGCTTGAAGGCGACGCGTTCCTGCGGGTCGGGTGCTTGGTTCACCGAGTTGCGGCGGTTGTGCAGGAGGTGGTGGTGGAGGTTGATCTTCACCGGGCAGGCTTCGGTGCAGGCGCCGCAGAGGGACGAGGAATAGGAGAGGTGTTTCCAGTTCTGCAATCCGCGCAGGTGCGGCGTGATGACGCTGCCGATGGGGCCGCTGTAGGTGGTGCCGTAAGTGTGGCCGCCGACGTTCTTGAAGATGGGGCAGACATTCAGGCACGCGCCGCAGCGGATGCAGTGGAGGGCGTCGCGCTGTTCGGGATCGGCGAGGAGTTCGGTGCGGCGGTTGTCGATGAGGACGACGTGGTATTCCTCGGGGCCGTCGGCTTCGCCGGGCTGGCGCGGACCACCATACATCGTGTTGTAGCAGGTGATGGGCTGGCCGGCGCCGGCGGTGGCGAGCATCGGCAGGAAGAGGGCGAGATCGGCCATGCGTGGCAGCACCTTCTCGATGCCGAGCAGGGAGATCATCGTCTTGGGCAGCGCGGAGGTGAGGCGGGCGTTGCCCTCGTTTTCCGTGATGGAAACCATGCCGGTCTCGGCGATGGCGAAGTTGGCTCCGGTGATGCCGACGTCGGCGGTGATGTATTTCTCACGGAGGGCGCGCCGGGCGATCATGGTGAGTTCCTCCGGGCTGTCGGTCTTGGCGCTGCCGAGATGTTTCTCGAAGAGGTCGCTGATGTCGTGCCGGGTGAGGTGCATCGCCGGGAAGACGATGTGGTAGGGCGGTTCCTGGCGGAGTTGGACGATGTATTCGCCGAGGTCGGATTCGACGACCTCGAAGCCGGCCTTCTCCATGGCGGCGTTGAGGTGGATTTCTTCCGCCGTCATCGCCTTCGATTTGATGATGCAGCGGGCGTTCTTGGATTTGATGATCCCGAGGATGATGTCGCGGGCCTGGGCGGCGGTGGTGGCCCAATGGACCTTGGTGCCGCGGGCTTCGAGCTTGTCGGCGAAGGAGACGAGGTGTTCGTCGAGATGGTTGATGGCGTCCCACTTGGTCTCGGCGGCGACCTGGCGGGCTTCGCTCCAGCTCTGGAAGGCACCTTTGCGTTTGTCGCGGGCGACCTCGTATTTGCCGAGCGCGGTCTGGATGTGCTTCCGGTGGCGGAGATCGGCGGCGACTTTGGTGGCCTGCTGTTTGAATTCTTGGACTTCGGTGGTCATGGGGAGAAAGGGGACGATGCCGGATGCCTGATTCCTGATACCGGATGGTGGCGAAAGGAAGCGAACGGTGAAATCGGGGCGTTCATTTTGGGCTTTGGTGGTTTTGTTCCACGGCGGCGATGAAGCGGTTGATCTTTCGAGCGAGTTCGCCGAGCTGCTGGCAAAGCGGATCGTAGAGTGAACGGTCGGTCAGGGAACCGGTCTCGAAAAGGGTGTCGAGGTGATCGCGGGTTTCGTCGCAGGAAGCTTCGGCATAGACGAGGTGCTTTATGAAATCCTGCTTGTAGCGACGCCGACCGAAGCCTTCGACAATGTTGGATCGAACGGATTTCGCGGAGCGACGGATCTGGCTGCCTTCTTCATGCAGCTCGAATCGAGGAAGCTTTTCCAAGGTCATCCGGTGGACTGTCACGGTCATATCCCGCGCGAGCTGCCAAATCTGGAGATCCCGGTAACCCATCGGTTTGTCCGAGTCGTTCAACAGAAGCGCCGTAGCGTCTCCGGACGCGGTATAGTCGCCGTAGTTAATCGAGTTCATCGCAATTTCCGCTTCGAGGTCTTCATCCGGTATCCGGAATCAGGCATCCGGCATCAGGCTTTTGAGTTTAGAACTTCCGCCAAGTGAATCGTCTTCAATCCGCTGCCCTGCTTGCTCAGCAGCCCTTGGACTTGCATGAGGCAACTGGAGTCGTTGGACACGATGTAGTCGGCGCCGGTCTCGAAGGCGGAGGCGCATTTCACTTCTCCCATGGCGGTGGAGATCATCGGAAACTTGGCTGCGAAGGTGCCGCCGAAACCGCAGCAGGTTTCCGCTTCCTTCATCTCGACCAGTTCCAGGCCGCGCACTTGGCCGAGAAGTTGGCGGGCGCCTTTCTTCAGGCCGAGTTCGCGCAGGCCGTGGCAGCCGTCGTGGATGGTGACCTTGTGCGGAAAGATCGCGCCGAGGTCGGTCACGCCGAGCTTGGTCACGAGGAAGTCGGAGAACTCGTAGCACTTCGCCGAGAGTTCATTGGCGGCGTCGGCGTGCGGCGTGCCGGCGAAGAGTTCCGGATAGAAGACCTTGAGCATCGCGCCACAGGAACCGGAGGCGATGACGACGGCCTCGGCGTTTTTCAGGCGCTCGAGGACGGGCAGGGCGACCTTGCGGGCCTCGTCCCAGAAGCCTGAGTTGAAGGCGGGTTGGCCGCAGCAGGTGAGGTCCTCCGGATAGTCGATGCGGTGGCCGAGGCGTTCGAGGATCTCGACGATGCTGATGCCGACCTTGGGATACATCAGGTCCACGAAGCACGGGATGAAGAGGGTGACGGTCATGGTGTCTGGATATGGAAGACTTCCTTCAGTTCCACGGCGACGGGGCTGTGGTCGGGATTTGTCGGCATCAGCTCGCGCATGGAGGTCCACCAACGGCGGCAGACTTCGGTCCGAGCGATGGCCTGCCAACGGGCTTCGTCCTCGATCTCGGCGTAGGCGAAAAGCTGCCGGCTGGCAGGGTCGAGGAAGATGGAGTAGCTGGTCACGCCGTGGGCCTTCAGCATCGCTTCCAGCTCCGGCCAGATAGGCGAATGACGGCGTTCATACTCGGCTTCGCGGCCGGGATGGACGGTCATGATGAATGCCTTGCGGATCATTGCCTGGGTGATGATGCGGATCAGCGCGCCGGGAGCAACTTGGCGAATCGCTCACGCGCCTCGGCCCAGACTGAGCGAGTTGCCGGATCGGGCTCAAAAGTCTGCAGCTCGCTCGACGCACGAACGGCGGCGCGAAGTTCGGCGAGGGACTTGAGTTCGCCGGCCGCCTTGGCTTGGACGAGGAGATTGCCGAGGACGGTGGCTTCGGTTGGACCAGCGACGATGGTGCGGTCGCAGGCGTTGGCCGTGAGTTGGTTCAAGACGGCGTTCTTCGATCCACCGCCCACGATGTGGATGACGTCGATGCGTCGGCTGGAAAGCTCCTCCAAAAGCCCGAGCACGTGGGCATACTTCAGCGCGAGACTGTCGAGGCAGCAGCGGACGAACTGGTCGGCGCCTTCCGGAACGGGTTCGCCCTTCTCGCGGCAAAAGCTGCGGATGGCCTCCGGCATGTCGACAGGTGCGAGGAACCGGTTGTCGTCGGGATCGATGAGCGAACGCAGCGCGGGGGATTCGCCGGCGAGGAGCGTGAGATGGCCGTAGTCAAAACGTTCGCCCGCCGCATCGAAGGAGCGTTTGCACTGCTGCACGAGCCAGAGGCCCATGATGTTTTTCAGCACGCGCCAAGTGCCTTCTATGCCGCCTTCATTCGTCAGGTTGAGCACCTCGGCCCAAGGCGAAAGAGCGGGCTGCTGGGCTTCGATGCCCATGAGGGACCAGGTGCCGGAGCTGATGTAGGCCCAGCCGGGTTTGCCGGAGAGTTCCGTCGGGACACCGGCGACGGCTGAACCCGTGTCGTGCGTGGCGGGCGCGATGACGGGCACGGGACCGAGGCCGGTGCGTTCACGGACGGCTTCGGTGACAACGCCGAGCCGTGTGCCGGGTTCGATGATGCGCGGCAGGAAATGGGTCGGCAGCCCGAGACGGTGCAGGATGTCCGTCGCCCACATGCGCTTCGCGGGATTGAAGAACTGCGTGGTCGTGGCGTTGGTGAACTCGACGGCCTTTTCGCCGGTGAGACACCAGTTCAGCCAATCGGGAACCATGAGGAACGTCTCGGCCAGCTTGAGCAGTTCGGGACTTCGACGCTTCATGGCCAGGAGCTGGTAGAGCGTGTTGATTTCCATGAACTGGAGACCGGTCTCGGCGAAGATCTCGGGTCTGGAAACCTTCTGGAACGCGATCTCCATCATCCCGCGCGTCCTCGGGTCGCGGTAACAATAGGGTAGCCCGATGACTTCGTCGGTTTCGGACAGCAGGACGAAATCCAGCGCCCATGTGTCGATGCCGATGGAGACGATGGACGAGCCGAACCTGCGCGCGGCCAGGCCGAGCCCGTGCTGGATCTCGTGCCAGAGCCGCAACACGTCCCAGCGCAGCGTCCCCGCGATGGCGATCACGGGATTCGGGAACCGATGAAGTTCCTCCAAGGCCATGCGGCGTCCATTCCAACGGCCAGCCATGAGACGTCCGCTCTCCGCGCCGATGTCGATTCCGAGATAGATCTGGTCCGTCATGGATTGTGCAGCGATTCAACGCCGCAGGTGACGGCGGGTAAAGCTTCGGAGAAATGATCCTAGGTCGGTCACTGCAGCCGCCGCCCAATGTTTCGTCCAATGCCGTCGGCGTTGGACGGGTGGTGAGGGCCACGGAACATCGCAGCCCTACCGCAGTTTGGCGAACGTGGCGCGGATCTCATCCACCGTGCCGATGGCGAGGTGCAGATCGTATTCGAAGACCTTGCCGGGCGTGATGGCGAACCTGGTCAGCGGCGCGAAGTAGGAGCAGGAACCGTGGTCCTCGCGGCCGTCGCCGAAGCGGTAGCAGGTCAGGTTGGTCGCGACCGGCACATAGGCGCCGATGCCAAAGCCGTTCGTGCCGACGTAGGCCGCCCAGTTCTCCGTCATGGCGCAGCTTTCATTCGGCCAGCCGGGTTTGGAGCGATGAAGCGTGTCGTTGGTCCAGGGTTTGTCTCCGGCGTAAAGCACCAGCGTGTCGAGATCGGGCGCAACAAAGACGGCGGGGATTTCGTGGTTGTGGACGCCATGCGAATGGTCCCCCGAATAGGTCATCTTGAAGCGCACATGGGCCGTCTTGCCGGTGAGAGTGATCCATTCCTCGAAGACGACGTTGGTCAGTTCATCGCCCGCCGCCCAATGCCGCGCCCAGCTTTTGGCGTAGAGCGTGTTCGTGGTGGTTTTGAGTTCGAGGACGGTGGCGGGTTTGCCTTTCCAGTCGCCGCCTTGGACGGGGTTCCAACGCCACGGCTGTTTGTTCCAAAGCGAGCCGTCGGTGTCGCCATAGTAGGACTGCTGGATGAGGCGGCCGCGGTCCCAGTGGTTGATCAGGTTGCGGTTCGTGCCGGTGAGCGAGAACCACGCGATGCCCGCGCCGGACGACTTCTTCACGCCGAGCCGGACTTGTCCGTTGTCGAGGAACACCATGTCGCCGGGAACGGCCGGATCGGTGGTGGCGGCAAAAACCATCGTCGTTCCCACCAGGAGACCGATGCCAAAGCAAAATTTGGCGACGAGTGTGATAAGCGGCCGAGACATCTCAGAAATCAAACTGGTCGATGTTGTCCTTGGTGAAGACGAAGGGTTGGCCGAGGAGGATGTCGGTGCCTTCGATCTTCAGTTCGCCCAAGGGACCGGCCTTGAAACTGGTGGCGCCGGGCTTGAGATCGCCTTTGGCGAGGGCGGTGGCGGCGTGGAGCGTGAGGTAGCCGAGGTCTTCCACCTTCCAGAGGATCACGGCCTGGGTGACGTCGGACTTCACGTAGGCCTTGTTCTCGTTCGGCAAGCCAAGGCCGAGGACCTTCACCTTGCCCGCCTTGCCAGCCTGTTTGACGGCTTCGGCGGCGCCGGGAACGGCCGGGGAGCAGATGGCCATGACGCACTTTAGATCGGGATAGGCTCCGAGGAGGTTGGCCGTTTCCTGCTGGGCTTTGTCCTTTTGGTCGTCGCAGGGCTTGGTGTCGACGAGCTTCATCTTCGGATACTTCTCCTTAAGGCGCGCTTCGATGTTCTTGCGCCATTCGTTCATGTTCGCGGCGGTCAATGTGGCGGTGATGATGGCGAACTCGCCTTCTTCACCGCAGAGCTTGGCGGCGGTGTCCATCAGCGTGTAGCCGATGCCCTGGGCGGTGGCCTGGTTGACGAAGAAGCTCCGGGCGTCGGGCATCGTGTCGGAATCGTAGGTCAAGACCTTGATGCCCTTGGCCTGCGCCTTCTTCAGCGCGGTGGCGATGCCTTCGCGGTTCTCGCAGGCGGCCGCGATGACATCGACGCCGAGGGTGATCCAGTTCTCGACGATCTCGTTCTGCTTGGCCGGATCGGTGTTGGTCGGACCGTCGAAGAGAAGTTCCACGCCGAGTTCCGCCGCGGCCTTGTCGGCGCCTTTCCTGACGGTGACGAAGTATTGGTTGCCCTTGCTTTTGGGCAGGAGCGCGATGCTCAGCTTCTTGCCGGCCGGCGCGGTTCCCGGAGGCGGGGTGGAACTGGACTGGCCGCAGCCGATGAGAAAAGCGAACGAGGCACAAGCGAGGAAGGGAAGGAGGCGTTTCATGCGTTGGAGGTGGTGCTTGGATTGCGCGAAGTCTGGCGACGAGCCCGCCGCTCCGACAAGAACTTCATCAGCACACCGCTGGATAGGGCGAAAATCAGCAGAGCACCGGTCAGCACGCCCGAGAGTTCCCGCGAGACGCCCATGATCGACGGGATGCGGGAGAGGCCGTTGGTCAGCACGGCGATGGAAGCCACGCCGAGCAACGTGCCGTGAACTGAGCCCGTGCCGCCGAAGATGCTCGTCCCGCCAAGGACCACGGCGGTGATGGCGAGGAGTTCGTAGCCCGTGCCCGCTTCGGCGCGGGCCTGGGTCACGCGGGCGGTGAGGATGATCGCGGCCAGCGCGGCGACGATCCCGGCCATGACATGGGCGAAGGCTATCCGGCGTTCCACCGGCAAGCCGGCGTAACGCGCGCCTTCCGGGGAAAAGCCGATAGCCCGCCATGACCGGCCGAATGTGGTGCGATGGACCAGCAGCCAGACGACCATCGCGATGACGATGAAGATCCACGCCTGCACCGGTAGGCCCATGAATGTCGCGCTGCCGAGGGCGAGGAAGCTTTCCGGGAACTTCGAGTAGGTGGCGGTGCCCTTGGTGATGGCCTCGGCCAAGCCACGAAAGAGCGAGAAGGTTCCCAGCGTGACGATGAGCGCGGGCAGCCGGACCCGGGTGATGAGAAGGGCATTGAACCCTCCGGCCAGCCCTCCGATGAGGAGCGTGATTCCACCGGCGACGAGCGGAGGCAGTCCCGCATCCTGCACCATCGTGCCGAACAGCACCGCACACAGCCCAAGCAGCGATCCGACGGACAAGTCGATCCCGCCGGTCAGGATGACGGGCATCATGACCAGCGCGAGCAGACCGATCTCGGTCGAGTGACGGACGATGTTCGAGAGGTTGTCGGCCGTAAGGAAGTTGCGGCCGAAGGCGGAGAAAATGATCAGCTCCGCGACGAGGAAAATCATCAGGACCAGCTCAGAGCGTGCGCGAACAAAGGCGGACGGTTTGCCGGTGTTCACTTGGCGGCTCCTTTGCCTTGAAACCGATCCGCCTCCACGGCCAGCAGGATGACTGTGCCTTGGATGGCCTTTTCCCAATACGCCTCGACGTGCAGGTAGGTCAGCGCCGGATTGATGGTGGTCAGCAGCAGCAGGCCGAGGAAGACACCCCAGAGTCGGCCGCGGCCGCCAGTGACCGCCACGCCCCCGATGACGGCGGCGGCGATGGCTTTCAGTTCCAGGCCGCCGCCCGCCTTGGGATCGACCTGCGGGGATTGGACGAGGTTCAAGACGGCTGCGAAGCCAACGAGAGCACCCAGCAGCACAAAGGAGCCGAACGTGACCGCGCCTGGCCGGATGCCGGCAAGGCGAGCCGCTTCCGGATCGCTGCCGACGGCATAAACGAAACGCCCGGCCGAGAGTCGCCGCGAGGCCCACGCCAGCAGCGTCACCAGCAATAGTGCGATGATGAGCAACGTCCATTGACCTGCCGTCTGGCTTAGGCCGAACCATTGCACGCCGTTGGGCAGGGTAATGAAGCGGCCCTGTTGCCAGAGGCTCAGAAGCTCGCGGCCAGTAACCATCGTGGCCAAAGTCACCACGATCGACGGCAGGCCGAGTCCGGCGACGAGCCAGCCGTTCAACGTTCCCAAAGTTGCGCCGGCGACGATTGCGAGCGGAACGACGAGGAGAAGGGGAACCTTGTTGGCCAGAAGGGTGCCGCACAGGACGGCTGTCAGCCCGAAGATGGAGCCGACCGAGATGTCGATGTGCCGCCCGATCATGACGACGGCCATGCCCAAGGCCACGACCAGCGCCGGGACTTCCGCGGCCAAGCGGGAGAGCAGGGGAGCAGGGGCGAAGAAGGCCGGAGCGAAGAACGACAACGCTGCGAGGATCAAACCGAGGCCGGCGACGACGGAGAGTTCGCGGATATAACGGCTCACGCGGCGGTCTCCTGCGCAGACTGGCCTAAGGCCGCCGTCATCACCTCACCCGCATCGGCACCTCTCTGCAGCGTCGCTACGACCGTGCCGCCGCGCATGACGGCAATGCGGTCGCTCATGCCGAGGACTTCGGGGAGATCGCCGGAGATCATCAGGACGGCGAGGCCTTCTTGGGTCAGACGGCGGATGATCCGGTGGATCTCGCTCTTCGCGCCGACGTCCACGCCCTGGGTGGGTTCATCGAGGATGAGGAGCTTGGGCTTCGTGGCCAGCCAGCGGGCGACGCTGACTTTCTGCTGATTGCCTCCACTCAGGCTGACGCCGGGCGCTTCAGGTCCAAATGCCTTCACACCGAGATCGCGGATGAAGTCGAGGGCGAGGTTGCGCTCGGCCTTCAGGTTTAGCCAGGTGCCGGGGAAGAGTCGGCGATGGATGGCCATCGTCATATTTTCGGCGATGGGCATATCGAGAATGACGCCGTGGCGACGGCGGTCTTCCGGCACGTAGGCAATGGAGTGGGCGACGGCTTCCTGCGGTGAGCGGACGGTAATGCGTTGGCCGTTCAGGCGGATTTCACCGGAGTCGGCGGGAGTGAGGCCGAAGAGCACGCGGCCCAGTTCGGTGCGGCCGGCGCCGACCAATCCCGCTAACCCGACAATCTCGCCGGCGCGGACATCGAGGGTGACGCGGTTCACGCCGCTGGCGGTGCAGCCCACGTCCTTGAGCGACAGGACCACTTCGCCGGGTGCGCTCTCCGGAGGTGGATAGATGTGCGACACCTCGCGTCCGACCATGAGGCGGATAAGTCCGGCTTCGTCGATTTCGCCGACGTCCTTGGTTCCCACGCTTTCACCGTCGCGCAGCACCGTCACGCGGTCGGCGAGAGCGAAGATTTCATCCAAGCGATGGGAAATGTAGATGACGCCGACGCCGTTGGCGCGGAGATCGCGGATGACGGCGAACAGGAGTTGCTGCTCCTGCTGCGTAAGCGATGCCGTCGGTTCGTCCATGACGACGATGCGTGCCCCTGCTCCCAGGGCGCAGGCGATTTCGACAAGCTGCTGCTCGGGCATCGAGAGCGAACGGATCTCGGCATCGGGCTCGATGGCGGCCCCGATGCGGCCGAGTAGTTCCGTCGCGCGGGACTGATTGGCCCGCCAATTAATGCGATCAAAGAAACGCGATCTACCCAACCGCAGCGCTATGTTCTCCGCGACGGTGAGGTCCGGGAACAAAGCGGGCTGCTGGTAAATGCAGGCGATCCCGAGCTTCTGGGCGGCGGTCGGAGTGAGATCCACGACGGCGACGCCCGTAATGGCGATCGTGCCGCCATCGGGTCGGTGGGCGCCGGTGATGACCTTGATCAGGGTGGATTTTCCCGCGCCGTTTTCGCCGAGGAGCGCGTGGACCTCGCCGGCCTTTAGGTTGAAGGAAACCCCCCTTAGCGCCCGGACGGCGCCGAAAGACTTCGTGACTCCAGTAAGTTGAAGCAACGGAGGGTTCATGTCCGCGCGTCTTCGAGGGCGATCGGAATGATTCGAACTGGAAGGGGCACGGGGACGAAGTGCCAGAAGCTGGAAAGGATTCGAGCCAAATTCTCGCCAGACTTCGTTCCCGCGTTCCGAGCGGCGATGTGATGCGACAGTCGTGGCATTGCCGCGAAGGCGATCGCCCGTTACAAAGTCCCCAACAAACCCAGTGACTGATCCAACGCCAAAACGGGAGCCCTTGAACGCGCCGGACAGCCTGAAGGCTTTCGATACGACGCATTGGAGCGTCGTGCTGATGGCGTCCGGCGGAATCACCGCCGATTCGAGGCAGGCGTTGGAGACACTTTGCCAGACCTATTGGTCACCCCTGTATGCCTATCTGAGGCGCACCGGGATCACTCCCGAAGAATCGAAGGACCTGGTCCAGGGATTTCTTGCGCGTCTGCTCGAACGGGACGACCTGGCAACGGTCGGCCCGGAGAAAGGGCGCTTCCGAACATATCTGTTGGCGGGCTTGAGGAACTTCCTAGTCAGCGAGCGACGCCGGAGCTCGGCGCAGAAACGAGGCGGTCACGCGCAGATTCTTTCGTTGGATTCGGAGGAAGCGGAACGGATCTGCGGAACCGATCTCGCGTCCGAGCGCACTCCGGAAGCCGCGTTCGACCGGCGCTGGGCCGAAACCATCCTTGAACGCGCACTGGCGGCATTGCGCGCGGAGCACGAGGCGAAGGGGAAGGTCCAGGCCTACGACCAGTTGAAGCCGTTCCTGTCGGGCGACGACGAAGGCGGTTATGCGAGGGTTGCCGCCGAGTTAAGGATGAGCACCGGGACGATTGCCGTCGCGGTGCACCGGCTCCGGGCGCGACTACGCGATCTGATCCGTCACGAAGTGGCCCGCACCGTCGGCTCGGAGGGCGACGTGGATGCCGAGATGCGCACGCTCATGACGGTTTGGACCAGTGGAAATCGGTAAGGTTGCGCGACGATCCGCGCTTGTTCCGGTGGATGAGTCCGGATCGTTCCAATGTAAGCGTCGCCTGCCCACGATGCGGGTTGCCGTTGAGTCCCGAGCGTTTCCACGGTCTTTGCCCGCGATGCCTTCTGGGTGCGGTGATGAATGACTCTGAAAGCCGGGTCGAAGCGGATCCAGACCTTCTCCGGGACCTTTCGCTGCTCAATCCATCGCAAAAGTCCGACGAGTGAACGCTCCGCGTGTTCGGGCACCTGGGACAAAATTTGCGCGCGAGAGTCCGTCGGCTTGACCCGTGTCCGCCCAACGGCTACCCAAATCCATATGAACTTCGCCCCAATATCCTCGTTGCGGAACCATGCCGCCGCTTTGGCACTGGTCTGCTTCGGACTCGTCGGCTGCGTCACGGCCCAGCAACCCAACCAACCGCCGGCCGGCTTCAAGGCCCTCTTCAACGGCAAAGACCTGAACGGTTGGCGCGGTGGCGACACATTCGACCACCGGAAGTATCTCGCCATGGACCCGGACAAGCGCGCCAAGCAGGACGCGGAGTGGACCGCCGACATGCTGAAGCACTGGAGCGTCGAGAACGGCGACCTGGTCAATGACGGGCATGGCCGCTTCGCCACCACGACGCAGGATTACGGAGACTTCGAGCTGCTGGTGGACTACCGGACCGTCCCCCTCGCCGACTCCGGCATCTACCTGCGCGGTGTTCCACAGGTGCAGATATGGGACTATACAGAGAAGGCCAAGTTCAACCTCGGTGCCGACAAGGGCAGCGGTGGTCTGTGGAACAACAGCCCCGGCGCTCCGGGCAAAGATCCCTCCGTGCTGGCCGACAAACCGTTCGGCCAATGGAACTCGTTCCGCATCGTGATGGTCGGCGCGCGCGTCAGCGTCTGGCTCAACGGCAAAATGGTCGTCGACCATGCGATCTTGGAGAACTACTACGACCGCAAAACCTCCATCCCCGCCCGCGGCCCGATCCTGCTGCAGACCCACGGCAACGAGATCCGCTGGAAGAACGTCTTCATCCGCGAGATCGGAGCCACCGAGGCGGCCAAGATCCTCAAAGAAAAAGGATCCGCTGGCTTCAAGCCGGTCTTCAACGGCAAGGATTTCGCCGGATGGGACGGCCCAGTCGACAACTACGAGATCGTCGACGGGGCGGTTGTCTGCAAACCCAAGAAGGGAGGAACCATCTTCACCAAGGAGCAGTTTGGCGACTTCGTGGCGCGCGTGGAATTCAAGCTCCCTCCCGGCGGCAACAACGGGCTCGCGATCCGTTATCCCGGCACGGGCGACACCGCCTACCAGGGAATGTGCGAACTCCAGGTGCTCGATGAAAACTACGAGCAGGCGACCAAGAGCAAGATCGATCCGCGTCAGGCCCACGGCTCCGCCTACGGCATGGCCGCGGCCCAGCGCGGTTACCAGCATCCGATCGGTGAATGGAACTTCGAGGAAGTGACCGTCAAAGGCTCCACCATCAAGGTCGAGTTGAACGGCTTCGTCATTCTCGACACCGACCTCTCGAAGATCGATCCGACGACGTTCATGGCCAAGAGCCCGCACCCCGGTCGTGACCGCAAGAGCGGGCACTTCGGCTTCGCCGGCCACAACGACCCCGTGGCCTTCCGCAACGTGCAGATCAAGAAACTGGACTGAGCGGTCAAAGCGCTTTCGGCCAAGGCGGCGAACCCGGGTTCGCCGCCTTTTTCATTTGGCGGTAAGCCAATCGCTCGTGAACCGCGCGAAGACGATTCGGCCGTAGTTGTCCGTCTCGAAGAGGCAGCCGATCGTGCCGTCGGGCAAGCGGGTAAGGACGCTGTAGGCGAAACTGCCCGGCCACAGGACGCGCTTCACCGGCCAGGTTGCACCGTCGTCGCGGCTCAGGTGGATGGTTCCGTTCGAACGGATCATCGCATCGGGGCCGCTGTAGAGAACGGAGCCGGATCCACCGTCGTCGAACGAGTAGCGGAGGACGCTTGCGTTGCAGCTTGGGTCGCGCAGGGCCGGAACGTCCACGACCTGTGACCACGTCGCGCCGCCGTCCTTGCTGGTGGAGGCTTTGCGGACCTTCGCTGCGGCGAATTGGCGAGAGTTCAATCCGACCGATCCATCGCTCAATTCGACCATCTGCACTTCGTTGATCTGGCTGCGTCGCCCAAGTTTCGCGTCCGGCACGAACGCACCGGGAACGTTGTCGCCGAACGTCCATGTCGCGCCACGGTCATCGCTGTAGACGGCGTAGTTGTTCCAGAACGAGTAGGGCCCCTCGTTGAACGGAACGATCAGCCGGCCCTTGTGCGCGCCACGCGTCAACTGGATCCCGATGCCGGGCCCGCTCGCGATGGTAGTCGCGTTGGTCGCGCGTTTGGTGGTTCGCGTGACATCGAGCGGAGCGGCCCACGTGTTTCCGTCGTCGTCCGAGGTCAGGATGAAGTTCCGGTAGATGTTCGCTCCGTCGAGCCCCGTCGCCGTTCCGGCGCTGTGTTCCTTGAGATGCGCGGGAATGCGCTGATACCAGACGAAGATTCGTCCGCTCTCCCGTTCCTGCACCACGGTGGGATTGTTCAGCGAGTTGGCCCCGTCGTCATGCAGCACACGCAGCGCGCTCCAGGTGCGACCGCCATCGGAGCTGCGTTTCATGATGATGTCGTTCTCCGACTGGTCGCTTGGCTTCTGCCGGCCTTCAGCAAACGCGAGCACCGAACCCGCCTTGGTCACAAGAACCGCCGGGATGCGGATCTGCGTGTAGCCTTCCGACTTGGAAGTGAAGACATCGTGGAACTCCGGTTCCGCGGCGAACGCCGATGCGCAGGCCATACCGAGCAGACCAGCGGCGAAAGGGTGTTTCATGGCGTGATCAAAGGCGGACCCAGTCGAAGAAACCGAGCTTCTCCAAAGCGGTGCGGAGAGATTTGCGTTGGTCGTCTGTGAGAGTTCCATTGGGCAGCCGCGCCGGGCCGACATCGACACCGAGCATGGCCATCGTGGCTTTGGCCGCACCCATGTAGCCGAAGCCGCTCAGAAGCTTCACCAGTTGCACGCTGCGCCATTGCTCCTCACGGGCCGTCGCCAGGTCTCCGCGTGCGAAGGCCGCGATCAGGCGGTTGTAGAGTGGCGCCGCGAAGTTGTAGGTGCTGCCGACTGCGCTGGTCGCGCCCAATGCCAGCGCAGCCAAAAGGGCTTCGTCGATGCCCCATGGGAGCTGCCACTTTCCCGCGTCGACGTGGAGGCATTCGGTGAAGGCCATCTGATCGGGATTGGAGATCTTGATCCCCGCCAAATTCGGAATCCTTGGCGCCGCCACGCCGAGAAATTCAGCCATGGAGAACGCGACGCCGGTCAGTCCGGGGATGTCGTAATAGAAGAACGGGGTGTTGGGTGCAGCCGACGCGATTTCGGCGCACGATGCGACGAGGAGATCGAGTGAGCGGGGTTTGAAGTAGCTCGGTGCCACGGCGGAGATCGCGACGGCACCGAGGGACTCCGCTTCGGCGGCGAGCACCCGCGAATCGGCGAGGCAGTTGCTCCCCACATGGACGATCACCTTCATCGCGCCGCCCCGGCCGACCTCGCACCAGCGTCGTCCCAGGGCGCGGCGTTCGTCGAGAGTGAGCGAGGAACTCTCGCCGGTGGTGCCGCCGATGAAGACCGTGTCCACTCCCGTGTGGAGAAGATGCTCGGCCTGCTTCTCAACAGCCTGAAGATTGAGCGAGCCGTCCGTGTTGAACGGCGTGTGCGTGGCGGCGACGAGGCCGGAGAGTCGCTTGGATTGGCTGGCGGACATGAGGGTCAGGTGGTTGGTTTCGCGGATTCAATCGAGCGTGGCCGGATCATCAGGACGATGAACACTGAAAGCAGCGCCAGGCCCGCGAACGCGCCGAAAATAAGGTTGAGAGGAACGCCTTGGTCGCGCAAGGCCCCGAAGCCCCAGTCGCCGAAACCGCCGCAGCTGATGCTCACGAGATTCATGAGGCCGTAGCCGGTGGCACGGAGATCGGGGCGGGCGATCTGGCAGAGAATGGGCATGTTGTTGCAGTCGAAGAAACCCCAGCCCAGGCCGAACACGACCAGACCCACGATGGCCGTCGTTTGGACCGAGGCGTTGCCCACGGCGAAGAGCGCGGGCAGGAACAGCACCATGCCGATCGCGCTGACGTAGATCCGGCCACGTTGCGAGCGCCTCATCCAGCGGTCGGCGAGGAACCCTCCGAGCGCGACGCCGACAATGGAAGCCGGGTGGACGAACATGGCGACGACACCGGCCTTGCCTTGGCCGAGGTGGAACTTCTCCTTGAGGATGTCCGGCATCCAATCCTTCACCACCCAACCGGCGATCGCGGGCAGGGTGAAGTAGAGCACAAGCAGGAGAAAGTTCCGGTTCCCCAACAGTTCGCCTGCGGCCGACTTGGGCGACTGGGACTTGGTTTGCCCAGCAGAACGAGGCGCGTCGCGGAGCAGCAGCAACAGGGGCACCGCGTAAATCACACCGATGATGCCGCAGGTGGTGAACGCCCAACGCCAGCCAAGCGTCGGGGTGTCCGCCACATGGCCCGCGAAACCGCCGAGGATCAGGCCCGCGTAGATTCCCATCTGGTGCAGTCCGACCGCCCGCGAGCGCGTCTGGCCGACATGGTAGTCGGTGACGAGCGCCAGTGCGGCCGGAATGTAGAAGGCCTCGCTGATGCCCATGAGCGCGCGGCTGGCGATGAGTTCGTGGAACGTCGTCACGTGCGCCGTGAGCCAGGTCGTGGCCGACCAGGTGAAGAGGCTTCCGGCAATGACCCAACGCCGGCTGAACCGGTCCGCGATGTAGCCCGCGACGGGGCTGAGCAGCGCATAGACCCATTTGAAGGAACCGAGGATCAGGCCCCAGTCGGCCTTGTTCGCGATGCTGGGGATGTCCGCGACCATCGAGGACTTCATCGCCGCGAGCATCTGGCGGTCGAGGTAGTTGAGCAGCGCCACGGGAACCAGCAACGCGACCACAAGCCAGGCAAAGCGCGTGAGCTGTCGGGAGTCCGGGGGCATTGGCTGTGGATCGTAGGGAAGTGTCTCTATGCCGTCAGCACTTCATCGCACGACGGTCGACCAAACCTCCGGGGAACGAATTCCCGGTTTGATTTCGCCGCTGGGAACCACGATCCGGTCCTGCCAGCCCACGGCGGACGTCGTCACATTGGCGAAGGGCAGGTTGTCCACCGTCGCCCATTGGTCCGCCTTTGGATCGTAGGCCAGCACGTCGCGACGAAATCCGGTGTGGTTCGTCGGAGCGGTCGCGACCTGTGTGCCGTCGTCTCCGCCGAGAATGAGCAGTCGTCCATCGACCAACGGCGCGGGCGATGGAGCGGCCACGGCGGGACGTGGCAGATCAGCAAGTCGGCCCCAACCTTTGCCGAGAGTGTAACGCCACGCGTCGCGGAGCCACTGGCGGACGGGCTTTCCGTTCGTTCCCGGAATCAAGGCGGCTCCGCCGAAGACATAAAGAGAACCTCCCTGGGTTCCGGCAGTCGCGAAGATGCGTCCGGGACCGGGCAGGGGTTCAAGGGTTTGCCAACCCGACTGTGGCTTCGTCAGGTTCAGGGAAAGCAGCGAGTTCATGGCATTGGACGCGCCCGGCGTGGACGCGCCGCCGAAGATGAAGGCAGTGTCGCCGAGCAACCCGCCGCAGTGGTTTGCCCGGGGCTCGGGCAGATCGGGCAGGGTAATGGTCGTAAGCTTCTCGGCGGACCAGCGAAGGATGAACGAGTTGGGAGAATGGCGATCCGGTCCGCTGCCGCCGATACAAACCAGCCCGAGCGGATGCGTCAGCGCGGCGCCATAGCCGAGCGGAAGCGGGAGCTTTCCGGCGGACATCCATGGTCCAGCCGGCGTCTCCAACACGAAGACGTCGTCCTGCCAGACCTTGGTCCCGCCTTCCCACGGCTTCCTGCCCGGGAAGTTCGCGCCGCCCGCCACCAGCAAGGCTCCATCGCTCACGCCGGCATACGAACCGGCCACGCCAATCGTCGCAGGAATCGGCGGCAATCTTTCCCAGCGCAGCTCTGCTGCGGTGAGATGGCTTCCGTCGAAGATGAATGGCAAGGCCACCGAGATGGCCTCGAAAAGACTGGTGGCTGAGTTACGGCCCGCCCGCAGGTCGAACGACACGCCCTTGAGCGCGCGCATCGCGCCGAAGGATTTGGTGACGGAGGTGAGTTGGAGCAAAGGAGCAGTCAAACTTTACGTCCTGAAGTAGTGAAACCACGTCAACCGGCCGTCGTCGCTAGCGACGATGTAGCAGTTTCCTTCGCGCCCACCTCGCCAAATTCTTGGCCGCAGGAATCGTGACTTCATCTCAGGAAACTCATTCCAGACGATCCCACTAATGAACTCGTAATCAGCGCCTCTTGTTTCATTGGATGGACATTCATCGAACTGCGGCGATGACTCCCACCCTCGCGGAGTGTTCAAATCAAGTTCAACAAGCCATGACTTAGATCCGTCGAATCCTGCGATGTCGCGATGGATGCCGACAATCTTCGATTGAGTCGGAAACTTGAGTTGCAGAACGGCTTCAAATCGTTGTGCCGTCCGGTCTCCAGCGGCATCCGCCCCACATAAAATGACGATGAACATCACAAACACCCCCAGTCCGGCCAGAAGCCACTTCCACTTTGGCCAGAGCTTTCGTTCCCGAGGGTATTGTTCACCGTTCACTCTATGTCCTCCATCTGATTCATTTCAGCCGCGTTTGCTCAGAACATTTTTCTCATACGCCTTCACCTCCGCCAGCCACGCTTCGCCGACGGGGACGCCATTGGTTTCGCAGTAGTAATCCCACACGGCCCCGGAGGGGAGCGACTTGGCTTCTTCCTGGAGGGCGAGGCGGGCGGTGTTGTCTCCGGCGAATTCGGCGGCGCGGATGGCGGGCGGTTCGAGCAGCGCTAGGAGCAGAGCGCGTTGCAGGTTGCGCGTGCCGATGACCCACGCGGCGATGCGGTTGATGCTCGCGTCGAAATAGTCGAGACCCAGGTGGACGCGCCCCGCATGCCCATTGGCGATGACCTCACGGGCGATGGCCGGGAGTTCGTCGGTGAAGGTGACGACGTGGTCGCTGTCCCAGCGCACGCCGCGGCTGACGTGGAGCAGAATCTCAGGGACGTAAAGCAGCACGCTGGAGATTTTGTCGGCGATGCTCTCAGTGGGATGGAAGTGGCCGGCGTCGAGGCAGAGCAGCTTGCGGCGGGTGATGGCGTAGCCGAGGTAGAACTCGTGTGAACCGACGGTGCAGCTCTCCGCGCCGATGCCGAAGAGCTTGGGTTCTACGGCGTCGAGATTGTGTTTGGCGGCAAGCGGCTTCTTGAAAACCTCATCGAGCGAAGCGGCGAGGCGTTCGCGTGGTCCCTCGCGGTCGGCGGGCGTGTCCTTGAAGCCATCGGGAACCCAGACGTTCGCGACGCAGGGCGTGCCGAGTGCCTTGCCCATGGCCGCGCCGATCTCGCGGGAACGGCGGCAGTGTTCGATCCAGAACTGACGGATACCCTTGTCGCGATGCGAGAGCGTGAAGCCGTCAGCCGCCTTCGGATGGGCGAAACAGGTCGGGTTGAAATCGAGACCGAGGCCGTTCGACTTGGCCCAGGTGATCCAACCCTGGAAGTGGGTGGCCTCGATTTCATCGCGGTCGACCTTCTTCCCACTGAACTCGCCATACATGGCGTGGAGGTTCAGTCGGTGTTGGCCCGGGATGAGCGAGAGAGCCTTCTCGAGATCGGTTCGCAATTCGTCGGGCGTGCGGGCTTTGCCGGGATAGTTGCCGGTGACGGCAAGTCCGCCGCCAAGGGTGGTGCCGAGGTTCTCGAAGCCGCCGACGTCATCGCCCTGCCAGCAGTGCAGGGAGACGGGAATCGTGGAGAGCGCCTTGAGTGCGCGGTCCACATCGACACCCAAGGCGGCGTAACGTTCGTGGGCGAGGCGGTAGGCGGCTTGGACTGCAGCGGGCTTACGACTGCGTGGAGTGGGTGACGACATGGTGTTGGGAGGCTGGGGCTGGCTGGAGTTGAATTCGTTGAGATGGAGGCCGAAAGCCAGCCTGAAACCACGCCTGGACCGGGAGGAGAAGGAACGCGGCGGAGAGGGCGATTGGAGGTGGAAGCTGGATGAGAACAGCCTGTTGACAACGGTCGGGGATTTCGGCTGTATCTGCCACCTGTCGTGCCTCGGTAGCTCAATGGCAGAGCAGTTCACTCTTAATGAATTGGTTGTCGGTTCAAGTCCGGCCCGGGGCACCAGTTTCCTTCTTCGCGATCTCCCTTCCCCGTCCTGCCAAACAGGAGATTCGCGTTTCGAGGTGATCCATAGAAAGCAAAACAGCCCCGCCAATTAAGGAGGGGCTGTTGCTGTGATCGAGCGATTTCCGGCCGCTACTTGAGGCTGGAGAGGAACTCGACGACGTCGAGGAATTCCCCGGGCGACATGGTGCCGGCCAAGCCTTCCGGCATGGACGACTGTTTCAGGTCTTCGCGTTTGGCGATGTCGGCCTTGGTTATCTTCTGGCTGGAGCCGCCGCCGATGCGGAGCGTCACGCTGGTGGTATCCTCGGCGATGACAAAGCCGGTGAGCGCATCGCCGTTCTTGGTCTCGACGTTCGTGGTGATGAACTTGGGATCCAGCTTCGCGTTCGGTTCGATGAGGGACTCGATGATCTCCTCGCGCTTCAGACGCGTGGCGACGCCGTTCATGTCCGGGCCGAAGTCGATGCCTTCGCCCCCGAACTTATGGCAGGCGGCGCAGATGCGGCGGAAGATGGCCTTTCCGTTGTCGGCGCTGCCGCGGGCCTTGGCGATCGTCGAGTAGCTCTGCTGTATCTGACGCTGGGGAACCCCGCCCGCGACCAGTTTTCTCAGAGCGGCGGCGGCGGCGCCTTCGGGCTTGCTGGCGTTGGCCATCTCGGTGAGCAGTTCGAGGCCCTTGCGATTTGACCTCGCGATGGTTCCCGCCTGGAACGGTCCTTTCCACACCGGTTCCAAGGCCCCGAGCGTGGCATCGAGGGTGTAGTTGGCCCAGTAGTCCATGGGTTGATTCACCGCCTGCAGGGCCGCCTCCACGGACTCCGGCGTGCGGACGAAGCTGAACGCGCGGACGGCTTCCACGCGGGTGCGTGCGAAGGAATCGTTCGCCTGCGTCTTCATTAGGGCCATCGCATTCGGGAAGTATTCCCATTCGTCGGCAAGGATGCGGGTGGCGGCGGCACGGGCTTCGCCGGTCTTCGCGGAGAGCCCCTTCTTGAGCAGGCCTTCGTCGACGGCGTGGTGGCCTTGGAGAACCCACAGGGCTTCGCAGAGCTGGTGGTCGTATTGCGGATCGCTTTCGGAGAGTCCGGCGACCCACTTCTTCGCACCGGCGACGACGTCCTTGACCGGGCGGTCCCAGAGTTCGCGGCGGGCGCGGTAACGGGTGCGGGGTTCGTATTCCTTGAGCTGTTCGAGAAGCTCGGGGATGGATTTTCCGAACTGCGTGACGGGCTTGAGAAGGGGCTTGTTCTTGTTCACGAGCCGGTAGACGCGGCCGTGCTGGTGGTCGCGGTTCGGATCACGCTGGGAATACTGCATGTGGCCGAGAAGAGCCGTGTGCCAGTCGCCGAAGTAGACCGCACCATCGGGTCCGATCTGCGGATCGGTGGGGCGGAAGTTCTTGTCGGTGCTGACGAGGAGATCATGCGGGACCTGCTTGCCGTCGACGGGCCGCTTGAGGCGATTCCCCTTGTAGCCGGCACCGTCGTCGCGCACCTCGAAGCGCGTCAGGCCGTTCATGTTGATGACGCAGGCGAAGATGAACTGTCCCTGGATGTCGTCCGGCAGGTGGCGCGAGTAGAGGAACTCGGTCCCGACGTTCGGGCGCATGCCTTCGCCGTCGAACACGGTGTTGAGGCCCTTACGGCCGTTGTATTCGGCGCCGGAAAGCGGCGTGTCCCAATGCTGCTGGGGCGTGGTGCCGTCGCCGACGATGCCCTGGCCCCACCAGTTGAAGACGTAGCACCACGGGTTGCCGTAGCCGGGCGTGACGAAGTGCCGGAGCTTCAATGTGCGCGGGTCCATGACGTAGGCGCCGGAGCGGTTCTGGCGGCGCATCGGTCCCCACGGGGTTTCGACCGCCGTGGAAAGTGAGACGCCTTCGAGCATGTGGAGCAGGCCGCCGTTGGACCACTCGAACGCGCCGATGGTGTGGTGGGTGTCGTCGGTGGCCCAGCCGTCGCTGATCTGCACGACCACGTCGGCCTTGTCGTCGCCGTCGGTGTCCTTGAGGAAGATCAGTTTCGGTTCATCGACCACAAGCACGCCTCCGTTCCAGAACTCGAAACCGGTCGGGCAGGAGAGCTTGTCGTAGAAGACGGTCATCTTCTTCGCCTTACCGTCGGCTCCGATGTCGTCGAAGATCAGCAGGCGGTCCGACGGCTTCTTGGCGCCGGGCTTCCACTGGGGGTAGGTGGGCATGCACGAAACCCAGAGGCGTCCCTTGTTGTCGAAGCCGATCTGGTCGGGCTTCGCGAGCTGCGGGAACTCCCGTTCGCTGGCGATTAGCTGGACCTCCATGCCGTCCGGGACGGTCATGGTCTTCATGCTTTCCTCGGGCGTCAGATACTTCAGCTCCGTCGGTTCGGAATAGCGCTTCGTGCCGAAGCCGGTCGCGGGGGTGAAGAGGTCGCCGGTCTGCGAATCATCCGGTTCGGCGGGCACGCTCTTGCCCTGGGCGACGTCCCAGACGTAGCGGTCGCGCACCTGCGCCATGTTGCGGATCTTGATGTATTCGCGGGGAAACGTCTCGGTGTCCAAGGTCCGACGCCCGCCGTAGACATACCAGCCGTTGAGCATGCGGTAGTCCTGGAGATGGACCCATGACTTCTCGTTCACGGCGGCACGGAGCTTCTCGTAGTCCTTGCCGCCGGGCTTGCCGAGGTTCTCGCCGCCGAAGAGGCCACGGTCGAGAAGGCGGGAGATTTCCAAGTCGCCGGTTTCGTTGAGCTTGAAACCATCGGTGGTGAACTGCAGGCCGGTCTTCTGGTTGAAGAGCTGGGTGGTCGGACCGAAGAGGTCGATGAAGGCGAGCTTGCGTTCCTTGGCGAACTCCTGCGCGGCCGCGGCGTAGAGCTTGAGGCTGGCGTTCTCCTTCTTGCCATCGGGCAGGAACCCGTCGGTCGCGCCCTCGTAGGCGATGGGCGAGACGATGATGAAGCGCGGCTTCTGGCCGTTGTCGTCACGCGGATACTTCGACGACATCTCGTCGACATACTTCGCGTAGTCGGCCTTGAACTTGGCCACGCCTTCCGCGCCGGCGAACGACTCGTTGAAGCCGAAGAAGCAGATGAACGTGTCCGGTCCGAAGGCCGTCAGCGGATCATCCAGCTTGGTGTAGTCGTTCGGGCGCTGACGCAAGGAGACCTCGTCGGCGGGCCGGGCGAAGTTGCGGACGACCAGCTCCTGTTTTCCGAAACGCGAGTGGAGCAGCGTCTCGAAGTTGCCGAAGAGGTTCATCCGTTCGCCCAGCGAATTGCCGACGAAGGCGATCCGCTCGCTCTGGATAAACTTCAAGGGCAGGACGCTTGCGGGAAGTTCCGCGCGGGCCGGGCGCGGCTGTTTGACCATCAACTTGCGGGCCGTCTCCATCATCCGCTCGTCGTTGCCGGCGGCTTTCTTGGGGGCCTGGGCCGCGACGACGGAGGTGGAGGAGAGACCCATCGCCAGAACGGCGATGGGCACGAGCATGGACTTGTGGATGGTCATGAGGCGGGGCCGGATCAGTTCTTCGCTTGGCCGAGCTTGTGGATCGTGCCGATGACTTCGGACTTCACTTCGGCTCCGTCCGCCGCAGTCAGCGAATACTTCACGGAGAACTGGTTGGCGGGCTCGAGCCCTGCGACCTCGATGAAGATGGTCTTCTTGTCGGCGGAAAGGCGGACACCCTTCACCTCGAGCGAGTCGTGGCCGTTCTTGCCGGGGGTCTTCACGCTGATCTCAGGGGATCCGTATCCGCCGCTGTAGCGGTAGTTCCACAGCTCGACACCATAGTTGGCGGCGTCGGCCGCGGACTTGGCGTCCAACGCGTCGCTGAAGGTGATCTCGATGCCGTTGGCGGCGACGTGGGTTTTGACCGGAGTGCGGGCGGGTTTGCCGGTATAGCGCACCCGGTAGAAGCCGCCTTCACGGGAGGCCGAGTTCTGCCAACCCTTGAGGCCGGCGACGTAGAGCTGGCCGTCCTTCTCGTTGAAGCGCCCGCGCATGATGCCGCTGGCGAACTTCAGGCCGAAGGGCACGAGCGTGGCCTGGTCGACGCCATCGACGTTGTCCATCATCACGCCGTAGAGGAGGCACTTGCCGTAGCTCATGAAGAGCGGCGCACCATACCAAGGGCCCCAGCTCTTGCTGGTGACATAGACTTGGCCGCCGGAGGAATTGTCCCAGCGCATCGGCACCCAGGCGACCGGTTGGTCGTAGCTGGTGGGAATGGGCATCTGGTTGTCCCAGCCTTTGAATCCATGCTTGGCCCGTTCTTCCGGAAGGCTCGGGTTTGTCTTAATCTCACGGCCGTCCGGATAACGCAGGGTCAGTTCCTTCTGCGCCGAAGGCACCATTCCATAGAAGCCGCCTTTCTTGACGAGGTTCAGCTTCGAGGACGGCATCCAATGGCCCTGGTTGTCGCCGGTGAGGATCTCGCCCTTGGGTCCGACGGTCATGCCGTTCGGCGCCCGGAAGCCGGTTGCGATCACTTCCGACTTCGATCCATCGGCCGAGACCTTGAAGAGCGAACCCTGGCTGGGCGACGTGACGAGCGGTTCCCACGGGGCGCCCTTGGCGAAGTAGAAGTTGCCCTGCGGATCGGTGTGCAGATCGAGGACGAACTCGTGGTAGTTCGGCGTGACGACGGTGTCGTTGTTGAAGTTCTCGTAGAGATCGGCTTCGCCGTCGCCATTGAGGTCCTTCAGGCGGGTGATCTGGTCGCGGCCGGCCACGTAGATCTCGCCCTTCTGCACCTTCACGCCGAGCGGCTGGAACAGGCCG